>PDQT01000359.1 GCA_002747875.1 bacterium DOLZORAL124_64_63
GTTTACCGGCGATTCGGTGTCTTGAGGTTCCGATTACTTGAGGTTCCGATTTCTTGAAATTCCAGGAACACTTGCCTGTTGATCGGGCTCCGCCAACACACACCGGACCCCACGAAAGGGACGGCATGCTGTCGGCAGGAAGTTGGGTCGGGATGGATACGGAAGTCTACCACACGGGTCAGGGAAATAAAACCCCTTCTTGGCCCGGGCGCAAGCCTTTATCCCCGTCCGGGCCGAGTAGACCATCCGGTCCCCCCATGACCCGGGCTAGAGACCGGACTCGCCTGACAGTTCCTGGAAGGTCTTGTAGTTGGCGTCGGAGGCATTGAAGTCCCCGGTCTCCAACTGAGACATGCTCAGGTACAAGAACCCTTCCGCATTCGTGGGGAAGCTGCTGGTCATGGCCACCCCGATTTCCACCGCACGGTCGAAGCGTTCCCGGGAGCGCTTCTGGAGGTCTTCCTTCAGCACCAGATCCGTTTCGGTCTCCGCTTCGTTCTTCAGGCTCTTCCCGTAATAGTACTGGGCCTTGAGACGCAGCAACATGATGCTGTCGTCCACGCCCAGCTGATCCAGCATAGCCGCCCGCTCCAGCGCGGCGATACCGTCTTCGTACCGCCCCACCTGGGGAGAGCTGTACCAACTGCCCGCAGTCTTCAACAAGGCCTTGTTGTCCCCGTCATTGCCGGCGTCGGTGTCAGCCTCGTTGAGGTCCACGATTTTCACATAGAAGTCCGCCGCCCGAGCCACGTCGCCCTCTTCCACCGAGAGGTTGGCGATGTCCATCAGCAGGCCCGTGTCATCCCCGTGCTCCTCGAGAAGCTTGGCGTAGATGATACCGGCCTCGGTATCGCGCCCCAGCTTGTCCAGCACATTGGCCTTGTCCAGGTTCAGGCCGTAGGCCTCCGGGTTGGTGGCCAGGGCCTGGTCCAACAACTCCAAAGCCGACTCGCGCAGGGCGGTAGAGGTCTGGCCGGTGCTGTCCATGTCGGCCATCTCCATCTTCATGCGAGCGATGCTTTTGATGGGAGTCAGGCTGTCCGGCAGCGCGGCGTAGGCCAGGCGCAGATGCCCCTCGGCCTGCTCGAAGTATTCCTGTTGCCAGTCCAGGGAAGCCTGGCGGATACGATTGCCGTAGTTGTAGTTGAGAGAGTTATCAACTTCGGCGTGAATTTCCTCGTTGCCCAGATCACGGGCATGGATGTACGCCTCGTAGGCCAGCTTGTAGTTCTTGCGGGCCTTGAGATAGTCGTCTTCCTCAACCGCTTCTTCAGCCAGGTGGCTGTAGGCTTCGCCCAGGTAGAAATAGGCATCGGGTTCATCATCCCGATACTGGAACCCCTCATGGATCACCTGCACCGCCTTGTCGTAGTTGTGCTCGTCGATATAAAGGATGGCGGCGGTGGTGTGCGCGGAACGGCATCCGGCCAGGACGACGAGAGCCAGCAGTCCGGCAAGCAGGATGAGACGGGTCTTGGTCATGAAAAATCCCCCTCGGGATTGGGCGGCGTGAAACGCCTGATTCGGCCAA
>PDQT01000360.1 GCA_002747875.1 bacterium DOLZORAL124_64_63
GCGGGACGCCCCGGAGCATCCGCAAGCCGGGACATCCGAAAACCGTGAGGGCGAAAATGGCCACCTCACACCTGTCTAATAGATAAGAAATGGGCCGCTTTCCTGTCAACTTGATTATTGGTCGCGCGGAGGTCGTCCGTATCCCCAGGGCTTGCGCCCGAAACGCCTCTCGAACCGGTCCATGGGCATCAGGCCCAGATACTTCTGTCTCTGATCCTGATCCAAGATTTCCAGTTCATGGAACATGACCTCGGTAACGAGGGAATCCAGACGCGCCTGCTGGCGCCCCACATCGGCAAAGAGCCCCCGCAGATCGTCTTTCCCGGACAAGGCCGCCGCCTGGCGCAGTTGCAGCCGGGCGGCCCGTACCCGCTCGGCCTGCTGGCGAACCTGCGGACCGAATTCTTCATGAAGCCGGCGGAAGGCTTCCCGCTGGGAGGCCGCCAGATCCAGACGACCATTCAAAAAACGCCGCTTCTTCTCGAGAAAGCCCTTCCCGAAAGGGGGTCTATGGTCTGGGCCACCCTCCGGCGGCCGCCTTTCGGCCGGTCCCCAGGCCCCATGGCGGAGGCCTTCATCCGACGGGTTGCGCAGCAGGGTCAGCCCCAGCCCCAGATTCAGCCCCACCGAGATCAGGAGCAGAAGCACCAGCACCTTTTTCATGACCCATCACTTTCTTCTTCGGAGCCCATATCCAGC
>PDQT01000361.1 GCA_002747875.1 bacterium DOLZORAL124_64_63
TCGACATAGCCGGCGACGGAGGTGGCCGACCCGATCCAGACCGGCAACAACCAGCCACAGGCCAGCCCCGCGGCCAGGGCGCCGGCGGCCAGCCCCATGCGCGAGACGCGACCCTGGCCGAAGAACCAGGCGCTTTCCGCCTTCTCGCCGAAGGTGCGGCGGCGCACCTCGGGCCAGATACTCCGGCCCGCGTCCAGAGAATCAGGATCGCCCGGACCCAGCAGGTCCCAGAGGGCCTGCTCCTCTGCCAACCGGGCCGCGCAATCGGCACAGCTCCGCTCATGCTCCCGGAAAAGGGCCTCCTGTTCCCTTGGCAGCTGGCCCGAGAGATGTTCCAACATCCGGGATCGGAATTCTTCGTGGCTCATGCTCATGACCTTTCCGCCTTCCTGGCCAGGCTCTGTCGCAGACCCGCCATGGCCCGCTGGATCAGTGATTCCACCGCCGGTACCGTGGTGTCCATGGCCTCGGCGATCTCCGCATACTTCAGACCCTGGAAGCGATGGAGAAAGAGAGCCTCCCTCTGCCTCTCGGGCAGGGCCGACATCGCGGCCCGCACCCGACGCGATTCATCCTTGCGTTCCAGATCCTCCGCCGGGGTATCCCGACCGCTGTCCCGGTCATGGATTTCCGGTTTGAAGCGGACCCAGGCCAGCACCTTGCGCCGTCTCAGCCGGCTGCGAGCCAGGTTCCCGGCAATCCGGAACAGCCAGCTCGGGAACTTGCCCTCCGGCCGGTAGGAATCCGCCTTGCGGAAGACCTGCACGAAGGTGTCCTGGGCCAGATCTTCCGCCTCCTCCACCGAGCCCAGCATGTGGATCAGGAAAGCGCGCACTTCCTTTTCCCAACGCAGGACAAGGAGGCGGAAGGCCGCCTCCTCTCCCAAGGCCGTCCTGGCCATGAGGGCATCGTCGTGGGGAATACTGCCCATGGTCCGTTACCTTGAGCCCGGTCCTACTGATCCGCCTTGGGCGCGTCCTCGCCCCTGGGTGAGAGAAACCCGGGACCTTCACCGCAGCGCCCCTCCGGGTCGCCCAGGCCACGCATGCCCCGCGGGCCGCCGCGGCCAGGTCCCCGACCCTTGCCCGGACCGCCCATCAGGATCATCTTGTCCCGCTGCTCATCGGTCAGTTGCCGGCGAATCGCCAGCCGCCCTTGCAGACGCAGCGCCTCCAGTTCGGTCTTGATCTGCCCGATCTTCCTGTTCAGATCCAGGGCCTTCTTTTGGGATGGGTTGTCCTGCATCATCTCGCCTCTCAGCTCATGGACAAGCTTACTCAGGTCCTTGCGCAGGCCCACCGCGTCCTGGCGATTCTTCGCGTGGATCTTCTCGATGGCCGCCTTCTGGTCATGGGTCAGATCCAGCCGCCTGGCCAACATCTCGATCCGGTTTTCGGGTCCGTCGAAGCGCAGCCAGCCCCGCTTCATCTTCTGTTCATGGCTGCCCCTCTGGGCCATGGCCATGGTGGCGCCGGCCACCAGGAAAACGATGAGAGCCGCACCGGCCAGGTTGCGTAGGGAGTGTTTGGTCATCTTCATGGCTCAATCCTTCGGTTGGACGATTAAGAACTTCCATGCCCCGTTCCTGAGACCAAACGCTCCAGGGCACCGAAAACCTTCGCCATGAATGAAAAAAAATGCCTGTCTCAGCGGCGAGCCTCCAGCCTGCGCAGATTCTCCTCCAGCCTGCCATCGTGTGGGGCCGCCCGCAAGCCCTGCCGGAACACCTCCGCCGCCTCTGCGAGGCGACCGTCCTTGGCCAGCAGAACGCCCAGATCCAGATAACCTTGCCCCGCCTGTGGGGCCGCTTGCACCAGGTGGCGAGCCATTTCCAGGGCTTCCTCCGTCCGCCCCCGGCCGGCCAGCAATACCGTGAGGTTGTGCAGGATATCGGGATCGGCGGGGTGGGCGCGCAGCAGAAAGCGGGCCGTCGAGATGGCCTCGGCCTCTTGTCCCGTTTGCAGCTGGAGCGAAAAAAGGGAACGGGCCAAGGGCTCGGCTTCCGGCAAGACCCTTCGGCCTTCTTCCAGAAGACGCCGGGCCGCCGCCGGCTCTCCCAGGGCCTGGAGGGTGGCCGCCCCACCCAGCCAGGGGCCGGGCTGGGCCGGCGCCGCCTCCAAGGATCGTTCGTAGAGATCCGCCGCCCGCCGCCAGGCTTGCGGATCTCCTGTTTCTTCGGCCAGGAGAGCCCAGCGCTGGGCATGGTTGGCCCCGGCCAAGGAGGCCCATTCCACCCGGGCCTCTCCCAACTGCCAGGGCCAGGCCAGCAAAAGCCCCAGAACCAGCCCGATCCCCGCCCGTGAACGCGAGGCGCCCCCGGCACGCGCCAGGCTCCAGGTTCCCCCCAAGGCCAGCAGGCAGAGCGCGGGCACCAGGACCATGCGGTACCGGCTGACCACGAAGAAGAAAGCCTGCACCCCCATCAGCAACCCCAGCACGCCCGCCGGCAAGAACAGACGCCGCCCCAGAGCCCCCAGACCCGCGGCCGCCAGCCCCACCAGCAACCACCAGGGCAAAAGCCCCAGCCGCAGCAAAGGCACTTCCTGCCGCCACCCCGCCAGAGGCGCGATCTGGTCCATCTCCCAGCCTTGCCACTGGAGATGCCATTTCCGCAACCAAAGCCCCAGGGTCCGCCCCGGATCCACCTTCATGGCATGCCAGGCCAGACCGCGCCACAGTCCATCGGCCTGCAGGGGATCCCGCACCTCCCTGCCCAGGCGCCGGGACAGCTCTGCCAGACCTGCGGGATCATCCTGCCAATCCACCGAAAAGCCGGCGCCCAGCCCGGAGGCCTCGGGGCCGTTACCCAGATAGAGATTGATCCCTCCGTTCGCCGTGGGGCCCGTCAGATGACCGGCCAGGAGGCTGTTGTGCCGGACGGACGGCCAAAGCAGCAGGGCCACGACGACCAGAAACAAGAGGGCCCCGCCCAGGCGGGCCCGGCCCTCCTCATAGCCATGGATCCAGAACAGAACCGGCAGCGCCAGCATCAGCAGGGAGCCCCGCAACAGACCTGCCAGGCCCACGGCCAGACCCAGCACCAGGATCCACGGCCAAGCCCGCCTGGCGCCGGCCAGGACGGCGATCACCAGGGTAGTCAGGAAGACCAACGCCCCTTCCACCAGGGCCATCTGGCCATAGATCAGCAAAGGGCTGTAGAGCAGGAACAGGAGAGTGGGCAACCAACGCCAACGGGAGTCCGCCTCGGGCAGCAGACGATCGGCGATCACCCGCAGCAGCAAAGCCGAGAACAGCCAGAGCAGACCCTGAAACCAGGGTAGCAAACCGCGCCCTCCCGGGGGCAACAGGACGGCCTCGGCCGCCATCCCGGCACCCAGAGCATCGAGCAGACGGGGGTAAAGGGGGGACATGAAGTGGGGCTGGTCCACGGCCACCGGGTGAGCGGCCGTCACCAGATAATAGCGTTCATCCAGCAGGGGCACCTGGCTGAAAACCGAGCTTTGGCTCTGCAGGGTGACCGCCGCCCACCAGCCCAGAGCCAGCACGGCAATCAGGAGCCCCTGCCCGCGGCGCCCCATCACACGCTGAACCGGATCTCCAGGATATCACCGTCCTGAACCTCGTAGGCCTTGCCTTCCAGACGCACTTTGTTGTCCGCCTTGGCGGCCGCCATGTTGCCGGCGGCGATCAAGTCCTCGTAGGCGGTCACCTCGGCGCGGATGAAGCCGCGCTGCAGATCCGAGTGGATGACCCCGGCGGCCACCGGGGCGGGGCTGCCCCGCCG
>PDQT01000350.1 GCA_002747875.1 bacterium DOLZORAL124_64_63
TGATCGTTGCGTTCCAGCATCTCGTCCACGCGGGTGAAGGTCTTGTTGGCCTGGGCCAGGGTCTGCACCACCTTCCCCTGCTCGCGGACTTCCGCCACCAGTTCGTTAACCTTCTCCACCATGATCCGCATCTCGGCCAGAGCGTCGCCCGCTGCGTCGGTCATGGCCGCGATGGTGCCCGCCGTCCGCCCCTGAAAGACGTGCCCTTCCTGCACCGGCCGCCCTCTGCCCGGATCGATCTCCAGGACGATCTCTCCCACGATACCCCTCTCCCCCAGAACCACCACGGCCTCGTCCGTCAACACGGCCTTCTCGGACATCTTGATCTGCACGCGCACCGCCGTGGGCAACAGGGTCAGGGATTCCACTTCCCCCATGCGGATGCCGCGGATCTGGACCTTGTCACCTTCACGCAACCCCTCCACCCGCTGAAAATCCACCTGGTAGCGCGTTTTCTCATCCGACAGGTCCACGTTCCTGAACCACAGCATCCCCACCACCAGCAGCAGGATGGCCAGAGTCGCCAGGATACCCACCTGAAATTCGCGTCTTTTCTGTTTCTTGATCATTTCAAAAAGTCTCCAGCGGGCCTTGCGAGCTGCCCTTGATGAACTGGCGCACCATGGAGTTGTCCGTGGCACGCACCTCCGCAACCGTTCCGGTATAGACGATCTTGCCCTTGTTCAGCATGGCCATGCGGTCGGCGATCTTGAAGGCGCTGGGCATGTCGTGCGTCACCACGATACCGGTCACGCCCAGTTGCTTGCGCAGCATGATGATCAGATCGTTGATGGCGTCGCTGGTGATGGGATCCAAGCCGGTGGTGGGCTCGTCGTACAGGATGTACTCCGGCTCCATGGCGATGG
>PDQT01000351.1 GCA_002747875.1 bacterium DOLZORAL124_64_63
CTCGGAAGCTTGCTCTCCACGTTGTCCAGCCCCACCATCTCCAGGCATTCCCGCACCCGCGCCCGGATACGCTGCCGGCTCCAGTCCGTATGCTCCTCCAGCATCAGCCCCACGTTCTTGCCGATGGTCATGCTGTCGAAAAGGGCCGCCCCCTGGAAAAGAAAGCCAAACCGGCGCCGCAAGAGCATCAGCTTACGCCGGGCCAGCCCGGTGATTTCCTGCCCATCGATCCAGATATCTCCCGCGTCGGGCTCCAGCAACCGCACCATGTGCTTGAGCAGCACACTCTTGCCCTCGCCACTACGTCCGAGGACAACCAGGGTTTCGCCCTTGTTCACCTGCAGGTCGCAGCCATCCAGTACCCGTTTGGAGCCGAAGCTCTTGGTCACGCCGCACAGGGAAATGCCCTGGTGGGTTGGCGCGGGATGGGGAAGTGCCACGTGATCCGCCATGCTCTAATGCTTCCCGAAGATGATCTGGAAGAGGATGATGGCCAGCAGGTAATCGGCCACCAGCACGCTCAGGCAACTGCCCACCACCGCGGTCATGGTGCTGCGCCCCACACCCTCGGCCCCACCCCGGGTGTTGAATCCGAAATAGATTCCGCTCAGGCCGATGATGCCCCCGAAGACCACGCTCTTGATGACACCGCCCAGCAGATCGCTGTGCCGGTAGAACATGCGCAGCCCCTCGGTGAAGACCCCCGCGCCCACATCCAGGGTGGCCACCGAGACCACGTAGGCGCCGCCGATGGCCACCGCGTCGCAGATGATGGTCACCACCGGCATCATCAGCAGCGCGGCCAGAAAACGCGGCAACGCCAAATAGGCCACCGGATCGATGGCCATGATGCTCATGGCGTCCAACTGCTCGGTCACCTTCATGGTGCCCAGTTCGGCGGCGTAGTTGGCGCACAGGCGGCTACCTACCACCAGGGCCATCAGCACGGGACCCAGCTCGATGAATACGGTCTTGGAAATCATGACGCCCAGGAATTTGAGGGGCACCATCTTGTTCATCTGGTAGACGGCCTGCACCGCCGTG
>PDQT01000352.1 GCA_002747875.1 bacterium DOLZORAL124_64_63
CGATATTGCGCAGAAGCATGACGCCGCGTCCGGCGTTCACCATGCCCCTGATCACCCGGGCCCCGAAGGTTTCGAAGAAAGCCGTCATAACCGTCCTAATATATCACCGTTTCAGACCACGTCTACTTCCCGAACCACTTCCCGGATTACCTCCCGGATTACCTCCCGGACGTGGCCAGATGGCCGCAGATCCCCCGCAGGGTCTGGCGGGTGAAATCTTCTTCCCGCACCCGGATGTCCTCCGGCAGCTTCACCCCTCGCGCAAAGCCGGGGTCCGCCTGGCGCAGGGCCGCGATCAGCTGCGGCGCCCGCTCCAACACCGCGGCCTCGTCGGCGGGATCCAGCCCCCAGGCCTCCAGCCGGTTCGCCACTGTGGCCACCCAGGTCCGCAGCTGCCGGCGGGCCGCCTCCAGCAAGGTCCGGCCATCGCCTGTGAAGTGACCGTGGTGGGCGAAACAGAGCCGCTTCGGAAAAGGCTCCACCGTCAGCATGGCGCGCAGGGATCGGTCCGCCGTCTCGGGGAAGAAGCGCGGCGGAGTGGCCGGCCGCAGATAACAATCCAGGTTGTCGCGCGGGCCGCCCAAGGCGCTGAAGGTGCCGGCGGCTTCACCCAAGAAAAGGGTATCCCCCACCACGAAGCTCACATGGTGGGGCGCGTGCCCCGGCGTCTCGATCACCTGGATACCGCACCGCTCCAGCTCGGCCTCATCCATGAAGGCGGCGGCGGGGACCGGGCCGGGCTCGCCGTACACCTGGGCCTTGTGGCCCAGAACCTTCAAGCTGCCCTGCCACAGCCGGGACGGATCCTGCAGATGCTTGCGCCCGGACTCGTGGCAGTAGACACGCGCCTTGGGCCAGCGTTCCAGGATACGGCTGGTGCACCCCCCATGGTCCAGATGGATATGGGTCAGCAGGATCAGATCAACATGGCGCACCTTCAGGGCCTCGAGCCGGCCGATCAGATGGGACGCCGTGGACGACGGCCCGGGATCCACCACGAAGGCGCGCCCGTCGTACACGCCCGTCCAGCAGCTGATGAACCGGCGCTGGCCGGGCAGCTCCTGGTCCAGATCGATCAGTTCCAGATTCATGATTTCCCGTTGCGTCTCGCTCAAGAGGATTCCTTTCCCGGCCATGTCCGGCCCACACGGCTAACGCGCCAGATCCGCGAACTTGGTGAACTCCTTGTGGAAGTACAGATCCACCGAACCGATGGGCCCGTTCCTCTGCTTGCCGATGATGATGCTGGCCAGATTCTGCAGCGTCTCGTCGTCGGGCTTGTACACCTCTTCGCGGAAGATGAACATGACGACGTCG
>PDQT01000353.1 GCA_002747875.1 bacterium DOLZORAL124_64_63
TGCCCTTCAGGTTCCGGCTGATGACGGAAATCTCCTGCTGCCGGTTCTCCGCGCGTCCGCTGCCCTGCATCAGCTGCAGGTAATCGATGACGATCAGCCCCAGCCCATGCTGCCGCTGCAAACGCCGCGCCTTGGCCTTCATCTCCAGCACGCCGATGCCGCTGGTGTCGTCGATGTAGATGGGCGCCTGGGAAAGCTTCTCGCAGGCCGCCGTCAGACGCGGCCAGTCCTCGGCCTGCAGGCGGCCCCGGCGCAGGTTGTGCAGATTGAACTGGCCGCTGCTGCCCAGCATCCGCATGACCAGCTGCTCGCGACTCATTTCCAGGCTGAAGACGCCCACGCCCACGCCCTCGTTCACCGCCACGTTGTAGGCCAGGTTCAGGGCGAAACTGGTCTTGCCCATGGACGGGCGCGCGGCCAGGATGATCAGATCGCTGGGCTGCAGCCCGCCGGTCTTCCTGTCCAGTTCCGAGAAGCCGGTGCGCAGGCCCGTGACGTCATCGTTGTTCTGGAAGGCTTGCTCGATGCTTTTGAACGTGTCGGGCACGATGACGTCCACACCGCTGAAGCCCTGAGCCTGGGTCTCGTGGCTGATCTTGTAGATCCGGTCCCCGGCGTCGTCCAGGATCTTGGCCACCTCGTTCTCGCCGGCGTAGGCCTCGGCGGCGATGTGGGTGCTGACGCTGATCAGGTTGCGCAGCACCGCTTTTTCCCGCACAATACCCGCATGAAAAACGGCGTTGGCCGCCGACCCCAGCATACCCGTCAGGTCGATCAGGAAGTCCATCCCCCCCACCGCCTCCAGCAGGTTGCGGTCCGCCAGCATCTTCTTCTTCTCCCGGCCCAGGAAGTCCTCGCCCCCCCGCTTGAGCATATCCGCCACGGTGATGGGGTCGATGGCCTGGTTCTCCAGGTACAGCCTGCCCATGGCTTGAAAAATGAGCTGGTGCTCCAGTCGGTAGAAATCCGTGAAACTGACGTGCTCCTGCACCATCCCGACGGCCTCGCGGTCGATGAACCCGGCCGCCAGAACCGCCTGTTCGGCGTCTTCGTTGAAAGGCGGCTGGCGATCCTGGGGCAGACGATCATAGCCGTAAGAGGATTTTTTCTTTTCAGACTGGGGCATGGCGTTCACCACTCACCTCGAGATACGATAAAGGACCACCGGGACGGGACGATAATCGGACCATCCATGAGAACAGAAAAGCGAGGAATTAGGCAATGTACCATGTCCCTGCCCGCCTGTCATACCGGCACCCCGGGATTCTTGACATTCATGTGGATAACTTGGGGAAATCTTCGGGGACAACCGGGGGCGCTTTGGGCACAAGATGTGGATAACCCCTGTTAATTATGTGGAAAACATGGGCATTAACCGGGATAATTCCCGCAGACATGTCCCCAAAAAGCCTGCTAACAAGGATTTCCGGCTGTGGATAACTCTGAGCACAACCTGACCGCCCTGTCTTCCCTGAGGCAGCTTATGGCCGCCGCCCATCCCCCCCTTCCCTGGCAAGACGGCCACCAGATCCCCTGGGACGATCCCGCCTTCAGCGAGCGCATGCTCCTGGTCCATCTGGATCCGGACACCCACATGGCCAGCCGCGCGCCCCGGCTCATCGACGCGCACGTGGCCTGGCTGCACCGCCAGTTGCCCGCCCGCAGCCGCGTGCTGGATATCGGCTGCGGACCCGGCCTCTACTGCCATGAACTGGCCCGCCTCGGGCATCAGGCCGTCGGCTTCGATTTCGCCCCCGCGCCCCTGCGATGGGCCCGCGCCAAGGCCGAGGCCGAACAGCTGGACAGCACCTTCCACCACCTGGACCTGACCCGGCTGCCCCGAGACGCCGCCACGCTGCTGGGCGCCCCCTTCGACGCGATCACCTTCTGGTTCGGCGAATTCCACAGCTTTCCGCCCGATACGGCGCGCGCCTTCCTTCCCCAGCTGCACGCCCTGCTCAAACCCGGTGGCCGCTTCGTGCTGGAATACCAGCCCGAAGACATCTTCGCCAAAGAGGACACCAGCTTCTGGTCCTGCGAGGAACGCTCCGTCTTCTGCGACACGCCCCACCTCTGGCTGCAGGAGTTCGGCTGGGACGAAGAAAGCGCCACCGAGACGCATGGGCACTGGATCTTGGAGATCGCGTCCGGTAATCTTCAGCGGTACATCCAGTGCCACAAGGCCTGGACCGACGAGGAGTTGATCGCTCTGTTGGCCGCAGCCGGATTCCATGATCCCGTCTTCTGTGACGCCATCACGGGCGAGAGCGAAGAATTCGAATTCCCCCTGGTGGTGACGCGTGCGTAGCAAACGCCGGCTGTTTCCCTTCTTGCTGGGTATCGCCCTGTTCCTGGGCTTCTACCTCTCGCCGGCTCTGCCGGACGCGGTGGACCCGGCCGGCCGCACCGCCGTCCTGACCCACGAGGGCAAGGCCGCCATCGGCCTGTTCATGCTGGCGGGCGTGTGGTGGATCTTCGAGGTGCTGCCCGCCGGCGTCACCGGTCTGGGCATTGCCGTGGCGCAATCCCTGTGGCTGATCCGCGCCCCCCGCCAGGCCATGACCGACTTCATGGACCCCTCTGTCTTTTTCATCTTCGGCAGCCTCCTGATCGGCGCCGCTTTCAGCGCCACCGGCCTGACCAAGCGCATGGCCTTCTACCTGCTGAAGGGCATCCCGGAGCGCACGCCTGTCATCTACCTGGGCGTGTTCAGCATGACCGCCTTCATGACCCTTTTCATGGCCCATACGGCCGTGGTGTCGGCGATCTTCCCCCTGGTGCTCATCGTGTACCAGCTGTACGAACCCACCGGCCGGCCCACCCGCTTCGGCAAGGGCCTGTTCATCGGCATGGCCTACGCCGCGGGCGCCGGCAGCATCATCACCTTGCTGGGGGCGGCGCGCGGGGCCGTCGCCATCGGCTTTTATCGGCAGCTCACCGGCCGGGATATCAGCTTCTTCGAACTCACCAAATACATGGCCCCCCTGGGCGTGGTGATGGTTCTGCTGCTGTGGGTCTACATCTGTCTGGTCTTCAGACCGGAGCGGGGTGAACTACCCGGATTGCGCGCCAAAGCGGAGCAGCTTTACGCCAAATTGGGCCCCATCACCAGACGGGAGATCGCCACCCTCGTCATCGTGCTGGGCCTGATGGCCCTGCTGACGGCGCGCAGCTTCGTGCCCGCCCTCAAGCCCTTCGACAAGAGCGCCATCATCCTGGGCGCGGGTATCCTGTTCTTCGTGCTGGGCATCCTGCGCGCCCCGGATCTGGAGGCCGTCCCCTGGAACATCATCCTGCTCTTCGGCGGGGCCATGAGCATCGGGTTCTGCCTGTGGCAGACAGGGGCGGCGCAGTGGATGGCCTTGGGCTGGCTGGGGCAGCTGGAAAACGCGCCGTGGCTGCTTTTCCTGGTGGGTGTGGCGGCCCTGATCCTGATCATGACCAACTTCATCATGAACGTGGCGGCCATCGCCATCACCCTGCCGGTCAGCCTGGTGATGGCGCCCTTTATCGGCGTGGCGCCGGAGATCGTCACCTTCGTGGCCCTGGCCACCGCCGGCATGCCCTTCATGCTGCTGGTGGGCGCGGCACCCAACGCCATCGCCTACGAAAGCGGGCAGTTCCGCACGCGGGAGTTCTTCCTGGCGGGTATCCCCGCCAGCGGGATGCTGCTGGCGGTGCTGACCCTGTTCATCTGGAAAATTTGGCCGTGGATGGGCATGCCCGTGGTGCTGGGTTAAACCGGATGATCGGGAGGAGCAAGGTCAGGAATCGAGGGCGTCGTGCAAGGCGCGCAACCGTTGCACATCCTGCCAGGTATCGCGTTTCCAATTGGGGTTCCGCAGCAGAGCGGCGGGATGGTAAGTGGCCATGACGGGAATGCCTTGGTAGAAATGCACGGACCGGCGCAACTTGCCCAGGCTCAGATCCGTGCCCAGCAGGGTTTGTGCCGCGATCCGCCCCAGGCAGCAGATGATGCGCGGCTGGATGATATCCAACTGCCGCTTGAGATAGGGCTCGCACTGCCGCACCTCATCCGGCTGCGGGTCCCGGTTCCGCGGGGGGCGGCATTTCAGGATATTGCAGATGAAGACGTGACGTCGATCAAAACCGATGGCCTCGATGATCTTGGTCAGCAGCTGGCCGCTGGCCCCCACGAAGGGCTGCCCTTGCAGATCCTCGTCCCGGCCCGGGGCTTCGCCGATGAACAGCACCCGCGCGTGGGCGCTGCCCGCGCCAAAGACCACCCGGGTGCGGGTCTCCGCCAGCCCGCATTGGCGGCAGGGCAAGACTAAATCCTGCAAGGCCTTCAGGGCGTATCGCGGGTCTCCGCCGTGTTCGGCCAGCAGCGGATCCTGGGACGCCGCGCGAGCAGGCTGCTCCTCGATGAGCCGCCGGGTCTGGGCGACGAAGCGCTCCACCTCGGCCTTGAAGACGGGATCCTTGATTTCAGGGGCGGGCCCTGGAGGCGGGACGTTGGCCTGCACGCGGGGCACCGCGGCCGGGGACACCACAGGGGTCGCGGGGGTTGCAGGTGTCGCGGGTGTCGCGGGTTCTCCGGCGTCCGCGGGCTCTGCCGGTTCCGTGGCCCCAACAGACGGCATGGGCTTGGACGCGCTTTCCGCCGCCACCGGGCTCTCGCGCAAAAACGGGCTCTCGCGCAAAAACCAGTCCAGCCCCAGCCCCTCGTTCTGCTCGATCCATTTCAGCAGGTCTTGACGAACCGCGTCCCGCCCCGTGCTCATCCCCCATCCCCGCCTTCGGCCGCCGCCAGGCGCGCCAGAATTTCCGTGGCCAGGGCGCTCTTGGGCAGGGACGCGCTCTGCCAGATCTTGCCCTCGGCCCCCAGCAAAAGAACCTGATGATCCACGGCCCCGAAGCCACTGCCCGCGGCGGTCGGGTTGTTGGCCACGATGTAGTCCATCTGCTTGGCCTCCCGCTTGCGGATGGCCCGATTCTCCACGTCCTCGGTCTCCAGGGCGAAGCCCACCACCTTCAACCCGGCGGGCCGATGGGCGGGCACCACCTCGGCCAGAATATCCACCTGGGGCTTCATCTCCAGAGACCAGCGCGCGCCCAGGCTCTCTTTCTTGAGCTTGCCGGCCACCGGTTGGGCGGGCGTGTAGTCCGCCACGGCGGCGGACATGATCAGCCAGTCCGGATTCGCGGCCAAGGCCTCCCGCACCGCCGCGGCCATGTCCGCGGCCGACTCCACCGGCACCAGGCCGCTCAACCCCCGCGGGGCGTTCAGCTGCGTCGGCCCGCTGATGAGCCGCACTCTGGCCCCGGCCCGCACCGCGGCCGCCGCCAGGGCGTAACCCATCTGGCCGCTGGAACGGTTGGCCACATAGCGTACGGAATCGATGGCCTCGTGCGTGGGCCCGGCGGTAATGACCACCTCGCGCCCGCGCCAGTACCCGCCGGCGGGTACTTCCCCTGCCTCTGCTCTCCCAGCTTCCGTCAAAGGATGCTGGTCCGCCCGGCGCCCGCCCAGACCGGCGGCCACCTTCCGCACAACCGGCAAAATTTCTTCGGGTTCACTCATGCGGCCACTGCCCACAGAACCGCAAGCCAGCCAGCCCGCGCCGGGGCCCACCACATGGGCACCGCGTTCGGCCAGCGTCCGGATGTTGGTCTGGGTGGCGGGGTGGCCCCACATCTGGTCGTTCATGGCCGGTGCCACCACCAGCGGGCCGGGGAAGGCCAGCAACAGGGTGGAGACGATGTCATCGCCAAGACCGTGGGCCGCCTTGGCCAAGATGTTGGCCGTGGCCGGCGCCAGGACGGCCATATCGGCCCAGCGGGCGTATTCGATATGGTCCAGGGCCTCGCTCTGGCCTTCGCCCCAAAGGTCCGTGGCCACGGGGTTGCCCGTCAGGGCCTGGAAGCTGACCGGCCCCACGAAGCGGGTGGCCGCCTCGGTCATGGCCACCTTGACCGAAAAGCCCGCCTGCATCAGCAGACGGGCTAAGAAACAAGCCTTGTAGGCGGCGATGCCACCGGAGACCAGAAGCAGAACGCGGGGGGAGGTCATGACCTAACCCTTTTCCTGCTCCTTTTCGGCGTGAAGCTGCCTGGCGCGCTCTTTCCGATCATACCACTCCACCTTGCCATCCATCAGGCGCTCCACGGCCAGGCTGGTGATCTTGCCGGGCAGGGACACCTCGAACATGCGGGCGCGGTCGTTCAGACGGCGGGCCTCCAGGGCGGCAATTTTGATGGCCTGGAACTTGTTGGGGATCAGATCAGTGACCTTGTGGCGCGGGATATAAGTCATGCGGCCTTCTTCCTATCTACCAGGTGGGCCCTCGTTCG
>PDQT01000298.1 GCA_002747875.1 bacterium DOLZORAL124_64_63
CCCGCCATGAAGGCCACGCTCAGCACGTGGAAAACGCGGGAAAGCATCAGCGCCCGGGGCACGCCCAACCGCGAGGCCAGACTGTGCAGCCCCACCCGCCGGTCGTACTCCGCGTCCTGGCAGGCGTAGATGGTGTCGAACCCCGCCACCCAGAACATGACCGCCGCGCTCAGCCAGAGGGGAAAGGCCGCGAACTGTCCCGTGACCGCCAGCCACGCCCCCACCGGCGCGATACCCAGCCCCAGCCCCAGCACCAGATGCGCCAGCGGCGAGAAGCGCTTCATGTAGGAATACCCCAGCACCACCACCAGGGCCACCGGGCTCAGCCGGAAACAGAGCGGATTCAGCATGAAGGCCGCCAGCACCAGCAACGCCGCCGAGACGACGATGAACACGGCCGCCCCCGCGCGCGAGACGATGCCCGCGGGAATATGCCGATCGGCGGTGCGCGGGTTGTCGCGGTCGATCTTCCAGTCCGCCAACCGGTTGAAGGCCATGGCCGCGCTGCGGGCGCCCACCATGGCCACCAGCACCCACAGCAGGGTCAGGGGCGCGGGCTTGCCGCCTGCCGCCACCAACAGGCTGATCAGCGCGAAGGGCAGGGCGAAGATGGTGTGCTCGAATTTGATGAGCGCGAGATAGCGGCCGACCAGTGACATCAGGCGGACCCGCCTTCCGGCCGCCCCTCGCCCCAGCGCGGGGCTAGGTCCACATCCACACCCAGATGGTCGCAGACGCGTTGCACCATGAAGTCCACCAAGTCGCCCGGCGTCCGCGGCTGGTGGTAGAATCCCGGCGCGGCGGGCATGACCAGCGCGCCCAGGCGGCTCAGCTGGGCCAGATGCTCCAGATGGTGGGTGGCCAGGGGCGTTTCCCGCGGCACCACGATCAGCTTCCGCCGCTCCTTCAGGCACACATCCGCCGCGCGCAGCAGCAGCGTCTCGCTGGTGCCGGCCACGATGC
This sequence comes from bacterium DOLZORAL124_64_63, assembly GCA_002747875.1. Taxonomy (GTDB): domain Bacteria; phylum Krumholzibacteriota; class Krumholzibacteriia; order LZORAL124-64-63; family LZORAL124-64-63; genus LZORAL124-64-63. The sequence continues at coordinate 964 of PDQT01000298.1, forward strand.
GGCCCACCGTGCCCATGCTGCAGGGCACGATGACCATGGCCCGATCCCGGGACGACCCGCTGGCCATGGGCGCGTCGAAGTCCGCGCGCCCGTATGTCTCCAGCACGCCCGGGCCCAGGGTGCGCAGGCGTTCCACCAGCCCTTCGGCGCTGTGGCCCATCTCCACGGGCGCGGTCTGCTCCACGGCGCGGCTGATGACCAGATCCACATCACGCCCCGCCTGCAACAGCACATCCACCAGGCGCACGCCGTAGACCAGGCCGCTGGCCCCGGTCCAGGCGACGGAAACGGGCGACCGGCTCATCAGGGCAACCTCCCGCCCACGATGTGGGCAATGCCGAACGTCTGGCGTTCGATGAACGTGTCGGCGAAACCGTACTCCCGCAGCAATTCCTCGAATTCCAGGGGCGTCAGGAACTGGTCCATGCTGCTGGGCAGGTAGCTGTAGGCCCGGCCATCGCGCCCCACCAGCTTGCCCAGCAAGGGGACCACGGTGTTCAGCCCGAAACGGATGGGAGCGGGCACGCCCCGGGCCTGCCCCGCAAACCGGGCACCGGCACCGGCATCAGCATCGGCATCGGACCGGAAAAAATCCAGCACCAGCAGCTGACCGCCGGGGCGCAGCACCCGCTTGATCTCCTGCAGGCCGCGCCGCACATCGGCGAAATTGCGCACCCCGAAGCCCACCGTGACCGCGTCCACGCAGAAGTCCCGAAAGGGCAGATTCATGGCGTCGGCCGCGCTCAGGATCAGCTTGTCGGCCCCTTTCTTGCCGCGCGAGCCCGCCAGCATCTCGGGGCAGAAATCCGCGCTGAGAAAGGTCTTGCCCTTGCCCCCGCGGACCGCCTCCAGGGCCAGGTCGCCCGTGCCGGAACAAAGGTCCAGCAATTCCCACACGTCGCCGTCCAGACGAGCCACCACCCGGCGGCGCCAGCTCTTGTCCCGGTTCAGGCTCAGGAAGTGGTTCATGAAATCGTACACGCCGCTGATCCGGGCGAACATGCCCCGCACCTCGCGCCCGTGCGCATCCTGGTCCTTGACGGCCCAGCGGCCGCTCTGACGGCCGTGCAGTTCCTCGAAATCGCTCATGCGCCACCGTTCCGCAGCTTGCCCAGCAGGCCGGCCCACTTGCGCGCGACCTCCTGCTTCACCTCCGGCGCCATCGTCACCTCGGCGGGCCATTCGCGTTCGTAACCCGCCTCACCAGGCAGCTTTCTGGTGGCGTCAATGCCCATCTTGCCGCCGTAACAGGCCAGATTCGTGGCGTGGTCCAACTGGTCGATGGGCCCCTCGCTGAAGAAGACATCGCGCACCGGGTCCATGCTGCCGGTGACCTTCCAGACCACTTCGTTCATGTCGTGCACGTTCACATCCGCGTCGACCACGATGACGTTCTTGGTGAACATGATCTGTCCCGTGCCCCACAGGGCGTGGCACACCTTGCGCGCGTGGCCGGGGTACCTTTTGTCGATGGCCAGGATCACCAGGTTGTGGAAGCAGGCCGCCACCGGCAGGTGGTAATCCACAACCTCGGGCAAAGGCACGCGCAGCAGGGGCAGGAAGAGGCGCTCGGTGGCCCAACCCAGCCAGCCGTCCTCCATGGGCGGGCGGCCGACGATGGTGCTCAAGTAGACGGGATCCCGCCGGCTGGTGATGGCCGTCACATGGAAGACGGGGAACTCCTCCGCCAGGCTGTACCAACCCGTGTGGTCGCCAAAATCGCCCTCGAGACGGCGCTCGCCCGGCTCCACGTAGCCTTCGATGATGAAATCCGCCTCCGCGGGCACCTCCAGATCGCAGGTCACCGCCCGGCACATGGTCACGGGTTTGCCCGTCAGGAAACCGGCGAAAAGGGCCTCGTCGATATCCGGCGGCAACGGCGCGGTGGCCGCGTAGGTCAGCACCGGAGGCCCGCCGATGGCCACGCACACGGGCATCCGCGTGCCGCGCTTCTCGTGTTCCGCAAAGTGCGAAGCGCCCGTCTTGTGGATCTGCCAGTGCATACCCGTGGTCCGGCCATCGTAAACCTGCATGCGGTACATGCCGATGTTGCGTTTGCCGTTCTGCGGGTTGCGCGTGATGACCAGAGGCGTGGTGATGTAGGGACCACCGTCCCCCGGCCAGGTTTTCAGCACGGGCATCATGTCCAGCAAGCCCCGTCTTTGCAGTTCCCGGCCCTGCACAACCACTTCCTGGCAGGCGCCCTGGCCTACGGATTTGGGGGTGGCCCCACCCCATCCCTTCAACTTGCCCAGCATGCGGATCTTTTCCCAGAGACCTTCGGGCGGGCCCATTTTCAGAGGCTCTTCGATGCGGCCCACCGCCTCTTCCAGGCTGGCGCGGCCCAGAGCCCAGGCCATGCGGCGCTTGCCGGCGTACAGGTTCATGAGGATGGGCACCGGCTTGCCCGCGGCGTTGCGGGCCTGCTCCGTGCGGCCGTGCTGGGCGCTCCAGGCCCCCGGCACGGGGTTTTCGAAAAGAAGAGCGGGGTTCTCGCCGTCCTTGACGAAGCGGTCGGCCAGTTCCGTCACCTCGAGGGTGGGGTCCACCGGTTCGCTGATACGGATCAGCTCCCCTTCCTTCTCCAGAAAAGGGATGAAATCTTGCAGATTCTTCACGGGGATGGCGTTGGGCATGCTCACCTCGGGCACGGTACCGGTTTCCGCGGTGCCGGTTTTCACGATGATGTTTTTCAGACGTGTGGCTCAAGGTAGCAGCATGGCCCCGCCGGAGCAAGAGAGGGGCACCGGCAGCGAAATCCCTCGACCGCCCCCTGGCGCCGGCCCGGGGAATCCCTATCTTAGCCTCGGTGATCGCCATGATGGCATTGTTGTCCCGGCACACGGAACCCTGAGCGAGGAATGGAAATGAGCATCTGGAAAAAACTGTTCGGCGGTAGCGAAGAACCCCCTGCCGAGGCGCGGGAAATGAGCCGCAACGCCTCCTGCTGGTGCGGCAGCGGCAAGAAATACAAGCACTGCCATCTGGAGAAAGATCGAGAGCATTTCACGGCGAAGCAAAACGAGGCCTGCCAGGGCCCCTCATGAAGCCGTTAACTCCTTTGGCCCTGGCGTGACTAGGGCTCCAACCTGAACACGGTCAGAAGACGAAGAAGGGGTTTCCCGAGGGGAACCCGCCAAATTTTCAGATTCCTTATCTCAAGCTTATGATCTGCCAACCGAACATATCCCAGAAGCGCTAAAAAAAAATGGACTCATGACCTCATCCCCGTCGGGGCCGGGTCAGGGAGGACGACTGTGGAATTGGCTCAGAGCACCATCATCCAGGAAGTCAAGACAAACACCATTCTCCAGGAGCTCAAGACCTCCGGGCGGCTCCCCTCGCCCACCGGGGTGGCTCTGACGATCCTGGAATTGACGCGAGACCCCAACACCAGCACCGAGGACATGTCATCGGTGTTGGGAGGTGATCCTGCCCTCACGGGTCAAATCCTGAAATACGCCAACGCCGCCCAAGGGGGTGCCCGCGGAGGAATCACCAGCATCAACGACGCCCTTGTGCGCCTGGGCATGAGCATGGTGCGCCAGCTCAGCCTGGGCTTCTCGGTGCTGCGCAACTCCCGCACCGGGGCCTGCGTCGTCTTCGATTACGAAGGCTACTGGACCCACTCCCTGGCCATGGCCGCCAGCTGCCAGGTCTTCAGCAAACACCTGGGCACCATCAGCGCCGAAGAAGGCTTCACCTGCGGGTTGCTCGGTCGCATCGGGCACCTGGCCTTGGCCAGCGTCTATCCCGAGCACTACCAGCAAATCCTGGAAGAATGGGACGAAGGCAGCCAGGCGGATTTGCTGGAACTTGAGAACCGTGAATTGGGCATCACCCACAAACAGGTCAGCGCCGCCCTATTCGAGGACTGGGGCCTGCCTGAGCCGTATCGCCTTGCCGTGGAAATGAAAACGCGGCGCGAGTGGGGTGCACTGCCCACCGGGAACTCGACCCGCGACAGGGGATACCAGTTGAGCCATCTGCTGAAAATCTCCCACCTGGCGGCCGACATCTGCATGGAAACAGGTCCGCAACGGCATCCGCTGGTTCTGGAGTTCCTGACGATCGGCCAGAAACTGGGCTTTGACGAGGAATCGTGGAGCCGGATCTACGACGAGATCATCGCGGACTGGGAGCACCTGGGCAAATTGCTGAATATCGTGACGGGCAACGTGCCCGACATGGAAACCCTGATCCACCGGGCGCGGGCGTTCAAGGGCGTCATCAAGGACAAGCCCACCAGGCCAACCCTGCGCCGGATGGCCAAACCGGCTCCCCCCGTGCCATCCCGCCCCAATAAAGCCGCCCCCGCCACCGGGCTGAACATCCTGGTGGCCACCGACAGCCCCGTAGATATGCACATCCTGGAAAAGAAACTGACCGCGTCGGGCCATTCCCCTAGCTTCACCCAAAACGGCTGTCAGGCCCTGGAGAAGGCCCTACGGGAAGATCCGCAAGTCATCCTCACGGATTGGCAGATGCCCGAAATAGACGGTCTGGAACTGACCCGCAGCCTGCGCCGCAGCACCCAGACCGCCGGCACCTACGTCATCATCATGACGGCCCAAGATGGCAGCACCGAACTGGTGGAAGCGTTCGACGCGGGCATCGACGACTACGTGACCAAGCCCATCAACTACGCCGTCCTCCAGGCGCGCCTGAAGGCGGCCGAACGGCTGGTCCGGTTGCAGGAACAGGCCGCCCAGGACCGGGACGAACTCCGCAAGACCATGACGGAGATGGGCATCCTCAACCGCAAGCTGCACACCATGGCCCTGGAGGATCAGCTGACGAAGATCCCCAATCGGCGCAGCGGGCTGGGTCATCTGGATAAGATATGGTCGCGCACCTCGCCCGATCAGGAGCCCCTGCTGGTGATGCTGCTGGACATCGACCACTTCAAGCGTGTGAACGACACCTACGGTCACGACATCGGTGACATCGTCCTGCGAAGCACCGCCGCCACCATGCAGAACAGCATACGGGAAAGCGATGTGGTCTGCCGCTTCGGCGGTGAGGAGTTCCTGGTCATCTGTCCCGGCGCGGACCTGGAGGTGGCCAAGTCCTTGGCCAACCGCCTGCGTCGCTCCGTGGAACGCAACACCATCAACGCGCCCGGATTCCAGGGTCATGTGACCATCAGCATCGGGGTGGCCGTGCGCGGCCGAGGCCACACCTCATCTCAAGAACTGATCAAGGACGCGGACGAGGCCCTCTATGCCGCCAAGGAGGCCGGGCGCAACCTGGTGTGCATCGCCAATCCGGAATAGGTCCCGGTGGGGAGAGGCAGCATGGGGTCGGTCGGAAACGGCCGGCCTTTTGCTGTCTCAACACTAGGCTGCCTGGGAGCCGCTCACCCCTTGGCCTGGAAACGGCGCCGCAAATCCAGATGGTAATCGTTGACGGGCCGGACGTTCTGCTCCACATTCAGCACCGTCATGGCCTCCTGGTAATCATCGGGGTGCACGTGCATGATGTAGCGGTACCCGCCGCGCCCATCGGCCACGCCGTTGCTGCTGCTGACGTTGATATCCGCGTCGCAAAGCTGCTTGTGGATTTTCACGAGGGCCCCCAACTCATCGTCTCCGTGGACCATGAAGGCGTGATGAGGGCCCACCAGACGCAGCCCCTCGTGCCGCGCCAGCTTGCCCAGCCAGACGCTGTTCAAGGGGTAGATGACCAGTTGGGTGCGGTCGCCGCCTACAGGGAAGGCGTTGAAGGCCAGCAGATTCACCTCTTCATGAACAAGGGTTTCAAGGAATTTGCAACTCCGGCCGGGAGTATCCTCGACGGTGGTGTAAAAATAATCCACACTGTAGATGTTGGCGCCCATGGCGCACCTCCTTCACGTAATTCGGCATGCCGCCGTGCCATCCGAAATTCGGTAAAGCGGAATTCCGGTAAAGCGAAGTCCTCGCCTGCGCGATCCTGGCGGCATGCGTGAAAGAGGGTTTCCCTTCCTGCTGGGCCCGTTCTCCGTACGGGTTTCCACATGCCTGATGTCCGTCTCGTTGCTTCCGCGGCCTGATCGGTCAGGGAAATACGAGGTTGCCGGATAAAAGTTCGTGGCCTACAGGCCTTCCCCGCATCAACATGCGGGGATGGCTTATGGCCCTTCGCAGAGTACCACAAGCCATGTCTGAATTTCAATCCCCACCTCTCGCCCGGCCTCTCTACTGGAAATCTTTAGTTGTGCCCCTGAAATTGTTGGCCGCACTCTTCTTGCCCTGCTCCGGGCATGGAGATCTACGGCAAAAATTTCCAGCCACCGCGCTGCCCAAGACGTAACTGCAAGGCTCACAAAGGGTACGACAACCCCCAGCAGTGGTCCAAATGGGGCACATACACCAAAAAGCCCTCAGGACAGTGTATACAACGGTTCAAATGCAAGGTCTGTGGTGACACCTACAGTAGACAAGCCTTCAACTGGGACTACTGGCTGAAGAAGCCACAAAACCTCCATACCCTCGTGATGTCCGCCGTTGGAGGCGCCTGCAACCGCCAAGTGGCCCGGATCCTCGGTTGTTCCTCCACGACCGTGGACCGTCAACTGGCCAGGGTCGCCCGCCAAGCCGCCATCTTCCACTGGAGCATGGTCGAAAAGGCCGCTCCTCCCACGGAGATCGAGATCGACGGCTTCGAGACCTTCGAGCTAAGTCAATACTTCCCAGTACATTTTCACCTGAGCGTGGACAAACCCACCCAGTTCATCTGGTACG
>PDQT01000022.1 GCA_002747875.1 bacterium DOLZORAL124_64_63
CCCCCGACCCGAGGTCCGACATGAGCACCCCCACCCCCTTCCAGAACCCACCCGACGACCGCGTCCGCGCCATCCTGACCGACATGAAACGCATCGCCGTGATCGGTCTGAGCGCCAAGGAGGACCGGGCCAGCCACGGCATCGCCCGTTTTCTGAAAGGTCAGGGTTTCGAGGTCATCGGGGTGAACCCCGTGCTCCAGGAAAAGGTGTTGGGCCTGGACATCTATCCCTCCCTGGACCAGGTGCCGGGCAAGGTGGACGTGGTGAACGTCTTCCGCCGCAGCGACCAGGTGCCGCCCATCGTCCAGGCCGCCGTGCGGCGGGGCGATCGCTGCGTCTGGATGCAGGAAAACGTCATCAACCCCGCAGCCGCCGCCCTGGCCGCCGAGGCGGGCCTGGATGTCCTGATGGATGTCTGCCTGTACAAGGAATGGCTGCGCCTGATGAACGGTTGAGTTGATGATCCCCCACAAGTTGAGCAATGCGGTCAACCTGGTGACCGGCGCCCTGGGCTTCACGGGCCGGCATCTGGTGCACAGCCTGCTGATGGCCGGCCTGGAGGTGGTCGGCATCGACAAGCCTGGGGTCGGCCAGAACCACGCCCCCCCTTTGCCGGGCTACACCCTGGCCGACGGGGATCCGGATCTGCCCGGTTCGGTGCGCTACGTGGGTCCCGGCGGCTCTTTCCGCTATGTGCCCCTGGATCTGGAGGACGCGGCGGCCATCGCCCAGTTGGTGGAACGGCTCCATCCGGTGATGGTTTACCACCTGGCCGCCCAAAGTTCCGCCGCCCTCAGCTTCCGGGAACCGCGGGGCACGTTCCGCAGCAACGTCATGGGCACCCTGAATCTGCTGGAAGCGGTGCGCACCATGCCCGACGCGTGGCATCCGGTGGTGCTGTCGGTGGGGTCTTGCGAGGAATACGGGCCTCAGCCCCAAGACGCCTACCCCCTGCGGGAGGACACGCCGCTCAATCCGCTCAGCCCCTACGCCGCCAGCAAGGTCAGCCAGACCCTGCTTTGCCGGCAGTACGTTCGGGCTTATGATCTGCCCATCATCCCGGTGCGGGCCTTCAGCCATACCGGGCCGGGCCAGGACACGCGCTTTGTCTTCCCCTCCTTTGCCCGGCAGATCGCCGCGGCGGAGGCGGGCCGCGGGCCGCGGGAAATCCGCTGTGGGGATCTTTCCGTACAGCGGGATTTCCTGCACGTCAAGGACGTGGTGACGGCCTACAGGCTGCTCATGAAAGAAGCGGAACCCGGTGAAATTTATAATGTAAGTTCCGGGCAAGCGCTGACGATAAAAGAGGGACTGGAAATGATGCTGAGCATGGCCGACGGCGGGATCACTGTCTCACAGGATCCGGCCTTGCTGCGCCCGGCGGACACCCCGGTGATGATCGGGGACAATACGAAACTACGTGCGGCAACAGGGTGGCAGCCGGAATGGGACATGGCCACCACATTGGAAAGCCTCCTCACCGAGGCCAGGAAGGAGTTCTCATGATTCGCATTTGCATGGTCGGGACCGGTTACGTTGGACTGGTGTCCGGGGCCTGCATGGCCGATTTCGGCCACCACGTCACCTGCGTGGATATCAACGCCCAGCGCATTGCCGGCCTGAAGGAAGGGCAGATCCCCTTCTACGAGCCGGGACTCGATCGTCTGGTGCTGAAGAATGTGGATGAAGAGCGCCTCTTCTTCACCACCAGCTTGGCAGAGGGCATGAAGAAAGCCGACATCATCTTCATCGCCGTGCAGACCCCCATGTCCGAAACCGGGGAAGCCGACCTGCAGTACGTCATGAACGTGGGACGCGAAATCGGAGAACTGATGACCGACTACAAGGTCATCGTCACCAAGAGCACCGTGCCCGTGGGCACCGCCCGCATGCTGGACAAGGTCATCAAAGAGGCCCAGAAGAAGCCCGTGCCCTTCGACCTGGCCAGCAACCCGGAGTTCCTGCGCGAGGGCAGCAGCATCGAGGATTTCATGCGCCCGGACCGTGTCGTCATCGGCACCGAGACCGAACGCAGCGAAGAGATCCTGCGCGCCATCTACCGGCCCCTGTACCTGCTGGACACGCCCATCGTCCAGACGGGCATCGAGACGGCCGAGCTGATCAAGTACGCCAGCAACGCCTTCCTGGCCGTGAAGATCAGCTACATCAACGAGATCGCCAAGCTGGCCGAGGCCGTGGGCGCCGATGTCTTCGACGTGGCCAAGAGCATGGGGCTGGACAAGCGCATCGGGCCCAAGTTCCTGCACGCGGGGCTGGGCTTTGGCGGCAGTTGCCTGCCCAAGGACACCAACGCCATCGTGCATATCGCCAAGGAGGCGGGCACGGAGATGAAGATCGTGCAGGCGGCCATCGACGTGAACGCCGACCTGCCCGGGCGCGCCCTGGCCAAGGCCGAGCGCATGGTGGGCGACCTGAAAGGCAAGACCGTGGCCCTGCTGGGGCTGGCCTTCAAGCCCAACACCGACGACGTGCGCAGCGCCCCCGCCCTGGAGATCGTCGCCCGGCTGAAGGAACAGGGTGCCAAGATGCGAGCGCACGATCCCGCCGCCATGGAGAATTTCCAGTTCTTCCACGCCGATGACCTGGTCTACTGCAAAAGCCCCTACGAGGCCTGCGAGAAGGCCGACATCTGCATCCTGGTGACGGAATGGAACCAGTACCGCATGCTGGATTTCGCTTGGCTCAAAGAAACCATGCAAGGAAATGCTTTCCTGGATTGCCGGAACGTGTATGATCGTGAACATCTGGAAAAAGCCGGATTCAAGTACGATTGTTTCGGCCGGGCCGACGAGGTCAGCGACTGACCCCGGAAGCCTCCCGAACACATCGCATAGGAACATCTGTGGGGGGAGCCGTCAGGTCCCCCCGCAGAATTGAAGAAGAGGATGGCATGTCCCACAGCCACGGCAAAACCCGCGTCGGTCGTTACGATCTGGTCACCCCCATGATGCCCTGCAAAGACGAGCTCATGGAGAAGTTCGAGAAGTTCCTCCTGTCCGGCCGCTACATCCTGGGCGAGGAAGTCTCCAACCTGGAAAAGGACCTGGCCCAGCAGACGGGCGTGCGGGAAGCCGTGGGTGTGGCCTCCGGGTCCAGCGCCCTGTTCGTGGCCCTGGCCATGGCCGGAGTCCGGCCCGGCGATGAGGTCATCACCACCCCCTACACCTTCGACGCCACCATCGAGGCCATCATCCTGCTGGACGCCGTGCCCGTGCTGGTGGACATCCGGCCGGAGGATCTGAACATCGACCCCGCGGCCATCGAGGCGGCCATCACCGACAAGACACGGTGCATCATGCCCGTGCCCATTTTCGGCGCGCCCTGCGACATGGACCCCATCAACGCCATCGCCGAACAGCACGACATTCCGGTGATCCTGGACAACGCCCAAGGCATCGGCACCCTGTACAAGGGAAAGCCCGTGGCTTCTTTCGGCCGCATGGCCACCCTCAGCTTCTACCCTACCAAGAACCTGCCGGGGATCGGCGACGGGGGCATGGTCCTGTGCCGCGACAGCGAGGACGCCGAGCGCATCCGCAAGATCCGCGGGCACCAAGCCGTGCGCATGAACGGCCACCTGTACACGGGCTGGAACAGCCGCCTGGACGAGGTGCAGGCCATGGCCATCAACGTGCGTCTGGCCCGCTTCCCCGATGAGCAGGCGGACCGCAACCGGGTGGCCGAGATCTACGACAGCTACATCCCCGCGGCCCACCGCCTGATCGACCCCAACCCCGGCCAGGGCAACCACGTCACCTACCACCAGTACTGGGTGCGCACCACCCGGCGGGCGGAGCTGCAGAAGCTGCTGGACGAAAACGGTATCGACACCGCCGTCTACTACGACCCGCCGCTGCACCACCACGAGCTGGCCCAATACTGCCGCCCCGCCGGCGAGTTGGCCGAAGCCGAACGGGCCGGGCGGGAGGTCCTGATCCTGCCCATCCATGCGGCTTTGCCCTTTGAGGATGCCCACCGGGTGGGTAAGCTGGTCGGGCAGTTCCTGGCCGGAGAGTGAACGGCCGCGCCCCTGCGGAAAGGTCATGTCGTGAAAACAAGGGTATTGCGTTTCGGAAGCCTGACCTCGCCCCTGGCCAGAAGCCAGTCCCAGGCTTTCATCGACAGGGTTCACGAAGAGACCCCCTGCCTCAGCAGCCAGCTGATCCTGCTACCGGATGAAGTGGACGGTGAAGACACCCGCAGCGAGGTCTTCACCGCCACCAGCCATAGCCAGGTCACGCGCCTGGCCGGCATGCTCACCTCCGGGCAGATCGACGCGGTGGTTCTGGAGGCCGCGGATCTGCCCCCGGTGCCTCCCGAAGGCACGGCCATCCTGTGCAGCCCGCCGCGCGTGACGCCCTTCGACGCCTACCTCAACCGGCAGGGCCAGATCATGGACGAGATGGAGCCCCGCAGCCGCGTGGGCGTCTTGTCCGCCCGGGCCAAGGCCCAGATGACCCACCTGTGGCCCGACATCACCTTCCAACTCATGCACGGCGGCATCGACCGCGCCATGGAGACGCATCTGCGGCAAAGCGAGATCGACGGGCTGGTGCTGCCCGCCGCGGCCACCGAGTACCTGGGCATCCAGGGCATCGTGGCCGAGATCTACGCGCCCGATTTCATTCTCCCCGGCAGCGGTCAGGGCTCCCTGGTGGTGCTGGGCCGGGCCGACGACGATGAAACCCGCCAGGCCCTGCGCCCCCTGCACTGCCCCGACGCCCTGGTGGAAATCACCGCGGAGATGGCTTTCCGGCGCCGCATGATCTCGGATATGGACATCCCCGTGGGCGTGCTGGCCCAGGTCAAGGACGATGAGGTGGTCATCATCGGCAGCACCGGTCCCTGCCTCAACCGCGTCTCGGTGCACGGCCCGGTGACCAAGGCCGAAGAGGTGGGGCTGGGGCTGGCCCAGCAGATCCTCAGCAGCGGCGAGGCCCTGGTGAACCTGCTGGAAGCCGACTTCCCCGACGGCCTGCCCCCCGAGGACGATGAGTACCTGGAACTGGATGACGAGGATCTGGAGGCGGGCCGGTCCGATGAGACGATCGACCCCCTGGACGCGGAAATCGCCGCCCTCGAAGAGGACGACGATTTCAGTGATCCGGACGAGTACCGGCCCTGACCCGCCAACGCCCGGTCTAGCCGCTCAGCTCCCGGCAGATGTCCGCCGCCGCGAAGGGATCGCGCATCTGCGCCGTGCCCACCTGCACCGCCACCGCCCCCAGGGCGAAAAAGCGCAATGCGTCCTCGGCCGTGTCGATGCCCCCCACACCCACCACCGGAGCCCCCACCTTGGTGACGATTTCGTCCACCTTGGCCAAGGCGATGGGCCGCACACCGGCTCCCGAGTAGCCCCCGAAACGGCGCGGCAAAACCGGCCGCCCCGTCTGCAGATCCACCTCCAGCCCCACCACGGTGTTGATGGCGCTGATACCATCGGCCCCCGCCTCCATCGAAGCCTGGGCCAGCTCCGCGATATCCGCCACGTTGGGCGTCAGCTTCACCAGCAAGGCGCGGTCCGGCAGATTCTCCCTTCCCGCGCGCACGCACTGGGCCACGGTCGCGGGATCCCGCCCGAAATCGTGCCCGCCTTCGGCCACGTTGGGGCAGCTCAGGTTCAGTTCCACGCCATGCCAGTGCCGCATCCCCCTGGCAGAGGCGTTCAGCTCCTTGGTCATGGGCCCGAACTCCTCGGGACGGGTCGCGGCCAGGGAAACCACCGTGGGCACGCCCCGGGCTTCCAGTTCGGGCAGCACCTCGGCCAGGAAGCGGCGGTACCCCACGTTCTCCAGGCCGATGCTGTTGAGCGCGCCGGTCCCCAGCTCCGCCAGACGGGGCATGGGGTTGCCGCTGCGCGGCGCCGGGGTCACGGTCTTGGTCACCACCGCGCCGATCCCGTCATAGGGCGAGCGGCCCTCCGCGTCGCGCATCTCATGGCCGCTCAGGCCGTAGGCGAAGCAACCGCTGGCCGTCCAGACGCGGCCGGGGAAGGTGCGGGGCCCCAGGGTGAAGCTCTCGTCCGCGCGCAGGGTGTACCAGGCAGGAAGATTCATCGTCTCAGACCACCTCGAAGTCATGACGGCCGTAGCGCGCCCAGTCGATATCCTCGCCCGCGAAGACGGGCCCTTCCTGGCAGCAGGTGGCGTTGCGCACCTGCCCCGCGTCACGCACGGGCACCACACAGCCCTTGCAGGCGCCGTAGCCGCACCCCATGTGCTCTTCCAACGAGACCTGGCACGACCAGCCACGCGCCTGGGCCAGCTCCGCGGCCGCTTTCAGCAGCGGGATGGGGCCGCAGGCCAGAACCACCCGCGGCGTCGGGTCGGAGGCGGGAATATCCCGGGCCACCAGGTCGGGCACCCGTCCCTGCCAGGCCTCCCTTTCCGCGGGCACATCCACGCGCGCGTCCACGCTCACCCGCCAGTGGTCGTCCAGCAGTTCCCAGGGCGCGTCTCCGCCGTCGCGGGCCCCGAAGTAGGCCCGGTCTCCGGGACGGCCATGGGCCTGATACCAGGCCCAGACCGGCGGCAGCCCCACGCCCCCGCCGATCAGCACGGCCGGCCGATCCTCCGTCGGCGGCGCGAAGCCCTCCCCCAGGGGCCCCAGGAAGTCCATGACCTCGCCCACCCGCAGATCCCGCATGACACGGGTGCCGCCGCCCACCACGCGGTAGAGCAGGGAAAGCACCGGGCCGTCCACCGCCAGGATGGAAAAGGGCCGGCCGAAGGTGAAGGCGCGGCGCCCCGGCAGGTTGACCATGGCGAACTGGCCGGGCAGGAACGCGGTGGGCCTCTCCAGTTCCAGATCCAGGCGGATCAGGCCGGTGGAGACGGGCCGGTTGTGGCGCACCACCGCTTGGCAGCGCAGGGTGGCGGCGGAAGAAAGACCAGACATGGGTACGCTTTCAGGGGTTGGGGGACCAAGCCGGAGCCGAGACGGCTCTGGGCCACGCCGGGCTCCTGGCCCGGATCACCGCTAGCGCAGATCGAATCTATTCCTGCGCTTCTCTTCTTCTTCCTTCTTCTTTTCTTCCTCGTTCTGTTCCTCGTTCTGCTTGTCGTTCTGTTTTTCCTGGACCGTCTCCTGCTCCGGTGGGATTCGGGCGCCGGAACCACCGGCGGCAGGATCCGGCAGCAGAGAATCCGGCAAAGCCGAGTCGGCGGCGGGCGCGAAGACCGAATCCGCGGCCGCCCTCCCGAAAGCCCCCTCCTGGCGTAGCTGTTCATCCGTGGCGGCGGTCTCCGCGGCGCTCTTGGCTTCCTTCTTCAGGCGCGCCTCCCGACGTTCACGCGCCGCCGCGACCTCCTCCGCCGAAGGCTCGAACAGGAGATTGGGCCGACGCGAAAGATACACCATGCGGCGGCGCACCCCCTGCCGAACCGTGGGGCCCTCCTCCTGGGTGCCGGTTTCCAGGAAATCCACCTTCTCCAGCGCCGCCAGCTCCTCGGGCGTGAGATCGGCCAGATGGACGGCCTGCAGGCTGTCCCGGCGGGCCAGCAGATAGGCCAGCAGATTTCCCTCGGGTCCGGCCTGGTACTCGAACGCCTGGGGGCTGTCCGGATAACGGTCCACCAGCAGATCCCCGTAGTAGGTGGCGGAATCGGGCTGGTCCAGACGATCCCGGTAAACGACCACGGCGCCATAAAGCCCCCGCGGGGCCAGCAAGCTGTCCGCCGCCGTATCCAGCCCGGCGGCGGCAAAAAGATGGGCCGCCTCCGCGGGCCGGTTGAACCCGAAAAGCATGGCGTTGGCCTGCAGCAGCTTCAGACGGGGCACCCGCTCCGGCCGCGCGTCCACCAGGGCGGTCTCGGCGCGGAGGTAGTCGCCCAGATTCTCCTCCAGGCGCCGGGTGCGGTTGTAATCGTCCAACTGATCGCGGCCGCGGACCGCCGTCTTGAACTGCGTGGCGGCGGCTTCCAGATCGCCCCGCTGCATATAAAGATAACCCAGGATATCCGCGGCCCGAGCCTTCACCTTGGGCGTGCCCCAATCATCGGGCATGCTCTCGATCAGGGGAGTGGCCTCCTCGTCCCGGCCCTGGGCCACCAGGCTTTCAGCCTGGATCAGGACCACATCGCCGTTGGCATTGTAGACCGAGGCCTCTTCTTCCAACCGGCGGGTCAGCTCCTCCACCATCTCGAAATCGCCCAGCCGCACATGGACCCGAGCCAGCAGCAGACGCGCCCGGAAAGCCAGTTCCTGGCTGGTGGTTTTCTGCTGGACCCCTTCCAGGACCTGGCCGGCTTGTTCGTAATTCTCCAGCTCCCAGTAACACTCGGCCAATTTCAGGCCGATGCGGTCCGCGTCCGCGTCTTGCTCATGCTCCTGCAGATAGACCTCGTAGCTGCGGGACGCCACCTCCCAGTCCTCCAAGGCATAGGCGTTGTCACCGCTGACCTTGAGGGTTTCGCTCTGGAATTTGCTGTCGGGGTATTCCCGGGCCAACTGGTCCAGGTATTCCTGGCTGCGGTCCAGCGCGCCGATCATCAGGTAATTCAGCGCCTGGAGATAAAGGCCCTCTTCCTCGTACTTGCTGGCCGGAAAATTCAAGAAGAGCAAGTCCAGCTTCTTGATGGATTGCCGGAAGCTGTTGAGCCGGTTGTGGGCCTTGGCCTGCAGGAAAAGGGCGTCGTCAGTAAGGCTGTGGCCGGGATAGTCGTCCAGAATTTTCTGGGCCTTGCGGATGGCCTCCTGGTAATCCTGCAGCTGGGCGCCGCTGGGTTCGGGAGGATCCTGATGGTTCCTGATGGCCTCCTGGCGCACGTGTTCGGCGCTGTCGAAGGCCCGGCGGGCATTGTAGAAGGTGTTGTACTTGGCGCATCCCACCAACGCCAGCAACAACACCAAGGCCAGCCAAAGAGCCATGACAGGCCGGCGGGCCGGGAGGGTGTTCTGTGCCTGGCTGCGGTTCAATCCGCCTGCCACCTTTCGTTGCTGAAGGCCCGGGACGGAAAGCCGGGCGCGCGCCCCGCTCCTTTCCTGAATACTAAAACGGCCTCCGGAAACAAGCAATAACCGTTCCCGGAGGCCCACTTCACGCCATGGGGATTTACAGCTCCTGATGCCAGGTCAGCCGGCCGCGCATGAACGTGGCGACCACCTTTCCGGTCAGCTTTTCCCCAATGTAGGACGAGTTGCGGCTACGGCCCTGCAGGCTGTCCGTGGTCACCGTCCACTCGTGATCGGGATCGAAGAGGGTGAAATCGGCCTTGACGCCCTCCTCCAAGGTGCCGCCGGGCAGATTCAGCGCCCGGGCGGGCTGGCTGGTCATGCAGGCGATCAGCTGCCCCAAGTCCATGACCCCGCTCTTGACCAGGTGGGTGATGCCCACGCCCAGGGCCGTCTCCAGGCCCACCACCCCGAAGGGAGCCTGATCGAACTGGTGCTCCTTGTCGGTGTCCGTGTGCGGCGAGTGGTTCGTGGCGATGCAATCGATGGTCCCGTCGGCCAGCGCCTCGGCGATGGCGTTGATGTCGTCCTGCTCCCGCAGGGGCGGGTTGGTCTTGAAGTTGGTGCCAAAATCGCGGCATTTGCTGTGGTCCAGGCTGAAGTGGTGCGGCGTGGCCTCGGCGGTGACGTGCACGCCTTCGGCCTTGGCCCGGCGGATGATCTCCACCGCGCCCTTGGTGGACACGTGGCACACATGCAGATGGCCACCCGTGCTGCGGGCCAGCTCGATATCCCGGAAGACGGCCGCGTCCTCGCCGGCGCGGGCCATGCCGGCCAACCCCAGGCGCGCGCTCCAGTAACCGCCGTGCATGACGCCCCGGCCCACGATGGTCCGGTCCTCCGCGTGCGTCAGCACCGGCACGCCCAGCACCCGCGTGTACTTCAGGGCGTTGCTCATGAGGCCGCCGCTGTCCACGGGGGCGTCCGCGTCGGTGAAGGCCACCGCCCCGGCGCTGATCATGTCGGCGTACTCGCACATGGCCTCGCCCTTGCGCTCGTGGCTGATGGCCCCGGCGGCGTAGACGTAGCACAGGCCCGACTCGCGGGCGCGGTCGATGACGTAGCGCACCATGCCGGCGTTGTCGATGGCCGGCGTGGTGTTGGGCATGGTCACCACACCGGTGAAACCGCCGGCGGCCGCGGCGCGGCACCCGGTGGCGATGGTCTCTTTCTCCTCTTCCCCGGGCTCCCGGAACTGCACGTGGGTGTCGATGAACCCGGGCGCGCAGACCAAGCCGCCGGCGTCCAGGGCGGGCAGCCCTTCCACGGTGGGTTCGCCCACGCCCAGGCTTTCGATGTTCCCCTTGCGCACATGCAGGAACGACTTCCGCTTACCCAGCTTGCCGTTCCGGCAAAGCCTCACGTTCTTCACCACGTATTCGGCGGGGATGCGTTGCCAGCTCCACTCCATCTTTCAACCTCTTTCTAGAGATGCCAAGCCCCCTGAAGGGCGCGAAAATTCCATTTCCTATCCCGCCAGGGCGCCCGGATCGCCGCCGCCCAGCAGGTAGATGATGGCCATACGCACAGCCACGCCGTTGGCCACCTGGTCCAGGATGACCTGGCGGGGACCGTCGGCCACCTCGCTGGCAATCTCCACGTTCCGGTTCATGGGCCCGGGGTGCATGATGAAGGCCTCGGGCTTGAGACTGCGCACCACCTCTTCGCTGATGCCGTACATGCGATGGTATTCCCGGTTGCTGGGGAAGGCCTTGCTGGCGTGACGCTCCAGCTGGATGCGCAGGACGTTCAGCACGTCGGCATCGGCCACGGCCTTGGCCAGATCGTACTCCACCCGGGCACCCAGCTTCTCCAGGCCGCCGGGGATCATGGTGGGCGGGCCGCAAAGGGTGACCTCGGCGCCCAGCTTGGTCAAACCCCAGATGTTGCTGCGGGCCACCCGGCTGTGGGTGATGTCGCCGATGATGGTCACCTTCTTGCCCCGCAGATCGCCCAGCTTCTGCTGCATGGTCATGATGTCCAGCAGCCCCTGGGTGGGGTGCTCATGGGCGCCGTCGCCCGCGTTCAGCACCGAACACTCCAGCACCTGCCCCAGGTACCGGGCCGCCCCCGGCGAACTGTGGCGGATGACCAGCATGTCGATCTTCATGGCCGCCAGGTTCTCCGCCGTGTCCCGCAGGGTTTCCCCCTTGGTGAAGCTGCTGGTGGCGGTGCTGAAATTGATGATGTCCGCCGAAAGCCGCTTTTCCGCCAGCTCGAAACTGATGCGCGTGCGCGTGCTGGGCTCGTGGAAGAAATTCACCACGGTGCGCCCGCGCATGATGGGCACGCTGCGCACGGGCCGGTCGAACACGGCGCGGAACTTGCCGGCCATGTCCAGAATGCCCAGAATCTCCTCGGCGCTGAGGTCTTCCAGCCCCAGCAGGTCCTTCTTCTTGAGGATCATGATTCGGTCACCTCCCCCACCACCACTTCTTCGCTGCCGTCGATTTCCTGGACCTTGACCTTGATGATCTCCTTGGCGCTGGTGGGCACGTTCTTACCCACGAAATCCGGCCGGATGGGCAGTTCCCGGTGGCCCCGATCCACCAGCACGGCCAAGCGGATGGCCTCGGGCCGGCCCCAGTCCATGATCACATCCAGGGCGGCGCGCACCGTGCGACCGGTGTACAGCACATCGTCCACCAGGATGACGATCTTCTCGCTCACATCGAAGGGCATCTCCGTGCTGGCCACCTGGGGCGCGGGCCCCAGCTTGCTCAGGTCATCGCGGTAGAAAGTGATGTCCAGGGCCCCGCGCGGGACCTCGGTGCCCTCGATCTGACTGATGGCGTCGGCCAGCTTGGCGGCCAAAGGCACGCCGCGGCGCTGCACTCCCAGCAGAACCAGATTCTCCACACCCTTGTTGGCCTCCACGATTTCGTGGGCCATGCGCTTGATGGCGCGCTGCATCTCCCGGGTATTCATGATGGCGGCTTTTTCGGTGAAATTCATGACGCTTCCTTTAGGTCCGTGGCCGGGCACAAAAAAAGCATGGCCCCTGGGGGTTCCATGCTGCTTCTGTCCGTTGGCCTCCTTCGCGACGGTGGCGGCGGTATTTGATCCGGGACAAGGTATCAAGCCGACGGCCGGTCAGCAAGAGGATAATTGCGCGGAACGCGACGCGGAGCAGCCTGACTCATCCGGCCGCGGCCTCAACATCCAAATCCAGCAGCCGGCAACCGGCCCGGCGCAGAAAATCCCGATCGTGAGAGGCCATGACCAGGGTGGTGGCCGCCGGCAGGGCGGCCAGGGCCGCCAACACCTCCTGACGCCCCTGATGATCCAGAGCCGCGGTGGGTTCGTCCAGCAGCAGCACCGGCCGTTCCGAGGCCAGCACCAGGCCCAG
>PDQT01000005.1 GCA_002747875.1 bacterium DOLZORAL124_64_63
CGGCTTCAGGCCGGGATTTGCGGGAATGCTCTTCCGAAGGAACGCCTCTGGCCCCAAGCGACGGAAAAATTGTTCCACTGGACGGTGTGGCGCGGCCCTGGCATTCGGGGCGGATCGGCGACCAGAAGTTGGGCGACCAGGGTGGTTCATTTACCGCCACGGGGCTCCACCTGGGCCAGGATGGTGCCCCCCAGCATCAGGGCGCAGCCCAGCAGTCCCGTGTCGGTGAGGGTTTCCCCCAGCAACACCCAACCGCCGACGGCCGCGAACACCCCCTCCAGGCTCAGCACCAAGGCGGCATAGGCCGGATGGGCCCGGCGCTGCCCCACGATTTGCAGCGTGAAGGCCACCCCCGTGCTCATCACCCCGGCATAGAGGATGGGCCCGGCGGCGGCCCGGATGGCCGCCCAGCTCAGCGTTTCGAACAGCAGGGCGCCCGCCAGACTCAGCAGGCTGCAGAGGGCGAACTGGATCACCGCCAGAGCCAGGGGATTGGTGCGGTTGGCGTAGCGCCCCACGCCCAGCACGTGCAGGGCCCAGAAGACGGCCCCCGCCAGGACCAGGCCATCGCCAAGACCGATGCGAAGCAGGCCGGCACGGCCCAACCCCTCGCCACTCAGCCCCTCGCCGCTCAGCAGGTACAGCCCCACGGCGGCCAGCACCACGCCGCACCAGACCACCGGTCGCGTGCGCAGCCCCCGCACCAGCCCCAACAAGGGCACGAAGACCACGTACAGCCCCGTGATGAACCCCGCCTTGCCCGCGGAAGTGTGCGCCACGCCGAACTGCTGGAACGTGGACCCGGTGAAGATGAGCGCCCCCACCAACAGCCCCCCCAGGACCAGATCCCGGCCGGAACCCGTGACCAGCGGCATGCGGCGGGTGCCCGGGATACCGAAGACCAGGAAGGGCAGCAGGAAAACGGAACCCACCGCGAAACGCACGGCGTTGAAGGCGAAGGGCCCCATGTGGTCCATGCCCATCCGCTGGGCCACGAAGGCCAGCCCCCAGATGGCGGAAACCATCAGGAGCAGGAAGTTGGCGCTGCGGCGGGTCAAAATCATGGTCGGAATCTAAGCCCGGCATTGCTTCGGGGCCAAGGTTATCCGATGATTAGGGACATGAAAAACACGACACGCATCCTGGGCGCCCTCCTGGCGCTGCTGGTTCTGGCCACCAACCCGGCAGGTTCGCGGACCATGGCAAGCTCTCCCCTTCCCCTGATCCCCGCCCCCCAAAGCTGGCAACCCGCCGGCGGGGAATTCCTGAAAGCGGAACTGAAAGGCGTGCGGATCGGTGAGCCGGCACTGCGTTCCCTGGCGGATCTGGCGGCGGCGCAGCTGAATCTGCCCGCAACGATGACCACGGGCGCGGTCCTGGAAATGGAATTGGACCGGGAGCCCGCCAACACGGGCGCCTACGCGCCCAGCCGGGAGATTCTGGAACCGGGCCTGACCCCGGAAGACTATCGGCTGGAGATCCGGCCCGACGGGTTGCGGCTGACCGCGACCGGCGGCGCCGGGCTTTTCCGGGGGGTGCAGACCCTGCGCCAGCTGCTGGCGGCCCCCGGCGCGGCCCTGCCCTGCGGCGTGATCGAGGACGCCCCGGCCTTTCGGTGGCGCGGCATGCTGCTGGATTGCGGGCGGCATTTCATGCCCCTGGATCTGATCAAAGAGACCATCGACCAACTGGCTTACCACAAGTTCAACGTGCTGCACTGGCATCTGACCGAGGACCAGGGCTGGCGGGTGGAGGTGCCCGGCTACCCCCGGCTGACGGAGGTGGGCGCCTGGCGCACACAACCCGATGGTTCGGTGTACGGCGGGTTCTACACCACGGAAGAGATGCGGGAAATCGTGGCCTACGCCGCCGAGCGTTTCATCACGGTGGTGCCCGAGATCGAGTTGCCCGGCCACAGCCAGGCCGCCCTGGCCGCCTACCCGCGCCTGGGCTGCCTGGGCGCGCCGCTGGCGGTGCAGAACCAGTGGGGCGTCTTCGAGGATGTCTATTGCGCCGGCAACGACGAGGTCTTCACCTTTCTGGAAGATGTCTTCACCCACGTGCTGAGCATCTTCCCCTCGCGCTACATCCACATCGGCGGGGACGAGTGCCCCAAGGACCGCTGGCGCCAATGCGAAAAGTGCCAGGCGCGCATCAAGGCCCAGGGCCTGGACGGCGAGCACCAGTTGCAGAGCTGGTTCATCCGCCGCATGGAGGCCTGGCTATTGGCGCACGATCGGCGCTTGGTGGGCTGGGATGAAATCCTGGAGGGCGGCCTGGCACCCCAGGCCACGGTGCAGAGTTGGCGCGGCACGCGCGGGGCCATCGCGGCGGCCCGGCAGGGGCACGACACCGTCGTCTCGCCCACCAGCCACTGTTATTTCGATTACGATGCGGCCCAGACGGACATGCGGCAGGTCTACACCTTCGATCCGGTGCCGGACAAGCTGGATACCGCCCAGGCGCACCACGTTCTGGGCGGGGAAATGAACCTGTGGAGCGAATACATCCCGCCCGAGCGGCTGCAGAACATGGTCTTTCCGCGCATGACCGCCATGGCGGAGTGTCTGTGGACCCGGCCCCCGACGCGCGACTTCGGCGCTTTCCTGGAGCGCTGGCGACCGCACATGGCCGTACTGGCGGAGATGGGCGTCCAGCCGGGGCCCGCGGACCGGCCGGTGGAGTTCACCGTGGCCCTGGATCCGGAGGACGGTGCCACGCGCCTGACCCTGGATGTGAAAAAGGACCTGCGTGAGGCCTTGACCGGCCATGAACTGGAGATCCGCCTGGCGCAGGTGGCCGGCGAGCCGCCCGCCGGGTATGGGCCCGACCTGCGCGTGGAGGACATGGGGCTGCCGGCTGTGCAGGAACGGGACGCGCAGGCCTGGCCCCTCGGCGGGCGCCTGGACTGGAAGACCACCGATGGGGAAAGCCGCATCCTGGCCGCGCAGCTTTTCATCGACGGCACTCCCTACGGCACCCCGGCCGTGCTGGAGCGCACGGGGCATCTGGCCCTGGGACGTATCCCGGTGCTGGCCCACCAACCCAGCGCGCGCTACCCCGGCGGAGGCCCCGCCGGTCTGGTCAACGGTGCGCGCGGCACCCGCGAATTCCGCGACGGCCTGTGGCTGGGTTTCGAGAGCACCGACCTGGACGCCCGCATCGACCTGGGCGCGGCGCGGCCCATCAACGAGATGTCCATCCGCTGCTACCAGGGTTCCCCGGCGTGGATCTTCCTGCCCTCGGAGGTGGAGTTCCAGATCTCGGACGACGGCCGGCGGTGGGAGACGGTGGCCATCGTCAGCCATGACGTGTCGCCGCGGATTCAGGACCGGTTGGTGCATGAATTCCGGGCGGAGGGCCTGGAACGCCGGGCGCGGCATGTGCGCGTCATCGGGCGTAGCTTGGGCGTGTGCCCGGACTGGCACTACGGAGCGGGAGGGCCGTGCTGGATTTTCGTGGATGAGATTGTGGTGCGCTGAACCCGAAAATCATCCCGGCCCTTGCCCTCCCGGCCCTCTCCCATCATCTTTAACCTGAATCCGTAATCCCCGATCAATCCCTCAATCAGGAGTTTCGATAAATGCACGATGGATGCACCGGGCCAGGCAATTCCGGCAAGATGATGGCCAACAAGGTGCGCATGATGGGTTTCAACCGCATGCCCATGCCCGCGCCCCTGGACATCACCTGTGAGAACTGCGACACGGTCTTCACCATGGAGAAATTCGAGGCCAGCTGCCCCGAATGCCGCATGGTCTACGCCGTGACCCCCTGCAGCGCGCACGATGCCGCCAACGTCAAGGCGGCCGGCATCGATTACTAGCCCTCCCCTGGAAGAATATCCCGGGAATGCTGGCACCAAGGTGGCGATGTGGTACACTCCGCGTCGCCACTTTTCTCTTTCCTCGATGGGTTGATTGGTATGCGCCTCGTTGGCCTCCTCCTGCTGCTTCTGCCCCTGCCGGCACACGCCTTCGACACCCCGGCGGACATGGGCCCGCCCCGCGTCTATCTTTGCGCGCGCGCGGCCCAGGCCCCTGTCATCGATGGCGTGCTGGACGATGCCGCCTGGCGGGATGTCGCCTGGACTGAGCCGTTCACCGACATCGAGGGCGCCCGACGCCCCGCCCCCGCCTTCGCCACCACGGCGGCCATGCGCTGGGATGAGCAATATTTCTATTTCGCCTTCCGCCTGGAAGAGCCGCACCTGCAGGCCTCCTGCCGGCAGCGCGACAGCTACATCTACCAGCTGGACAACGATATCGAAATCTTCATGGACCCCGACGGGAGCAACCACCTTTATGCCGAGTTGGAACTGAACGCCCTGAACACGGCGTGGGATCTGCTGCTGATCAGGCCCTACCGCGACGGGGGCCCGGCCGTGCACGCCTGGGATATTGCCGGCCTGCGGACGGCCGTGCACCTGGACGGGACCCTCAACGATCCCTCCGACCAGGATCGGGGCTGGACCGTGGAAGTGGCCATGCCCTGGGATGTGCTGGGCCAGATGGCGGGCCGCGCGGCCCCGCCCGCGGACGGTGATATCTGGCGGGTCAATTTTTCGCGCGTGCAGTGGGATTTCCTGCCCGATCCCGCCGGCGGGTACACCAAGGCCCGGGATCCCGAGACCGGCCGCCCCCTGCCGGAACACAACTGGGTCTGGTCTCCCCAGAGCCTGATCGCCATGCACATGCCCGAGAACTGGGGCGAGGTCATGTTCGTGACCGAGGACCAGCCCCACGACCGGACCGCCCCTTTCCGCGCCAGCAAGGAGCACCGCGCCATCGCCCTGAGCCGGCAGCTCATGCGCGTGTACTACGCCCAGCGCCAGCGGCATGAGACGCACGGGGCTTACACGGCGGATCTGACCGCTCTGGAGTTGACCTATCCGGAGCTGGCCTACCCGCAGCTGGCCTATCCGGAGCTGGAAATGTCCAACCTGCAGCTGGTGGCCGGCACCGATTTTTTCCGCGCCACCCTGCCCACCCCCGTGGGTGTCCTGACGGTGGACGAACAGGGCCGCCTGACCCGCACGCCTCTTCGGAAGGACTGAGATGCAACGCCACAACGCCGGTCCCATCCTCACCCGCGCCCACATCCCGGCCATGGAACCGGATATCAGCGATGTGAGCAGCGTTTTCAATCCCGGGGCCGTGCGCATCGGAGCGCACACCTACCTGTTGCTGCGCGTGCAGACCCGAGGCCGCCGCACCTTCAGCCTGCCCGCCGTCAGCCCCGACGGGGTGAGCTTCCGCATGGCCGGCGCGCCCACCCTGTACCAGGGGTTGCCCCTGCGGGATGTGCACCACATCTACGACGCCCGCCTGACCGTTCTGGACGGCCGGCTGCACGCCGTCACCGCCGTGGACTGCGCCGACGGCTGCCGATGCGCCCTGTGGCGGGCCACCGGACCGCAGGACGGCGATTTCGCGGGACTGGAGAAGCTGGAATTCGTCTCCCTGGTGACGGATATGGACACGCGCAACGCGGTGCTCTTTCCTGAGCGTATCGGCGGGCTGGCCCACGCTCTGCACCGGCCCAACCAGGCCGCCCTGCAGGACGGCCCCGTCAGCGGCACGGCGGTGCATCTGGCCGTCTCCGAGGACTTGCTGACCTGGCACGATCGCGGCCCCGTCTTCGCGGGAAACCCCCACTACTGGGACGAACTGGTGGGCAGCGGCCCGCCGCCCATCAAGACCCGCGCGGGCTGGCTGCACATCTACCACGGCATCGCCACCCATTTCCAGGCGGCCAACATCTACCAGGCGGGCGTCATCCTGCTGGATGCCCACGACCCCTCCCTGGTCTTGGCCCGAGGCCGCCAGAACATATTGGAACCACGGGAGATATGGGAATTGACGGGACAGGTGCCCAACGTGGTCTTCCCCTCCGGCGCCACCGTCGAGGGCCTCGACGCCGAAGGTTTCGCTCTGCCCAACGCCCCGGTGAACATCTATTTCGGCGCCGCCGACACCGTTGTCGGCCTGGCCCGCAGCAGCGTGGACCGGCTGATTGCCGCCTGCGGCCGCTAGAAAGGACCCGCTTTGCGTCCCGATCATCGCTTGGCCATCATCGTCTCCCACACCCACTGGGATCTGGAATGGTACCTGCCCTTCCACCGCTTTCGGGTGAACATGGTCGAGGTTATCGACCGCGTGCTGGACGCCCTGGAACAGGATCCCGAATTCCGGCACTTCGTGCTGGACGGGCAGAGCGCGGTGCTGGAGGACTACCTGGCCGCCGCCCCCCGCCAGCGCGAACGGGTGGGCAGGCACATCCGCTCCGGACGCCTGGCGGTGGGCCCCTGGTACATCCTGCCCGACGAATTCCTGGTCAGCGGCGAGGCCACCGTCCGCAATCTCCTTTGCGGACACCGCGTCGTGGCCCCCTTCGGCCGGGCGCAGAAGGTGGGCTACATGCCGGACAGCTTCGGGCACGTGGCGCAAATTCCCCAGATCCTGCAACTGGCCGGCATCGACAGCTTCATCTTCACCCGTGGTCTGGGCGATGAAGCCGAGCAGCTGGGCTGGCTTTTCCGCTGGCTGGCTCCCGACGGTTCCTCGGTGCTGGCGGTGAACCAATGCGACGGCTACTGCAACGCCGGCGGCCTGGGGTTTGCCGAAATCTGGCACGCCCACACCCGCCGCACGGTGGACCTGGGCCTGGCCACCGGCAAGGTGCGGGATCTTCTCGAGAAGATGGAGCAGCGCCCCGGCGCCTACCCCGCCCTGCTGAACAACGGCTGCGACCACTTCCCTCCCCAGCAGGAATTCGGCTCCGTCCTGCAGGCCCTGCGTGAGGCTTTCCCCGGCACCCGGTTCCGCCACGGCCGCTTCGAAGATTTTCTGGCCGCCGCCCGGGCCGACACGCCCGATGAAGAACGTCCCGCGCACCGGGGCGAACTGCTGGGCGGCAAGGATCATCTGATCCTTTCCGGCGTCTGGTCCACGCGTATGTATCTCAAACAGGAGAACGAACTGGTGCAGGGTCTGCTGGCCCGCACGGTCGAGCCCCTGGCGGCCCTGGCCCACTTCCACCACGGCGACACCTACCCCGCCGGGCTCATCGACGACGCCTGGCGCAACCTGTTGCGCAACCATCCCCACGACAGCATCTGCGGCTGCAGCACCGACGCGGTGCACAAGGACAACGAGACCCGCTTCGCCGCCGCGCGGCAGGCCGGCGAGCAGCTCATGACCCGGCTCATGGACCGCCTGGCCCCCACCTTCGGCCGCCGCGAAGAGGACGACCGCCGCGTGGCCATCACCGTGGCCAACCCCCTGCCCTTCCCCCGCGACGAAGTGGTCGAGCGCCTGGTGGTGATACCACCGCCCGCCTTCGACCTGACGGCCCTGCGCCTGGTGGACGAGGACGGCGCCGAGGTGCCCTGCGAGATCCTGGACCGCCTGTTCATCGAACGCTTCTGGGGTATCGATTACCGGGCGGAGCTGTACTGCGAGGACCAGCTCGACCTGCTGGACACCTACCTGGACCGCTTCGGGGACCGCATCCTGGGCGATGAGCGGGATCAGGATCAGAAGGACGGCTTCCTGCACATCCGCTTCTGGGCGCGGAACCTGCCGGCGGTGGGCCATCGCCAGTACTTCCTGGAAGAAAGGCCCCAGGCGCCCCGTCCCTCCGCCGCCGACCCGGTGCGCGCCCGCGCCGACCAAGAGAGCGTGCGCCTGGAGAACGACCAGCTGGCGGTGGAGCTGCACGCCGACGGCACCTTCGATCTGCGCGACAAGAGCCACGACCGCCACTACCCCGGCCTGAACATGCTGGAAGATACCGAGGACAGCGGCGACGAGTACGACCACGGCCCGGCCCAGGTCAGCGGCACCGTCTTCAGCGCCGGAACCGAGGGCAAGGTGCGGCTGCTGCAGAACTCGGCTCTGGCCGCCACCGCCGAGGCCGTCTTCCGCCTGAACATCCCGCGCAGCCTGGAGCGCGACCGCCGCAGTCGCCAGCAGCGGGACGCCCGCTGCGACGTGCGGGTGCGCGTGACCCTCCGCGCGGGCGCGCGGCGGGTGGATGTGGAGACGGACTTCAACAACCACGCCTTCGACCATCGTCTGCGCGCCTGGTTCCCCACCGGTCTGAACACGGACACGGTCCATTCCGATGGGCACTTCCACATCAATCGGCGCCCCCTGGAGCGCCCCTCCAATCCGGACTGGCCCCAGCCCGCGCCACCCACCTGGCCACAGCAGGATTTCACGGCCCTGCGCGAAGGCGACCACGGCTTGGCCATCCTCAACCGCGGCCTGCCGGAATTCCAGACCTGGAGCGACCAGGACGGCCACGCCATCTACGCCCTGACGTTGCTGCGCTGCGTGGACTGGCTCAGCCGCGACGATTTCCCCGCCCGCAAGAACACCAACGCCGGCCCCACCCTGCACACGCCGGACGCCCAGTGCTACGGGCGGCACACCTTCCGCTACGCCGTCGCTCCCTTCGCGGGCGACCTGTTGACCGCCGGCATCAAGGATGAAAGCGAGCGCTACCGCACCGAGGTCCTGACCCACCAGGGCGTGGCCGACCAGCACCGTCCCGGCGGCGTTTCCCTGGTCCGCAAGAGCGATCCGCGGGTGGTCCTGACCGCCATCAAGAAGGCCGAGGAGGGGGACCACCTGATCCTGCGCCTGGCCAACCTGTCCGGCACCGCCTTGACCGAGACCCTGCACTTCCAGCTGCCCGCGCGGGAGGCCCGCGCCGTGAACCTGCTGGAAGAAACCCTGCCCGTGGACTGTCCGGAGCCCGGCCTCACCCACGGCGGCACCCGCTTGACGGTGCCCCTGGGCCCCCACAAGATCATCACCCTGGCCGTGCTTCCGGCCAACGACGAAGGAGACACCCCATGACCAGCCGCAGACAGTTCCTTCTGGGCTCGGGTGCCGGTCTGGTGGCCCTGGGCGCCGGCCAGCTGAGCCTGGGCGCCCCCGCGTCCGGCCCCCGCCCCCTGGTCATTTCCACCTGGCGCCACGGCCTGGCCTCCAACGAGCGGGCCTGGGAGATCTTGAGCCGGGGCGGACGGGCCCTGGACGCCGTCGTCGAAGGGGTGCAGGTGGCCGAGGCGGACCCGGAGGTGCGCAGTGTCGGCTACGGGGGCCTGCCCGACCGGGACGGCCACGTGACCCTGGACTCCTGCGTCATGGACGAACACGGCAACGCCGGTTCGGTGGCCTTCCTGGAGGATTTCATGCACCCGGTGGCCGTGGCCCGCAAGGTGATGGAGGAGACGCCCCACGTCATGCTGGTGGGCGAAGGCGCCCGGCAGTTCGCCCTGGCCCAGGGCTTCACGCCCACCGACCTGCTGACCGAACACTCTCGCCGCGCATGGCTGGAATGGAAGAAAACCGCCCAGTACAAGCCCTGGACCCCGGGTCCCGTACCCAACAGCCACGACACCATCAGCATGCTGGCCTTGGACAAGCAGGGAAACCTGTCGGGCAGCTGCACCACCAGCGGCCTGGGGTACAAGATGCACGGCCGGGTGGGCGATTCGCCCATCATCGGGGCGGCCCTCTTTGTGGACAACGAGGTGGGCGCCGCCTGCGCCACCGGCGTGGGTGAAGAGGTGATGAAGACGTTGGGCAGTTTCCTCATCGTGGAGCTGATGCGGCAGGGCCTGACCCCGGACGAAGCGTGCCGAGAGGGCGTGGAGCGCATCGTGCGCAAGAATCCGCAGTGGAAAGAGGTGCAGGTGGGATACCTGGCTCTGGACCGGCAGGGGCGGGTGGGCTCCTACGCCATCCAACCCTGGTTCCAGTACGCGCGGCACGATGCGACCGGGAACCGCCTGATCGATTCCGCCTCCAAGGTGGGTTGAGGCGGGATCAGGCCAGCATCCGGGTCAGATCGTTCAGAAAGTTCTCACGCACCGTGGCCAGGGCTTCCGGGCTGATCAGCCCCATCTCCAGGATGACTTGGTGGACCTTCGGGCGCCGTTGCTTCTGCTCGTCCAGTAGCCGGATGAGATCCGACTCGGTCATGTATCCCAGGTTGATGGCCGTCTCCCCGAAACGCGTATTCATGTCCACCTGGGCGGCCAGGACACGGAACACCTGCTTCATGTCCAGGATGCCGGATTGCAGCGCCAGACGTCCGATGGCCGGCGTGCCCTTGCGCTGGGCATCCATGACCTCCAGGGCATCCGCTTCGCTTAGGATTTCCGCATCAACCATGAATTGCAGGTAGGCTTCGCTGAGATGTATTTCGTTGAACATGGCGCGTCCTTCCGGGAGGTGTATTCGCACACTTGTGGGCCCTGAACTTTATATCGGCCTTCCCCCGGGAACTTTAGATTGTCGGCTGGGCTGTCGGATCGATTCTTGACTACGCGGAAGTCTAAGCTTTTCCTGTGCAAAAGACCATCCACCGCCAAAGAGCAGGACACCCCCGTGAGCCCCATGACACCCCCCACCGCCGAGCCCCTGTTCGGGCCCCCGCCCCACAGGCCTCCCGACGAAACGGCCGCCCGGCATTTTCCCATGACCCGCGCCGAAATGGACGCGCTGGGCTGGGACAGCTGCGACGTGATCATCGTCACCGGCGACGCGTACGTGGACCTGCCCAGCTTCGGGATGGCGGTCATGGGTCGGGTCCTGCAGAAGGCCGGTTTCCGGGTGGGGATCATCGCCCAGCCCGACTGGCATAGCGCGGAAGATTTCCGCCGTCTGGGGGCGCCCAATCTTTTTTTCGGCGTGACGGCGGGCAACATGGACTCCATGGTGAACCACTACACCAGTGAGCGCAAGATCCGCAGCAACGACAGCTACACCCCCGGCGGGCTGGCCGGCAAGCGCCCCAACCACGCCGTGCTGGTTTACGCCCAGCGCAGCCGGGAGGCCTTCAAGGGCGTGCCCGTGATCATCGGGGGCATCGAGGCCAGCCTGCGCCGCATCGCCCACTACGATTACTGGAGCGACAAGGTGCGCCGTAGCGTCCTGCCGGACAGCAAGGCCGACCTGCTGGTCTACGGCAACGGCGAGCGCCAGATCCTGGCCATCGCCCGCCGTCTGGCCGCGGGCGAGGCCGTCGGCACCATCACCGACCTGCGGGGAACGGCCTACATGCGCCGCGGCCTGCCCGCGGGGTTCACGGAGTTGGACGCCTCCAACCTGGAACAGAGCCTGCAGCCTTTCGCCGATCGCGACCATTCGGTGGTGCGCCTGCCCGCCTACGACGAGGTGCTGAAGGACGAGATCCTCTACGCCCACGCCTCACGCACCATGCACCTGGAAACCAATCCCGGCAACGCGCGCGCCCTGGTGCAGCGTCACGGCGATCGGGACGTCTGGCTGAACCCGCCCCCGGTGCCCCTGACCAGCGAGGAGATGGACGCGGTCTTCGATCTGCCCTACACCCGCGTGCCCCATCCAGCGTACGGTCGGCAGAAAATCCCGGCCTACGACATGATCAAGAACAGTATCAACATCATGCGCGGCTGCTTCGGGGGCTGCACCTTCTGCTCCATCACCGAGCACGAGGGACGCATCATCCAGAACCGCAGCGAAGAGAGCATCCTGCGCGAAATCGAAAACATCCGCGACAAGACCCCCGGCTTCACGGGCGTCATCAGCGACCTGGGCGGCCCCACGGCCAACATGTGGCGTCTGGCCTGCAAATCTCCCCAGATCGAGGCCGCCTGCCGCAAGCCCTCCTGTGTGTTTCCCGACATCTGCCCCAACTTGAATACCGACCACAGCCCCTTGATCCAGCTCTACCGCAAGGCGCGCCAGGTGCCCGGCATCAAGCGCGTCTTCGTGGCCAGCGGGGTGCGCTATGACCTGGCCGTGGAATCGCCCGAATACGTGGCCGAGCTGGCCGAACACCACGTGGGCGGGTACCTGAAAATTGCTCCCGAGCACACCGAGAACCGTCCGCTGAGCATGATGATGAAGCCGGGCATCGGCAGTTATGAACGCTTCAAGCGCATGTTCGAGAAGGCCAGCCGCGCCGCCGGCAAGAAGCAGTACCTGATCCCCTATTTCATCGCCGCGCATCCCGGCACCACGGACCGGGACATGCTGAACCTGGCCCTGTGGTTGAAGCAGAACCGCTTCAGGCCGGACCAGGTGCAGACCTTCCTGCCCTC
>PDQT01000325.1 GCA_002747875.1 bacterium DOLZORAL124_64_63
TGGGATTGGTCAGGATGAACTTGCCGTCCCGGAAGGGCGCCGTCTTGACGGAGGCCCACCCCAGAGCCTGGGGATGCTGCACCAAGGCCTGCCCCAGCAAGGCCAGATCCGAGGCCGTCGTCAGATCGGGTTTCTGGCCGTGGCCGGGCGGCAAGCCGTGGACCGAATGGAATTCCGTATCGCTCATGCCCAGGGACACGGCCTTCATGTTCATCAGGTCCACAAAGGCCTCCACACTGCCGGCGGCGTGTTCGGCCAGGGCCACGGCCGCGTCATTGGCGCTGTGGATGGTCAGGGCCATCAGCAGTTCCTCGACGGTGAATTCCTCGCCGTGCTTGAGATAGACCTGGCTGCCCCCCATGCGGCTGGCGCGGGCGGAAACCTTGACGGATTCATCCAGCTTCAGGTCGCCATCATCCACCATGTCCAGAATGACCAGTTCGGTCATCATCTTGAGCATGGAGGCGGGTTGCCGGCGCTCACGCGCGTTGGTGGCCACCAGAACCTGGCCGGTCTGGGCATCGATGACGATGGCCGAGACAAAATCGCCCGTCAGGGCGGCCGGAGCGAATTCCTCGGCGCTGACGGCCTCGGCGACGGTGTGCGCCTCCTGAGCCATGCCGGCGGGGGCCCACGTCAGGACCAAGACCAGCGTCAGGACCAATAACAGCGTCAGGGCGGAGGCCGGAGTCAGCAGGCCAAAGGTGCGGCCAAGGGCGGCCGGGCAGTGTCTTAAAAGATCCATCTTCATCGATACCAATCCTCAGGAGCCGAGCAAAGGACCGTCCCATGGCCGCCGGCTTCCGCCTGGTCCCTGCCATCTTCCGGCCTATTGCGCAAGTGGTTCACCCGGATGAAGACTCCGGGTCCAGTCAGAATCATTGTGAAGCGGCTACGGCGGTCGGTTCATATCCACCGCGGGACGCTCCTTCATGAAATTCCAGGCTAGGCTTGGGGCAAGGATCAGAGGAGGGAAGGAACCTGTCAAGACTTCACCGCGCCGTCCCCTGCCGCAACGTTCCTCAACGGGTCCCGCCCTCGGGAGTTCCCATTTTCGGTTGATCGCCGGGGACCTCGAAAACAAAAACGCTGCCCGCGCTCTTGCGTCCCACGAAAGGCGCCTCCGTGAAATCGGCGTAATGCCCCAGCAGATTCAGCCCCGCGGCCTCATGCAGGGCCCGGTACTGGTGGCTGAGACGAGGGTGCAGGACCGTTTCTCCGCTGAACAGGGTTTGCCCGTCCCGGGCCAGGCGGGTCCGGAAGGTGATGTTGCCATCGGGCCGGCGGCGGTAGCGGCGATGGAAGACCAGCTTGTCCTCCGGAAACACCAGATCCCGAAAAACGTGCTCATCCAGATGCAGCAGAGGATCGAAGTTGACGGTCTGCACGATCCAGCGCCCTCCCGGCCGCAGCACCCGCCGCACCGCCGCCAGAAAGCCCTCCAATTCCTGGGTCGGCAGATGGGGCAGGACGTTGCCGATGCAGATGATCCCATCGCGCGAGCCCTCCGCCAGCATCCCCACTTCCTGCAGGCCCATGATCATGAAGGAGGCCTCCGGATGCAGGCTCTCGGCCACCTCGATCATGCCCGGGTCCAGATCGATGCCCAGGCAGCGCCGCCCCGCCGACACCAGGCGTCCGCAGTAATGGCCCGGGCCGCACCCCAGGTCCAGGATGGAGCCCTCCGCCGGCAGCCACCGGTCCAGAAAGCGCCAGGTGTTCTCCCGCAAGGGAAAAATCTTGTCGTAGTATCCCGCGAAATCCGCGTAGAAGGCCATGAATCGCCTACCATTCCCCTCTAGGACGGGCTTGGCCAGGCCCACCCCATCTCACCGGTGAACGGCGCGACGGATTCCAGGGCCGGCAGAGAAACCAGCAACAGAAAGCCCAGCGGCGCCAGCCAGCGCGCCGGGCCTTTTTCATACTTGCTGAAGAGCTGTTCCATACCCACGGCCGACCACCAGCTGATGGCCACCGTCAGCAGCCAGCTGAAACGGCCGTGCCCCAGCAAAGCCAACCCCAGACCCAAAGCCCCCAGAAGCAGAAAAGAACGTCCGAAGCGCCGTCTCTGGAAGGGCAGATAGCCGCGCCGCCACCATCCCACGGCGAAAAGTCCCAGCGCGGCCAGGCCCGGCAGGCTGGTGGGCATGGACAGGGAGGGATCGGCGGTGAAAGCCGGCGGCACCCGCCGCCAAACCAGCGCCACCCCCACGCCCATGGCCAGGGAAGGCCAAGCCGCCTGGCGCGCCACCGCCCAAGCGATGTGCCAGCCCTCTCGACGGCGGCCGATACGATGGGCGAACCAGGCACCCTTGACCACGGCCACGCCCAGCACCACGCACTGGAAGCCGAAAACCCCCCACACGGCCTGCAGAAGGAGAAAGACAGCCAGTAGCCACCAGAACGGTCCGGCGGCCAGGCCCGCGCGCTGCCGGCGCAGGGCCGCCACCAGGGCCCCGAATGCGAAAAGCGCAAAGGGCTGGGGCCAAAGAGCCGGCGTTGTCAGACTGGAGACGGTGTAGGGCGAGGCCACCAGGGTCAGCGCGGCGGTTCCCGCAGCCCACAGAGAACCGCCGCAAGAGCGCCAGAAGAAGGCCATGCCCAGAGCCACCAGGACCAGGTTCACACCCAGGCCTATATTCAGCTCTAGTCCCAGATCCAGACCTGCTTCCAGAGCCGAAGATGGATCGGTCGGCCAAAACAGGAACGCGGCCAGCACCAAAGACACCAAGGCCCAGGCCAACAGACCGATGCCACGTTCCCGTTTCATGCGTCCCCTTGCCGGACAGCGCTACCGACCCACCTGCCTGACGCAGTCGATGACGGTGCCGTCCACCCACTTGATGGCCGCCACGACCTTCTCGCCCAGTTCAGGCTTCTGCGCCGCGCCGCCGCAGATATCCTCCACCTCGGCCTTGATCTCGGCGATGGGGCGGATGGGCAGACTGCTGCCGCGCAGCTTCTCATGAAGATCGCGCCGCAAGGGGTTGATGGCAATACCCCGTTCGGTGACGATGACGTCGATCAATTCACCGGGGCCGCACAGGGTGGTCACCTCGTCCACCAGGACGGGGATGCGATCGCGGAAGCTGGGGATAGGCAGGATGGTGCATTTGCTGGCCAGGCAGTTCATCCAGCCGCCGATGCCGTGCAGCAGGCGACCATCGCTGTGGGTGACGACATTGGCATTGAAGTTCACATCCACCTCGGTGGCCCCCAGCACCACCGCGTCCAGCATGCTGGCGAAGTTGCCCTTGCCGTGCCAGTTGTAGCTGGTAAAGGGCGAGGTGTTCACGTGGCCGGGGTTCTCACGCATGGAGCGCACACCCTCCAGGTCGAAGGTCTGGCCATCCAGGATGTAGTCCGTCAGGCCTTCCTCCAACATATCCACCAGGTACTGGGTCGATCCACCGCGCACGAAGCGGGCCTTGATGTTGCGCTCGCGCATCATGTCCCGCAGGAAGAGGGCGAAGCTCAGAGCCGTGCCGCCGGCGCCGGCCTGGAAGCTGAAGCCGTCCCGCACGATGCCGGCCTCGTCGCAGAAGCGCGCCGTCAGCTCGGCGATGAGCAGACGGTCCGGCGATTTGGTGATCTGCGTGGTGCCGCTGACGATCTTGTCGGCATCGCCGATGCTGTCCATGACCACCACCTGGTCCACATTGTTGCCCTGGATCTGCCACGGCACGCAGGGAAACGGCACCAGGTTGTCGGTGACGGCGATGACATGGTCGGCGTATTCGCTATCGGCCAGGGCGAAGCCCAGCAGGCCGCAGGCGGTGGGGCCGCGGTCGCCGGTGCAGTTGCCGAAGGGGTCGGCCGTGGGCGCGGCGATGACGGCGATATCCACCTGCACCTCGCCATCCTGGATGGCCTGGTAGCGCCCGCCGTGGCTGCGCAGGACGGCCATGCCCCGCATCTTGCCCCGCGTGCAGTAGTCCCCCAGGGGGCCGTTCATGCTGCCCTCGATATGGTGGATGACGCCCTGTTCCATCAGGTCGATCATGCCCGCGTGGCAGGGGAAGCTGGCGCTGGGCACCCAGCGCAGGTCCCGGACGCCCAGCTCCGCCGCGGCGGCGAAGACGGCGTTGGCCACGTAGTCGCCGTTGCGCAGATGATGATGCGTGCTGATGGTCATGCCATCGCGCAGCCCCGCGTTCTGCAGGGCTTCTTTGATGGTGGCGACGGTCTTGTCCCCGTCCGCGGGATAATCCGCGCAGGTGCGGATGGGGGCGCCCCGCTTGCGGCCCTCCGGCCGGTACTTGCCCACACCCTGGAAGGGGACGGCGGGCTGACCGTTGATCTCGGTGGGCACCAGGCGCCCGGCGGCGTTCTTCACCAGCTTCGTCATCACTCACCGTCCTTTTCCGTCAGAACTCCATCTTTGCGGCAACCGGGCTTGTCCCCGGCGTCGCGCCAATCCTCGGCCAGCAGCCCCACCTTCAGGGCCACCGCCACCGTGGTCTGGGCCCGCTTGACCACCGGCGCGTCAATCATCTTGCTGCCCAGGCTGACCACGCCCAGGCCCTGAGCCTTGGCCGTCTCGAAGGCGCGGACGATGCGCTGGGCGCGAGCGATCTCCGCCGCGGTGGGCGCCATGGCCTCGTGCACCACGGGAATCTGGCGCGGGTGGATGCACCCCTTGCCCACGAAACCCAGGTTCTTGGCTTCCAGAACAGAATCCCGCAAGCCCTCCATGTCCGTCACATCGCTGAATACCGTGTCGATGGCCTGCACATGGGCCGCCTTGGCGCCGTTGACCACCTGGGCCCGGGCCCAGAAGCTTTCGTGGCCCTCGTTGGTGCGCTGGGCGCCGATGTCCGCCGTGTAATCCTCCAGACCGATGGCCACCGCCACCACCGACGGATGGGCGCTGGCGATTTCGTAAGCCTTCCACGCGCCCAGGGCCGACTCGATGATCGGCATCAGGTGCACCGGCTGGTCCGAGGGATTAAGCTCCGCGATGCGCCGGGCCACGGCCACCACCTGGGCGGGGTCTTCCACCTTGGGGACCAGCACCAGGTTCACGTTGTGGGGGATGAGCCAATCCAGGTCCTCCAGGCCGCGCTCGCCCTGGTTGATGCGCACCATGCGCTCGGAGCCGTAGAAATTCACGGCCCGCAGGGCGTTGCGCACCAGGCAACGGGCGGCATCCTTCTCGGCGGGGGCCACGCTGTCCTCCAGATCCAGGATGACCCCGTCCGGTTCGTGCAGGCCGGCGTTGACGTAGAACTTGGGCTCGTTGCCGGGCAGGTACAGCCGGCTGCGGCGCAAGCGGTCGGCCGGGCTGCCGCCCCGGCAATGTTCCTTCATGGGCAACAGGAATTCCGCGGCGGGCTGGTGGCCGGCGCGGCGCACGGCCGTTTCCAGACGGGCGGCCAGGGTGTAGGGCAAAGCGCCCCGGTCTTCCACGGTGACCGAGGCGTGCTCGACGCCCAGAGCTTCGCACCCCTGGCGCAGCAGCGCCCGGATGCTATCGCCGAACATTCCCTCGACCTTGGATGTGAGCTGGATTTGCAGACCACCGGAGGACAGGATTTCCACGGCCACGTGGCAGTCGGAGCGGACACGGGGTCCGCGTTGGCCGGCTTCACCGAGTGCGGGCATAACACACGCCTTTCAGGATGATGCGGGGTGGGGGCCCGGTGCCATGGTGGCCCTCGGGCCGCAGGGTTCCGCCGACAACAATGGCCTTTCCCCACAGAGGGAGCAAGCACTGTCTTGACCGGAAACGGAGTCCCCCTCCAAACACCGCCACCAGACCGGACTCCAGGTGCCGATCCCCTTGAAAACGCGCAAATTCAGCTTCCGGGCCGCCATCGGGCCCTATTGTGGATAACACCCGGTCACTTTTACCGGTATGTTTTTTTATACTTTTGTCACAAACCCCTATATATCATAAATAGCAACGACTTAACGAAATCGCCCCTGTCAAGTCACCCCTGGGAAAAAGCTGGATTACTTGTGGATAACTTGTGGGTAACCTGAACAAGGCCCCAAAAACAAGCCGCGGGCCCAGGGATTTCGCCCCCGCTTTGCCCGCGGCCTTTTCCATGTTCAGTTTTTGAACAAAGCGCTCGCTACATCTGCGCCAGATCCTCCAGGGTGGCAGCGAAGAGCTTCCAGATCTTCTGCACCGAACTGATCTGCACCTTCTCGTCCGGGGAGTGGGCTCCACGGATGTTGGGCCCGAAGCTGACAATATCCAGATCCGGATACTTCTCCGTCAGCAGGCCGCATTCCAGACCCGCGTGGATGGCCAGCAGTTCGGGCTCCGCCCCGAAGGCCTTGGCGTATTCCTTGCGCGAAACGGCCAGGACCGCGCTCTTCATGTTGGGCTTCCAGCCGGGGTAGCCCTCGGGCTGCTCGACGACGGCGCCGGCCATCTCGCCGATGCTCCGGTGCTGGGCCGCCAGCGCCTCCAGCGACGGCATGATCGACGAGCGGCTGCAGCAGACGATGCGCACCTTGGAACCATCGGTCTTGACGACCCCCAGGTTGGTGCTGCTTTCCACCAGCCCCTCGATGTCCTGGCTCATGGCCGTCACGCCGTTGGGGATGGCCGCCAGCAGGTTCAGGGTGGCCTTGCTGGTGCCCAGGCTGAAGCAGCGGGGGGCCTGCACGGCGCTGATCTTCCAGGTCAGGCGGTTGTCGTGCTCGGGCAGTTCGCCCGTCTTGATACGCTCCAGGGCATGCTCGACGATCTGCTTGAAGCGGCGGCCATCGGCCTTGGGGATGACGACACGGGCCTCGGCCTCACGCGGGATGGCGTTGCGCATGCTGCCGCCGTTGATCTCCACCAGGCGCACTTCCAGCTCCCCGGCGGCGGCCTGCAGGGCGCGCGTCAGGATCTTGATGGCGTTGCCGCGATTCTCGTGGATGTTCAGGCCGGAGTGGCCGCCGCGCAGGCCGCCCAGGGTGATCTTGCGACCGCCGCTCTCCTTGGGGGCGCGGGTCATCCTGTTCTTCAGGTTGAAGACGGTGTCCCGACCGCCGGCGCAACCGATGAAGATGGCCGTGTCCTCTTCGCTGTCCAGATTGATCATGGTGCGCGCCGAGAAGAAGCCGGCCTCCACGCCCGCGGCACCCGTCAGGCCGCGTTCCTCGTCCACCGTCAGCAGCACCTCGATGGGGCCGTGGGCCACCTCTTTGTCATCGGCCAAGGCCAGCCCCATGGAAACGCCGATGCCGTTGTCCGCGCCCAGGGTGGTGCCGTCGGCGGTGACCCAGTCACCGTCCACCATCAGCTTGATGGGATCGTTCTCGAAGTCGTGCTTGGTGGCGGTGTTCTTCTCGCACACCATGTCCACATGGCCCTGGATGAGCACGGGCTTGGCCTTCTCCAGCCCCTTGGTGGCGGGGATGTGCACCAGCAGGTTGCCGACCTTGTCCTCTTCCCAGCTCAGGCCGCGCTCATCGGCCCAGGACTTGAACATGTTCTGGATGGCTGTCTCGTTGCCGGAACCGTGCGGCACCCCACACATCTTTTCAAAAATATTCCAGACGTTGACGGGCTGAAGTTTGTCCAGTTTGGCCATGATCGCTCCTAGGGATCGGGTTTCAGGTTTTCCATCCATCCAGCCGGGCTGACCCGGTATATTCCATGAATCAGTATCCGTTGCGCAGGATAATTCCCCAATGTCCAGCCATGATGAGATTTCCGCAAGGGTCGATGTCGATGGCGTTCAGCCGGTCGTGATGGCCGGAGGTCAGGATGGACCATTCGCTGCCGTCGTACCGCACGACGACACCGTTGTAGCCCACCGCATAGGTGTGGCCGTCCCCATCGTCATGCACGCCGTAAAGGGAGAAGCGGGAGCGGCTGTCCTGTTCCTGCCAGGGCGTGTCCACCCCCATCTCGCCGCGATGGTTCAGGGCCAGGCCGCCCACGCCCACGACCACCGTCTGGCCGTCGGGGCGGCAGCACACCCCCGTCAGGTTGGTGGTGGTATTGCTGACCATGGTCTGCCAGACGGTGCCGTCCCAGCACAGGATGGTGCCGTTGGCGCCCACCGCGTAAATCTCCGTGGCGCTGTGCCCGTCGATGGCCAGCAGGGCCTGATCGGTGGGGCTGGCCATGTTTTCCCAGCTGACGCCGTCGAAATGCACGATGGTGCCTCCGCCGCCGACGGCGTACAGGTCCCCGCTGTGGGGCCCCCAGAGGGCTTCCAGGTTGGCGCCGTTCTGCAGCCGCCAGGTCTCCCAGGAGTGCCCGTCGCGATGACGGGCGATGACGCCACCGCTACCCACGACGAAGAAATCCTGCTCCTGCCGACCCCAGATGGCGGCGTAGTCCACACCCTCCAAAGGCGGGGCGATATTTTGCCAGCCGCCGTTCATGGACTGCAGCACCACATTCTGTTTACCCACGGCGAAGACGTGGCCGCAGGCGGGGCTCCAGACATCTTTCAGCCAGTGGGTGTGTCCCACGCTGAGCGTCTGGTAGGCGTGGACCGTCTGCCTCAGCACCAGGCCGTTGTAGCCGGTCATCAGGATGGTGTCTTCGTGGTTATCCCACATGCCGTACAGATAACGGCCTTCGGCCACATGGGTGGAGGTCCAGCCCGACGCCCCCCGGGTCAGCAGCACACCACCGCTGCCGATGGCGATGGGCGGATGGCCGGGCAGGCCGCGCACGGACCACAGCCGCTGCGTGGTGTCGGATTCTTCCTGGAGCCAGTCCTGACCGTCGTACCGCAGGACGGTGCCCGCCACGCCCACGGCGTAGATCTCCTGGGCGGAATAACCCCAGATACCGTCCAGGGGCCACTCCACGGGGGTGTCCAGGGGTGTCCAGGCGGCGCCGTCGTAATGGAGGATCAGCCCTCCGCTGCCACAGA
This sequence comes from bacterium DOLZORAL124_64_63, assembly GCA_002747875.1. Lineage (GTDB taxonomy): Bacteria > Krumholzibacteriota > Krumholzibacteriia > LZORAL124-64-63 > LZORAL124-64-63 > LZORAL124-64-63. Next base: position 8,838 of record PDQT01000325.1, read on the forward strand.
GGTAGATGTTGTCGGGAGCGGTGCCCCAGCAGTCGTAAAGATTCAGTTCGGTCCCGCTGTCCAGGACGTTCCAGTCTTGTCCGTCAAAGCGCAGCAACGTGCCGCCGCTGCCCACGGCATAAATGTTCTGCGCGTCCGTGCCCCACACATTGTTCAAGCGGCGGGAACTTCTGGTGGACCGGCGATTCCATTCGGTGCCGTCAAAGTGGTAGGCGGCTCCATTGTCGCCCACGGCGATGATGTTGTCCGGGGCCGTGCCCCAGATCCCCCGCAGATCGATGGCGAAATCCGGCTGCCAGGTGGTGCGTACCCCGTCGGCGAAATGGTGGATGGTGCCGTACTCGCCCAGAACGAAGAAGTCGCTCGCGCTGATTCCCCAGACATCGCGCAGGGTGTATTCCGGTTGCAGAATGACCGACCAACGGGTTTCCCCGTTGGGGCTCACGGGGCCATCGCCGTCGCACCCCGTCAGCAGCAGCACGGTCAGCAGCAGCACGGTCCCCGGCAGAGCGATGGAACGTACGGGGTGCGGAAGCTTGGGCAGCAGAGTCATAGGCGACCTGGTTCCATGGGATTTGCAGGAGCTGTGGTTGGCGAACGTCCTCGACGCCGGCGCGGACACCGGGAAGCGGACCCCATTGTATCACAACCTGGGGCCGAAGTTGTAGACTTATCAGGCCGTCGGTTCATCAGGTCGCGGGAGGCATCAGCGCCGTCTCACCAAGGGCGACGCGCCAGGCTCCCAGTTGCCCTTCTCCACCTTGCCCCGCCCCGCCGGAAAAACCAGATAGCTGTACTTGCCATAATGCCCCAGCCGCCGGGCCAACCCGCCCAGGCGCTGCGGACTGCGGGAAAGGACCACCAGATCGCTGACGTTGGGATCGTGGGGATTCCGCGCGCAGAAAACCAGGTCCACATTCTTCAGGCTGAAGCGCTTGCCTTTCAGCAAGATCGTCTCCCCGGAGACCATCAGATCCGCGTTGGTGTACCCCTTGAGCAGATCGCCGCCGGGATTGATGACCAGGTTGGCGCGCACGGTCCCGCCCGTGCCCGCGGGCGGGTTGCCGTCCTCCACCACCGGGAAGTCATCCTTCTCGGTGAATTCCGCGGCGAAACGGCGGGCCGCGGCCGCCATGGCGGGCGGCGCCTCGTCCAGCACCAACGTGGGGCTCTCCTCGGCCAGAACACGGCTCATGGTGGGCTCGATTTCCTCATCGTGCAGGCGGCGGAAAAGCCGGCAATCCGGGTCGATGGCCACCTCCCGCACCCCGTCCATCTTCACGATGAAACCTTGCCGTAGCTGATCCAATCGGACCACCGTCTCCAAACCGTCGCGGCCGGTGCCCGCGGTGGTCACCACGGGCACCCGCAGATCGTACGCCGGCGCGTCCTGGACCAGTTCGAAACTCACCTGATCGTCCTCGAACACCACGTTCTCCAGATTCAGCCTGGGCGCGCCCACGCGCCGCAACCACTGGTCTTGAAAAGTGGTCAGGTCCTCACCGGAGGCCTGCTCGAAGGCCGCGAAGAAATCGCTCCAGGCGGCCTTGGTGAAGCGGTGGTCCGCGGCCACCTGCCGCAGGCCCCGCAGGAAGGCCTCGCGGCCGATGCGGCGCTCGATCATGTGGAACACCATCATGCTCTTGCCGTAGCCCACGGCCCGGGTGGCTCCGCTGTGGCGACTGTGGAACCGGTTGAGGGGGAAGTCCTTGGCCGGGTCGCGGGTGTAGGCCGCATAATCCTTCAGAAGGGTGCGGCGGTACTGGCGGGCCTGCTCCGCGCTCTCCAGTTCCTTGTAGTGGTAGTCGGCGCAGTACACCGTCAGACCCTCGCACCAGTTGCCTTCGCCAATATCCACGAAGACGGAGTTGCCCCACCAGTTGTGGGCGATCTCGTGGCCGAAGCTGGTGTACGGGATGAAGGGCAGGCGCAGCACCTGGGACCCCAGCAGCGTGTAACCGGGCATCCCGTAACCGGTGGGGAACCAGTTTTCCACCGTGGCGAACTTGGCGTACGGATAGGGCCCGATCATCTCCTCGTACATGGCGATGTAGGCTTTGGTGCGCTCCATGTAGGTGGCCCGCAGTCGCGCGTCGTCCTCCAGAAGGAAGGTCTGGCTGACGATGCCGTCGCGCACCGGTTCCTCATGCACGTGGTAGCGGGCGGCCAGGAAATTCAGGCCGTCGGCCGGGTGGTCGGCCACCCAGCGGGTGTGCAGGCGGCCCGCTTTTTCCTCGTGCCGGGTGCGGCGGCCCTGGGTCACGCTCTCGAAGCCGGCGGGCGTGTCGGCCTGGATGTCATGGGTGGCCATGAGGTCGTCGGCCCAGGCCAGCCAGCCGGCCGCGCTGCTGAGGTAGATGCCTTCTTCGCCGATGGTGGCGGTGATCTCGTGGCCCACGTTCTCGCGGCTGAAAACCACGTCCCCCACGGGCTCGAAGAAGGTGCCCTGGTAGTGCAGTTCCAGCACGCCCCCGGCGGCACCCAGTCCGCAAGCCGCCAGGTCGATGACCTGGTGCGGGCCATGCTCATCGGTTGGCGCGCGCACCGCCGCGGCGGGGTCCACCATGCCGGCGGGGCCGTGGATGGCCGTGACGGTCAGGCCCGCGCCCAGCCGCAAGCTGTCCACGCCGGCCGGCACCCGCAAACTGTCCACGATCCGCACGGAGTGGGCCTCGGTGTCCAGGCGCAGCCGCGCCTGGTGTTCCAGAACGGTCATCTCTTGCGCTGTCATCTTTTGCGCGGCCAGAGCGGAAGTCGCGGCCAGCAGGAGCAGGGAAAGGAGCAGGGGGCGATGGAAGGCAGGCATTGGGGGCGTCCTTTGCGGGCTTGGGGTCCATGGCAAAGGATATCACCAGGCGGGTGCAAAACCAAGGGCCCCCAGACTGCTGTCGGGGGGCCCGGAAAAACATCGCCGAAGGAATGAGCCGGATTAGCGGTAAAGCGCCTTCAGGTTGTCCCAACTGCTCAACTGAGAGTCGACCACATCATCGCTGTACTCGATGATCATCGGCTTGGGGTTCAGGCTGTGGTGGTCGTTCCACCAGCCACCGCCGCCGGGGGTGAACTGCAGGTACATCTCACCGTAGAGTTCATTGTAGTCGTTGGGTTCCCAAGGGGCCCAGTTGGTGTAATCCCAGGGTTCATCGGTGACCCAGTGCCAGTTGGCGGCGGGATCGCTGTGGCAGTCGTTCTGGTAGCCGCCAATCCAGGGATCACCCCAGGGCGCGGGAGAATCCCCACCCAGAATGTTCTCGTAGACGAAAGCGTTTTCCTCGGCCGTGGTCAAGGTGACCAGATACCCCGGGATGCCGTTATGATGCCGGGACTCGGCGTAGGTCATGGCCTGCTCCCAGGTCACCAGTTCGGCAACGTACTCGTAATAGTGACCGTTGACGTCCCACTGAACGACCTCGGCCTGGGCGGGAAGGGCCAGGACCACAAGGGCCAGGATTCCCAGAATGCCGTAATGTTTCATGGCAAGAGTACCTCCGTGGTTCGATCATGGTGGTGGCAGCTATGTGGTAACCGCTTTAGTTCTCTTCCTAGACACCTTAAGTATACCATATGTCACATTCTCTTTTCAATCTCTTTTTACTTTTTCACCCGCCACGATCTCAGCACCCATGGCGCGCCGATCCGCCAGGTCCTTGTCTTGCAAGGAGATGGCCTCCATCTGACTCTCGATCCAGTGCTCCACGTACGCGTTGATCTCACCAGGCCGCATATCGGTGGTGTCCAGGGGTTCGCCCACCACCACGGTGATCGTTCCCGGGCGGATAACAAAGCCCTCGCCGGGCCAGAATTCGCCCGCGTTGTGGGCCACCGGCACCACCGGGAAACCGCTCCGGGCCGCCAGCATGGCACCCCCGACATTGTAGCGGCCCCGTCGGCCGGGCGGGATGCGCGTGCCCTCAGGAAAGATGACCACCCAGATCCCATCACGCAGCCGAGCCGTACCCTTGCTGAGGACCTGCTTCAGCGCCACCTTGCCTTTTTTGCGGTCGATGGCGATGGCTCCGCAGGCCAGCAGGCCCCAGCCAAAGAAGGGGATCCACAGGAGCTCGCGCTTCAGCACATAAGCCAGAGGCGGAAAAAGGATCTGCAGGGCGAAAGTTTCCCAGGCGGACTGGTGTTTGCTCATGATGATGGCCGCGCCCCCCGCGGTGTGCTCGCGACCGCGCACCTCGTAGTCCACGCCGCAGATGACCCGCAGGGCCCCCAGCAACCAGCGGCTCATGGCCCGAGCGGCTCCTCCGCGCCGGCGCAGGGGCAGCACCATCATCAGCAGCAAGGGCGGCACGACCACCAGAACCCAGAGGATCAGCACCACGTAGAATACCAGGCTGCGCAAAAACTGCATTCCGCTTCATCCCCAACCCCACCGGGCCCGTCAGTCGATCACCACTTCCACCAGAGGCATAGCCTGCCGATACTTCCTATCCACCACCCGCAAATCCTCCAGGGTGATGCCATCGTAGGCCGTCAGCGCGTCAAGATAAATGTCGATGTCGCCCGCCAGTTCGGCCATGGCCAAATAATAAGCCTGCCCCATGCTGCTGAGCCGGCGCATCATCATGCGGCCCTTGCGCGCGCTGCGCATGGTGTCCAGTTCCTCCTGGGTGATGGAGGCGGCGTCGAAGTCGCGGATGAAGCTCTTGATGGCCTCCAGCCCCTCGTCCACCCGTTCGGTAGGCGGGTTGATCCAGGCCACGAATTCCTGGCGGTCGCCCAAGCCGCTGAAGCGGGCCCCCACACCGTAGCTGAGCCCGCGGGTCTCGCGCAGATCCATGGCCATGCGATCGCTCAGGATGGCCCCCAACAGTTGCAGGGCGGTGGCCTCCTCCCGCGGCACCGCCAGCAACGACCCCAACCGGATGGCGCTCAACTCCCCGCCCAGCGTCTCGCGGAAAGTCGCGCCCGCGGTGGTCACGGGCAAAGCCGGCAGCCCCGCCACGGGCCGGCCACGGCCGGGCAGCTCCTCCTCGATCAGTCGGCGTAACTCTTCATGGGGATAGGGCCCCACGATGGAGAAGATCAGGTTCTCCGGCGAGAACGCCCGCTGGTAGACCTGCCGCACCTGGGAAAAATCCAGAGACCGCAGACTGGCCACATCCCCTTCCGGAGGCAGCACCAGGGGGTGATCCCCGTAAAGCAACTGATCCAGCTTCTCGTTGGCCAGACTGCGGGCGCTGGCCTCATCTTTCCTGAGCGCGCCGACCCGCTCCTCACGCACGCGCTCGAAGGCCTCCTCATCGAACGCCGCATGCCCGATCTCGTCCATGAGCATGGCCAGCATCTCCGGGCCGTACTGGCTGGCCACCTCGACGCGGATGAAGCTGAAACGACCGTTGGTGTAATAGTTGTCCATGGGGATGCGCGCGTCATCCACCAACTTGACGACGGCCCCCAACTCCCGCAGCCTGCGGGCCAGACAAGCCCGGTCGCAACCGGCGTAGCCTTCGCTCAGCAGACGATGCACCAGATCCAGGGCGCCGGCCGCGGCGTTGTCCCGGTCCAGCAGGGCGCGGCCGCGCACGGCCAGGTGGATGGCCATCAGGGGGCTGTCCTGGTTGGTCTGGCTGACCAGCACCGCGCCGTTGCCCAGTTCGCTGCGGTCCACCGTCAACACCAGCGGGGCCGCGGCGTCATCGGCGGCGTCGGCCTCCTCCGGGGACGTCCCGTCGTCCCCGCCCGGGACCATGCCCCGGGCCCGCATGGCCTGCAGCATGGCCGGCGGGATATCCATGCCCTCGGGCAGCCCCAGGGCCGCGGCCGGGTCCTGCTCCTCCGCCGGAGCCCCCTGTTCCTTTTCCATGAGCACGGCCAGGCAGGGGGCGCTGACCAAGCGGTTGGCCATGACGCGCGACACCTCTTTGGGTGTCACCGCCCGCAGACGTTCCAGATAGCTGATGAAGAAATCGGCACCGCCCAGCGCCACGGGCTCGGCAATGTAGATGCCCGTCATCCGCAGCTGCTCGCGCTCCAGCAGGGTCTCGGTCTCGCTCATCCGCACGATGCCCAGGATATCCTCGCCCCGAACACCCTTGCGGGCCGCCCGGTCAAGCGCGTCCTGGACCAAGGGGTACAGCACGCGCGGATCGGATTCCTCGCGCAGGATGAACCGCAGCGTCAAGCGTCCGAACCCAGGGGCCTTTTCCCAGGACCAGCTGAAGTCCGGGCGCCGCTCCTCGGGAATCTCCTCCAGGGCCGTGTCGATGATCCCGCCCCCGTCCAGATCCAGCAGATGGGTCATGACCAGGAAGGCGAAGAAGTCGGGACAACCGTAGGTGGGGGCGTCAAAGGACAGGGCCAGCAGCCGCTCCTCTCCCACCCGGCGCGTGATGCTCGTGGTGGCATCCAGGTAGGCCACCGGCCGCAGCGGCGGCGCCTCCAGAGAACCCGGAGCGATACTGCCGTAATACTGTTCCAGCCACGCCACCGTCCGGTCCCGGTCGAAATTGCCCGCCACCGTCATGATCATGTTGTTGGGCACGTACCACTTCTTGTAGAAGGCGTAGACGTCGTCGCGCTCCATGTGTTCGATGGTGCTGCGCGTGCCCAGGGTGGGCAGCTCCAGGCTGGTGCCCCGGTACAGGGCCCGGCGCAGGGCCTCGTCGGTCTCGTAGTCGGGCCAATCCCGCGCCTGAACCAACTCGCCCAGGACGATGCCCTTTTCCTTGAGGAATTTATCCCGGGGCAGGGTGGAATGGAACAGCATCTCCGACTGCAACTCCAGCCCCGTCCGCAGGGCGCCGGAGGGCAAGACCATCATGAAGTTGGTGAAGAAGTCCGTGGTGTTGGCGTTGTTGTAGGCCCCGGCGCGGTCCGCCATGGCGTACTGCTCTTCCTGGGTGTACTTCTGCGACCCGTTGAAGAGCAGATGCTCCAGCATATGGCTCATGCCGCTGGTGCGGCCATCCTCCCGCGCGCTGCCCACCCTGACCTGCGTGAAGACGCCGACCATGGGCTGGGAGGGGTTGCGCATGAGAATGACCTCCAGGCCGTTCTCCAACGTCAGCACCTCCACGTTCTCGGGCAAGGTGTGGAACACGGGCGCCAGGTCGGGATCCGGGTACTGTCCGGCCCTGGCCTCCGCCCCTCCACCCAGAGTGCTCAAAGTGCTCAGAGCGATCAGGGCGATCAGGGCGGTGCCGCGCGGCATGCCGCCAACCAAAACCAGCAGTAGCTTCTTCACGGAAGATTCCTTTGCATCAGAGGTGTCAGTCCAGGCCGGCTTCGGCTCCGTCGACAATGCCCACGAAGTCCTCGGGTTTGAGGGCCGCGCCGCCGATGAGGCCGCCATCCACATCCGGCAGGCCGATCAGCTCTCGGGCGTTGCCGGGCTTGCAGCTGCCGCCGTAGAGGATGCGCATGCCGTCGGCCACGTCCCGGCCCATGAGATCGGCCACGACACCGCGCGTGAAGGCGTGGATCTCCTGCGCCTGCTGCGGGGTGGCCGTCTCGCCGGTACCGATGGCCCAGACCGGCTCGTAGGCCAGAACCAGGTTGTCGGCGTCGGCCTTTTCCAGGCGGGGCAGCACGCCCTCCAACTGGCTCTTGACCACGGCTTCGGCCCGGCCGGCTTTGCGTTCTTCCAGCTTCTCGCCGAAGCAGAAAATGGCCTTCAGGCCGGCGGCGTGGATCAGGTTGATCTTGCGCACGAAAAGGTCGTCATCTTCCCGCTGGTATTCGCGCCGCTCGCTGTGGGCGATGATGACGTACCGCACCCCCGCCTCCTTGAGCATGGTCACGCTGACCTCGCCCGTGAAAGCGCCCTTTTCTTGGTCGGCGCAGTTCTGGGCGCCCAGCAGCACGGGCGCGCCGGTGGCCACCTCGGCCACGGCGGGAATGGTCACGAAGGGCGGGCAGACCAGCACGTCGCCACCCAGTTCGCGGCCCTTCAGCAGGTTCTGCACCCCGGCGGCCAGTTCACGACCGGCGGCGGGCCCCATGTTCATTTTCCAGTTTCCGGCGACAAGATAGCGGCGCATGGCGTTCTCCTGGGATAGAGGGTCGAAACGGGTTATTTCCGGCGTCAATATGACAGCTTTCAGCGAGATTGTCTACCCGCCGCGTGGCATGAAAAAGGGCGGCCCGCAGACCGCCCCGTCACGTCATTCCGAACCCCGCGGCGCCCGCGGCTAGCCCCCATCCGGGGTGGGCATCAGGCCATCCACCCCGTGCTCGTCCCGCAACCGGGTCATGGTCTTCAAGGCCAGCTGCACCATGTCGCCTTTGTCTTTCTCGGGTAGGAAGGCGCTCTTGAAGCCGTTCAGCAACAGGTGCTCCGTCTCCAGGAGGGTCAGGTCGAAGGTGTCCACCGCCAGGCGCAGCTCCCGGACGGGATCCGTGCGCGCAAAGAGGGTGTTGTCGCAGTTCAGGCACACCCGCAGACCGGACCTGAGGTAATACCGGAAAGGATGCAGCCGCAGATCCTCCACCACACAGCTCTGCAGGTTGCTGCTCAGACAGATCTCCAGGGGGACGCGGTGATCCGCCACGTAGGCCATCAGGTCCGGATCTTCCTCCAGCCGCGTGCCGTGACCGATGCGGTTGGCTCCGCAACGGTGCAGAGCCTGGTGGATGGAGGCGGGGCCGAAGCCCTCGCCGGCATGGATGGTGATGTTCTGGTTGTTGTTCAGCAGGTGATAGAAGGCCGGCTGGTGTTTCTTGGCCGGGTGGTCCATCTCCTCGCCGGCCAGATCGAAGGCCACCACCCCGCGCGCCTTCCAGGCCACCGCCAGGCGGGCCAGTTCCAGGCTGCGGGAAGGATCGATGGTCCGCAACCCGGTGACGATGATGCCCACCCGGATGCCCGTCTCGCGCTCGGCCCGCCGCAGACCGTTCTGCACCGCCGCCACCGCCCCGTCCGGAGTCATGCCTTGGCGATTGTGCAGCAGGGGACAGAAGCGCACCTCCAGGCACCAGACGCCATGGGCGAAGAAATCCATGGCCAGCTCATAAGCCACCCGCTCCAAATTTTCCGGCGTCTGCAGCACGGCCAGGGTGTGGTCGAAGTAGCGCAGGAATTCCAGGACGCGGCATTCCCGGTCCGCGGGGAAGTACATGCCGCGCAGGGCTTCGTCGTCGTCGGGCATCTCCATGCCCTCGGCTCGGCCCAGCTCGCGGAAGGTTTCCAGACGCAGGCAGCCGTCCAGATGACTGTGCAGGTCGGTCTTGGGCAGGGCGGCCAGCAGGGAGTCGGGAATGGCGCGGCCGCGCAGCAAATCACTGGGGCGGTACTGGGCGGTGTTCATGCTTGTCTCTCCGGCCTGTTCAGGATTTCTGCCGGCATTCGTGTTTCTCCAGATGCAGGGTGCGGATCATGTCCAGCAGCCCGGCCTGAGCCTCCACGTCATCCCGCAGATTGATCTTCTCGGTATCGATGGTGCGCACCGGACACAGGGCCGGGGCCCGCTCGATCCAGTCGCCGTAGGCGGCGTGCAGATCCTGCAGGAAATCCAGGGGGATCTCCGATTCGCAGTCGCGCGCCCGCTGCCGGATGCGATTCAGGGCCGTCTCCGGCCGGCAATGCAGATAGATGATCAGATCCGGCGGCTGCAGGAAGGCGGCCATGTTGCGGAAAATCTCCCGGTAGTTCTCGTAGTCCCGATCATCCATGCAACCGCGCCGGTACAAGGTGGGCGCGAAGATCTCCACATCCTCGTAGATGGTGCGGTCCTGGATGGCGCTGCCGGGGCGGTCCAGGATCTCCTTCTGCACCTCGAAGCGCTTGCTCAGGAAATACACTTGCAGGTGGAAGCTCCAGCGCTTCATGTCTTTGTAATAATCTTCGAGATAGGGATTGTTGATGACGGGTTCGAAGTACATGCGCCATCCCAGGACCTCGCCGATCATCGTCGTGATCATGCTCTTGCCCACGCCGATGTTGCCGGCGATGGACACATAGAAAGGCGTTCCGGGAATATCCCGGCGGGGGAATCTTTTCTTGAGGGTGTCGATGCTCACACGAATCTCCGTTGTGCTGCGTGGCTTTTCGTTGCCGGGGCCACCACCGACCGACCGGGTGTCCCGACCAGGCCAGGTTTATGGGCGTCCTATCTTCTTACCGATCTTACAGATTTTGCAGACTTTACGGGAGTGGCCACCCAGCTTGGGAACCACCAGGTAGCCTTCCTCCAAAACCAGGTGCGGGGCCCGATCGGCCAGCTCCCGCAGGAATGTCCGGCGATCTTTCGGGCTGATGGAAACGGTATCGCACTGCCGATAACGGACAAGGAACCGATCGAAGGACAGCGCCGGCGCCGAATCGTGGTTCCTATTCGGCTTGATGGAGATGATCTCGTCCAGACAGATGCTCCGCCGCATGGGCCCGCTGCGGATCAGCAGGTGCGTGTCCGTCAGGCGGTACAGGGTGTGGAAACGGTACCACAGCAGGCCGAGCACGGTCGGAGCCGAGATGAGAACGATCAGGCCACGGCTGACCAATCCCGCGCCCGGACCCAGCAGCGTCAGGCAGACGACACCGACCAGGATGACGATGGTCCCCCACAGAATAAGCTCCATGAGAGGACTCACCTTGCTCCGGAATTCCACAAAACGGGTGGCCATCGTACCTTCTACTCCGGTGGTGGTGGCGCATCGGGATTGATGCGCAGTTGCTCTTCGTAACTCATGAATTTGCGAACCAGGTTCTCATCCGGCAGCACCACGAATACGTAGGCCGCGAAATAAGTTTCGCTGGGGCTGATGATTTTGTCCACCAGGGCCATATCCCCGGGCACGCTCGCGGCCTCGGAGTTGATGATGAAGCTGATATCGTACAGGCCCTCGCTGAAGACCTGGATACGGTTGTTCATGCTGTCGGCCACGAAGACGCGGCCGCTGCCGTCCACGGCCACGCCCTGGGGTTTGTGCATCTCGCCCAGGGCGTCGCTGGGGCCGCCCTGCCAGTCGCTCTCGCCGCATTCGGGCGCGTCGCCCAGAACATAGGCCGCCGTGGGTAGCGGATCGCAGACGATCTGCCGGAATTCGGTGACCAGACCGCGCCGGGGATCCACGTCGGCGGGGTCGGGGGTCACATCGCTCAGGTCCGGGGTGGGATCGAAACGGATGACCCAGTTGCGCAGGGTGTCCGCGTCGCTGACCACCATGTGGCCTTCCCTGTCGTTGGCCAAGCCCGCGGGCACGTGCACGAAGCGGGCGCTGGCCCCGCCGGAGCGGGTCAGAATGCCG
>PDQT01000270.1 GCA_002747875.1 bacterium DOLZORAL124_64_63
GCTGCAGAGCATGATGTTCACGTTGGGCAGGGGCCGGATGCCCCGGGGCGCGGCGCGGGTGTACTGGTAGGCCAGGGTGCTGATGGTCTTGTCCGGAAAGTGGGCCGCCACCTGGTTGACGAAGGTGAGCAGGGAGCCGGAATGGGAACCGGCGGCTTCGTCCAGAGCTCGACAGCCGTCGCACTCGCAGGGCACGTAGGTGTCGTTCTGGGAGACGGACCAGAACACCGCGTCCGGCTTCTCGGCCATGCGCCGCTCCAGATCCTCGATGACGATCCGCAGCACGTCCGGGTTGCTCAGGCAGAGCTGGCCATCGGGCGTGCGGTGGCCGTTGAGCAGAGAGAAATACTCCGGGTGTTCGGCGAAGTATTTCTCCGGCGGCACCAGATACTTGAAGGTGTGCACGAAGAGGCCGAAGTCGTCCTGGTTGTCGATGCCGTGCCAGACGTTGTAGGAGGGCTCGTGCAGGTTCTGCATACGGAACTTGAAGGTGGGCTTGCTGAAAACGTCCAGGGGGGGCACCACCAGCGTGGAACGCGACGGGACCACAGCCGGGCCGGTGTCGTATTTGCGGCACCCCAAGGGGTTTTCCAGGAAGGCGTAGACGGCGCGCCGGAATCCCTCGGGCGTGTCGGCGCTGATACGGACCTCGCCCCCGGCGGTTTCCAACCGGAAGGCCAACCGCAGAGTGCCCTGCGGGTCGGTGGAACCCAGCGTGGCGGGCCCGACCTGGACGCGCAGGCGGTTCATCCCTTCCGGCGCCACCGGCACGACATCCAACTCCACACCGGTCATCTGGGCCAGGAAGCCCCTCAGGACCGCCGTGTCTTCCCGGACCTCGGGTACGGCGTCATCCGGCAAGACGATGACGGCCTCCGCCTGTCCGTCACGCACCAGGACCACGCCTCCATCCCCGGCCACCGCGCAAGCGCCGACCCACCAGACCATACCCCAAAGCCCCAACAGAAGTCCCGGGATCCTGCCTCCACACACTCGCCACGGCATCGCCTACCCCTTCCGCTGATGATCCTGCGCTCAAGACGGTCGCTTTTCGTGCCGGAAATGTTACTCCACCATCTCGGGATACGCCACCGACACGGCCGACGATCGCGGGAAAACCGACCCGCCGGCCAATGCCGACGATCAATCCGGGTTACAAATATTTTCAGCCTCGCAATTATTTTGCTATACCCGCGCAATTTGATGATCTATTATTGATCGGTCCGTTAATCAACGCAGTTTTTCCCGTTCAAGGAGAAGCCCATGAAGCGAATCATCCCCAGCCTCTCGATTGCTCTGATTCTCGTTCTGGTAGCGGCCGGTTCCGCGCTGGCAGCCCAGTGGTCCTCCACCTCCGTCTCCTTCCTCAAGGGTTCCGGATATGAACTCGCCAGTTCCGAGG
>PDQT01000271.1 GCA_002747875.1 bacterium DOLZORAL124_64_63
TCTTCCAGCCCTTCGATACGGGCAACGCCCTCTACGGCGAATGGCACCCCCGCCTGAACCTGGGCAAGGTCTTCAACCGGAACATGGCCTTCGGTCCGGTGTCGGATGTCCTGCTGGCCGGCGAGATCAACTACGGTTGCGGCGGCACCCGCGTCTACCTCTACGGTGCGGGCTTCAATCTGAACATCCCCAAGTTCAACTTCTTCTCCCTGAACATCTACGCGCGCGACAACGTGGGTGCCAACGGGGACATGACCTTCCAGATCAGCCCGGCCTGGAACATCCCCTTCAACGTGGGTAGCGCCCGTTTCGAGTGCGGCGGCTTCCTGGACTACTCCGGTGCCGACACGGACCACAGCGAGGCCCAGTTGCTGTTCGTGCCCCAGGTGCTGCTGGATCTGGGTAACTTCCAGGATGCCCCCGGGCGGATCTATGCCGGTATCGAGTACCAGTACTGGAAGAACAAGTACGGGGTGGACGGCTTCGACGACAACCTGGTCCAGGCCATGGTCAAGTGGTTCTTCTAAAAGCCGCGCCTCGGAAAATGTGTTTTTGGAGGTCCCTCGGAGCTTGGCTCCGAGGGACTTTTTTAATGGGGATCGTTCATCCGACACGCGCCCGAGCGGGGCATGCCAACGAGGAGGGGCGCGTCAGTCCAGAGCTTCCTGAACCGAGCTGATGGTCGCGCCAGGGGCCGCCACACCCTTCAAGGCGCTGGCCACATCCTTCAACCCGTTGCCCGTGGAAAGAACCACCACCGTGGCGTCCTTCCCCAGCTCCGGAGCCGCCTTCAGGAACCCGGCGTAGGCGGTGGCCCCGGCCGGTTCGGCAAAAAGACCGGCGCCGGAGGCCATCTCGTGCTGGGCCGCCAGAATCTCCTGATCCGAAACCCGTAAGATCCGGGCAGAAAAATCCCGGATCAGCTTCAGCGCGTGGAAGCCGTTGCGGGGCACGTCCACGCAGATGGAGTCGGCCACCGTGTGGGTGGGGATCCGCTCGAAGCGGCCCGTCTGGTGGGCCCGGTACAGGGCATCGCTGGTCTCGGCCTGCACCGCGTGCACAACCGGCACCTGGTCAATCAGCCCCAGCTGGTGAAGGTCCTTGAAGCCCTTGAGCACGCCGGCCACGATGCAACCGTCCCCCGCGGACACGAAGACGTGATCCGGGGCCTCGCCCAGCTGCTGCACCACTTCCAGAGAAACGGTTTTCTTGCCCTCGATGGTCATGGGGTTGTACCCCGTGTTCCGGTTCAGGCTGCCCTTGGCGCGGGAGTACTCCAGCGAAAAATCATAAGCCAGGTCGTAGTTGCCCCGGACCCGGTAGACCGTGGCGCCGTACTGCATGGCCTGCACCAGCTTGGCCTCGGGGGCGGTTTCGGGCAGGAAGATGGTGATGTCCTGGCCCGCCGCGGCCCCGATCCCCGCCATGGACGAGCCCGCGTTGCCGGTGGAAGCCAGGACGATCTCCTGGATCCCGTGTTGGCGGGCAAAGGCGGACACCAGAAAGGAGGCCCGGTCCTTGAAGGAGAACGTGGGGTTGAGGCCGTCGTCCTTGATGTGCAGCCGCGAGAAACCTGTCTTGCTGCGCAAACCCACCGGGCTCCAGAGCGGGGTATTGCCCACCGGTATGGCCGGGAAGAACCGTTCCTCCACCGGGAGAAGCTCGCCCACGGTGAAGCTCCTGGCGACCTCGCCCTGCAGCCGCACCTCCAGAATACCCCGCACCGGTTCATCCGCCCCCTGGGTCTTGGAGCACTCGGGACAAACCATCAAGTCGGGGCCGATGGGGTACTCGGCCGCGCATTCCGAACAGACATAGGAGAATTTCATGTCATTCCTTTGCCGCATCCCGGCCATTGACCCGATATTCCCGCAGGTAACTGTAGACCGTGAATTTGGAGAGTTTCAGGTGATCAGCCACCACCCGCACCGCGCCCTTGATATCGAAGACACCCTTCTCATCCAGGCGACGCACGATGTTCTTGTTCTTCTCATGGTTGGGAATATGGGGGTCATCGCTGACCTCCCGCACAATTTCCATGAGGGATATCTCCACCATCTCCTCGATGGTGCTGGCCCGGGGCTTGGACGGGAAAGTCGCCGCGCAGGGCCCCACGCCCTGATAGAGGCTGAAAGTGGAGATGAATTCGGCCAGCGACACCGCCATGTTGAAGCTGATGTTCAACAGGCCGATGGCCTTCTCTTCGTTCCGCAACACGACGAAGATCGAGCGCATGGGCTCCCCGCTGCTGCTGCTGGTGGTGCAACAGACGAATCCCCGCCGTGGATCCTCCCGGGCCTCCAGCAGAACTTCCAACCCCTGCTCGGTCAGAGCCGCTCCCGGCTCCCGGTTCGTATGCCGGCCGTTGACGATCTTGACAAGGGCCTTGTGCGGATTTTCCAAACTGTGGAGAGAGACCTCGCAGTACTCGCCCAGAAACATGGCGATGGCCTCGGCCGTGCTGTGGTAGCTTGCCAGGATCTTGTGATCGGCCGGCGTGAATTTGACCGCGAGTTTCTCCAGGTCTTTCGCATCACCCATCAGTTCTTTCCTTCACGGGACAGGAATCCATCCGGTGGATCCGGGCGCCATCAGGGCGCCCGGATCCGGCAATCTCGAGACTAGGGAGCATCGACCAGGGAACACCGACTAGGGCACATCCACGATCTCCGGATCTTCCGCGATCGGCTTGAGCGCTTCCTTGGTGCGCGGCAGGACGATGTTGCACAACATCGCCGTCAAACCACCGGTGGTGATGGAGGACCCGAAAATGCTCTTGATGGTGGGCGGGAAGGGTCTCAGGATTTCCGGCACGAAGGCCACACCCAGGCCCAACCCCATGGAGATGGCGATGATCATCATGCCACGGCGGTTGATGGTGGCCGAGGCCATGATCTTGACACCCGCGGCCGCCACGGTACCGAACATCAGGATGGTGGCGCCGCCGAGGACGGAGTTCGGGATGATGCTGAACAGGGTGGCCACGAAGGGCACCAGCCCGCACAGGACCAGCAGCCCGGCAATGAAGAATCCGACGTAGCGGCTGGCCACACCGGTCAGCTGGATCACGCCGTTGTTCTGGCTGAAGGTTGTCACGGGGAAGCAGTTGAAGAAGGCGGCCATGGCGGAGTTGGTGCCGTCGGCCAGTACACCGCGCTGGATGGTCCGCATGTACTTATCGCCTTCGATGGGCTGCTTGGAGATCATGGAGGTGGCCGTCAGGTCGCCGATGGTCTCCACCGACGTGATGATGAACAGGAACGCCATGGGGATGAACGCGCCGATGTCGAAGCGCCACATGCCGTACTTGAAGGGATGCGGGGCGGCGAACCAGGCGGCTCCGTCCAACTTATCGAAACTGACCTTGCCCATGTAGGCGGCCACCGCATAGCCCACAGCCAGACCGATCACGATGGCGGCCATGCGCAGATACTGGTTCGTGCTGCGGTTCAGAGCCACGATGATGGCCAGCACCAGGAAGCCCAGCCCCAGGTTCTGGGGGCTGGCGAACAATTCGGGCTTGTTGTTCAGCAACCAGACGCCGCCACCGAAGTCGCTGATACCCACCTTGATCAACGACAGACCGATCAGCGTCACCACGATGCCGCTGACCAGAGGCGTGATCACCTTGCGCAGGTAAGGGATGAAGCGGCTGAGGATCATCTCCACAGAGGAAGCGAAGAAGCACACACCGAAGATGGTCGCCAAGATGGCGTTCTCGTCCAGGCCCTGGCCCTTCAGATCGAAACCCACCGCGATGATGGTGCCCAGGAAGGCGAAACTGGTGCCCTGGATGCTGAGCAGTCCGGAACCGACAGGCCCGAAGCGCCGGCACTGGACAAAGGTGGCCAGACCGGAAACGAAAAGGGACATGCTGATCAGGTACGCCGTCGTCGTGCTGGAAAAGCCCAGGGCGTTACCGATGATCAGAGGGGGCGTCATGATACCCACGATGATGGCCAGGAAATGCTGCGCCGCGGCGAAAGCCGAAGCGCCAAAGGGCGGACGCTCGTGCAAGCCGTAAACGATTTCCGATGAAAAATGGTTCTCTGCCTGTGCCTTAGCCATGAAGGGCCTCCAGTGCTGGCTCCCTGTCGGGACAATTCGGGTTCATAGTCATGGAGCGCTTGGCCCTCCATGCCCTGGCGACAATTATCCGATCCTGGTCACGATGGTGGTGGCACCTCCTCTGAAATAGGCGCTCCCTCACGGGATGCCGCGTGGTCTTCCGCGTCAAATCTCCAGGGCGGCGAACGGCGCCAGAGATCGGACACTGCGGAAAAGAACGGCGAACTCGGCTATACGGCGCAGGTCCGCGCTCTGCACCTCGTCCTTGTGGAAGACAACCTCTCGGGCCTGCAGCGTGTCCTCGGCGATGACAGCCTGGAAATCCGGGCCGCCGTAGTGGTAGCCGCCCTCCACTTCACGCAGTTCCGCGACACCCTGGCGATCCTTGATCTTCATGACACCGGGAGCGGAGAAGTAGAAACCGATCTCGGCGTTCTCGAAACTGTCCTCGGTAATATGGAACTTGGGCTTGTCCTGCCAGGGCCGCCCCGCCGTGGGGCAGAAGGTGGTGCAGTTGCCGCACTCGTTGCAGTAGTCGCCGATGTTCAGGATCTGGTACTGCTGATCCAGAGAGACCGTGGCTTCGGTGTGCACCTGGACCTCGCCGTCCACGACCGTGGCCCGCTGCACCGGCAGCTCGACCGCGCCCATCTCGTAGGCCAGGTTGCTGCGGTTGGGGCACACGGTGGTGCACACGTTGCACACCAGGTCGCATTGGAGGCAGCGGGCGGCTTCGGCCCGGGCTTCCTCGTCGGTCAGCGTCCCCATGAACAGGTCGAAATTGATGCGCTCGTCCGGCGCCACCTCCGGCAAACCGGGTCCGGCCTCGCGCCGGGCCTGGATGAAGCGCAGCTCGGCCAGGTCCGGATCGCGCAGATCTTGCGGAGACCCGAAATTCAGATGCTCCCGGGTGGCTTTCTTCACGATGGCCACCGCCACCTGCTGGCCGTCGGCGATGGCATTGATCAGACTGGAGGCGCCCCGCGTCGCGTCGCCGCCGGCAAACACGTTGGGGATGTCCGTCTCGCCGGACTTCGGATCGATCACCAGGGCCTCGCGCGGGAAGAAGTCCAAGACCACCTTCTGCCCGATGGCCGGCACGATCATATCCGCCTCGATGGTGTAGTTGGAGTCCGGGATCTTGACCGGACGGGCCCGGCCGCTGGCATCGGGCTCACCCAGTTTCATGCGGCTGACTTCCAGGCCGCGGACCCGCCCCTGGTCATCGGTCAGCACCGCCTCGGGCGAGGCCAGCTCCACGATCTGGATATCCTCTTCCAGGGCGCCGCGGATCTCTTCAGGGTCGCAGGGCATTTCCCGACGGGTGCGGCGGTAGACGATGGTCACACTGCCGTCATCCCCCACCACACGGCGGGCCGTGCGCGCCGCGTCCATGGCCGAATTCCCGGCCCCGATAACGATGATCTTGTGGGCCTCGGGCAATGCCTCCTGCTTGCGCACACGGCTCAGGTAGGTCAGCTGATCGAACACGCCCTCGCTGTCGATGCCGGGGATATTCAAACGCAGGCTGTCCTGGGCGCCCACCGCCACGTAAACGTAGTCGCTGCGCTCCTGGATCTGCGCGAACAGTTCCTTGGTCACCGGCGTCTCCCGATGCACGGTCACGCCCAGATTCAGGATACCCTCGATATCTTTCTCCAGGCGACCATCATCCAGCCGGAATACGGGAATGCCGTCGGACGCCATGCCGCCCAGGGCGGATTTGGCCTCGTACAGTTCCACCTCGTACCCGGAAAGGGCCAGATAGTGGGCGCAGGACAGGCCCGAAGGCCCGCCGCCGATGATGGACACCTTCACGCCGTTGGTCTTCTCGGGGCGGGGCAGATCCCGCTCGAAGTGGTCGGCGATGTAGCGCTTGATTTCCCGAATCAGCAACGGTTTCTCGTAGTTGATGCGGGTGCATTTGGACTGGCAGGCGTGATCGCAAACCATCCCTTGCACATTGGGGAAGGGGTTGGTGGCCAGCACCGTCTGGTAGGCCTTCTCCAGATCGCCGGTCGCCACGTAGTTCAGGTAGCGCGGGATCTCCTGCCCCGCCGGGCACTCGCTCATGCACGGCGCGGCGGCACAGTCGAAGAAGCCCAGCTCCCGTTTGGTCTTGATGGTGTCGTAGGGGTGCTCGAA
>PDQT01000187.1 GCA_002747875.1 bacterium DOLZORAL124_64_63
CGCCCCTTCCTGGTGCTGGATATTCCGGAGATCAACAAGCCGGGTGAGGAACTGACGGCCCGGGGCGCCGCCGTGCGCGGCATCATGCCCTTCGCCTCGGAGACGGTGTACGCCCTGCGTCAGACCCAGGGGGGCTTTGCCCTGGATCTGCCGGCGATCGACGATTTCTTCGCCCGGCACCGCGACGCGGACGTGTTGCTGTTCGGCTTCACCTACCTGGTCTGGACCGAATTCGTCCGCCGATTGCGCGCGGCGGGCCGGACCTTCGCCCACCCCCGGCTGACCCTTCTGCACAGCGGAGGCTGGAAGAAGCTGACCGACCAGAGCGTCACCCGTGAGGTCTTCGCCGATGGGGTGGCCGCGGTCCTGGGCTGCGACGCGGCGCGGGTGCGCGATTTCTACGGCATGGTGGAGCAGGTGGGCGTGGTGTTCGTCGATTGCGAAGCCGGCCACAAGCACAGCCCGGCCTTTGCCGAGGTGGCCATTCGCGATCCTGAGACCCTGCGCCAGGTGGGCGTGGGGGAAACGGGCCTCATCCAGGTGATGAGCGCCCTGCCCCGCAGCTACCCCGGTTTCGCCCTGCTGACCGAGGATGTGGGCGAGGTGCTGGGTTATGACGACTGCCCCTGCGGCCGCAAGGGGATGCACTTCCGCTTCCGCAGCCGGGTGCACAAGGTGGAGGTGCGCGGTTGCGGGGACACCGTGGCCCAGAACCGGATGGTGCCGGCAATCCCGACGATTCCGGTGACCGAGAAGCGGGAACCCGTTTCCGAAGACATCACCGTTCTGGCCGGCGCTCATCTGACGGCGGGTGGGCTGCCCGCGGGTGGATTGCCCGCTTTGGCCGACGCCCTGGCGCCGGACCCGCTGCCCCTCGAGGCGGTGATCGGCCTGCTGGAGGACGCGGCGCGGAAAATGTTGCGGCCGGAACTGGCCGATGTGCAGGGGCTGGCTTTCCTGTCCGCCTGGCTGCAGAAACGCAACCTGGCCAGGGTTCTGGAGACCAATTTCGGATCCCGGCAGGCCGCCTTGCGGGGGACGATTCCGGATGCGGGTTCGGCCCTGACGGCGGTGCCCCGGGGCCTGGTGGGGCACTGGGTGGCGGGCAACGTGCCCACCCTGGCGGTCTTTTCCTGGGCGCTGGCAACCCTGGCGGGAAACCGCAGCATCGTCCGGGTTTCCCGGGCCTGCGTGGAGGAAACCCGGGCCCTGTTCGCGGCCATCGGCGAAGCCCGGTACGAGGGCTTCACAGGGGCGGATCTGCTGGCCCGCAGCGCCATCCTGTATTTCGACAGCGGCCACCAGGGGCACCACCGCAGCCTGGCCCGTCTGTGCGATGCCCGCTGCATCTGGGGCGGGCCCGAGGCCGTCGCCGCGGTGCGCGGGTTGCCGGTGCGTGAGCATTGCGAGGATCTGATTTTCGGCCCCAAGTTCTCCTTGCTGGCGGTGGACCGCGCCACCCTGGCCGCCGACGACGGCTCCCTGGCCAGGACCATCGCCCGTGAGGTGGCGGTTTTCGAGCAGGGGGCCTGCTCCTCGCCCCAGGTGCTGGTGATCGAGGGCGGTCTGCAGGAGAATCAGGGGTGGCTGGACAGCCTCCACGCCGCCATGGGCTACCTGCAGGCCAAGAACCCGCGTCGGCTCGCTTCCGACAGCATAGCCGCCCGGATCATCCGCGAGCGGGCGCGGTACGGCTTTCTGCCGGACCATCGCGTCTGGGCTTCCAGGGGCACGGAGCACAGCCTGCTGGCCGCTCCGGGCATGGCCTGGCCCGAAGCCGTGCGGGGGCGCACCTTGCTGGTGCGGACGGTGAACGACCTGGAAGAAATCCTGCCTCACCTCAGTCCCAAGATCCAGACTCTGGGCCTGGCGGCCCGCGACGGGGAGAAACGCCGGCGTTTCTGTCTGGCGGCCGCCCGCCAAGGGGTGTCCCGCATCGTGGCGCCCGGGACCATGAACTTCTTCGAAACCCCCTGGGACGGGATGCTGCCGGTGAACCGCCTGGTGCGCTGGGCGCGTCTGCCCGGCGCGCAAGAGGGGGCGCGATGATCGCCTTCGTCCCCCTGCATGAGGGCGCCCTGGAGCAGGTTCTGGCCTGGCGCACCGACCCCGAGGTCACCCGCTGGATGCTGACCGACCTGGAAGCCGACATGGCCGCCCAGCGCCGCTGGTTTGCCGCCATCCGGGACGATGAAACCCAGGCGCACTGGTTGATCCGCGTCGGCGGGCGGGACGTGGGGCTGGCTTACCTGGCGGATATCGACCACACCGCCCGGTGCTGTTCCTGCGGCTTTTATATCGGCGAGGCCGCGGCCCGCCGCCACGGGGGTATGGTCCTGCCGGGCATCATCAACCACGTCTTTGCCGAGATGGGGTTCGCCAAGATCACCGGTCAGGTCCTGGGCGGCAACGAGAATGTCCTGAAGATGCACCAGGTGCTGGGGTACCGCTCCGTGGGCATCCGGCAGGGCCACGTCACCAAGGGGGGCCGCGCCCACGACCTGCATCTTTTCGAGATGTCGCGCGAAGAGTGGCAACAGCGGGCCGCCCTGTTCCGTCCCTACCGCATTCCCGTCCTGGATGGTTCGGAATCATGAAGGTTGTGGGCATCATCCAGGCGCGCATGCGCTCGACCCGGCTGCCGGCCAAGATCCTCAAGAAAATTTGCGGCAAGACGGTTCTGGAGCACGACATCATCCGCCTGCGGGCCGCCCGCCTGGTGGACGAGGTGGTGGTGGCCACGGGCTTGGACCCGGCCAACGACCCGGTGGCCGAGGAGGCGGCCCGCGCCGGCGTGGCCGTGAGCCGGGGCAGCGAGGACGACGTGCTGGAGCGGTTCTTTCAGGCGGCGGTGGCGGCCGAGGCCGACGTCATCGTCCGCATGACCAGCGACTGTCCCCTGTTCGACCCCTGGTTGCTGGACGCCATGCTCGCCGAATTCCTGGCCTCCCAGGACACGGACCAGCCCTTCGATTACTACAGCAACACCTTCCCGAGCCGCACCTACCCCACGGGGCTGGACGCGGAAATCTTCACCCGCCAGGCCCTGGAAAGGGCCCACCGCGAGGCCGTCCGGCCACCGGAACGGGAGCACGTCACCCCGTATCTGCACCAGAATCCCCAACTCTTCCACCTGGGCGGGATGCGTTCGGCCATGGACCATTCCCGGCACCGCTGGACCCTGGACACTCCCGACGACCTAGCCCTGATCGAGGCCGTGTACGCCGAGGTCTACCGGGAGGATCGCCTCTTCACCACCGACGAGGTGCTGGCGCTGTTCGCCCGCCGACCAGAGCTGATGGACATCAACGGGACCGTGCGGGCCAAGGCCATCGACCCGGATATCGAGGGCGGCCTGGTGATCCGGGTGGACGCGTCGGCCCGGATCGGTTCGGGCCATTTCATGCGCTGCCTGGCGCTGGCCCAGGCCTGGCCCCGGGACAGGGGCCCCGTGGTGTTCGTCATGGCCGAAGCCGAGGGCACGGTGGCCGACCGCCTGGCGCAAGAAGGCTTCCAACTGGTTTCCTGTCCGGGGCCGGTGGCCTCGCCCGAAGATGGCGCGGCCCTGCTGGCGACGACACGGGACGTGGGCGCGGAGTGGTTGGTGGTGGACGGCTACCGTTTCGACACCGCCTACCTGGCTCGCCTGACGGGCCACGCCTGCCGCCTGCTGGTGGTGGATGACGACGGGGCCGCGGGCCTGCCCCCGGTGGATGCCGTGCTGAACCAGAACCTGCATGCCGAGGCGGCGCTTTATCCCGATCTGCCGGCGATGAGCCGGCTGCTGGCCGGCCCGCGGTACCAGCTCATGCGGCGGGAATTCCTGGTCGGCCCGCGGCCGGCCGCATCGGCGGCGGATCCGGCACGGAACCTGCTTGTCACCCTGGGAGGGGGCGACCCCTACCGGACCGGCGAAACGGTGCTGGAGGCTTTGGAACTTCTGCCGACGGCGGATCTGGAGGTGCGCCTGCTGGCCGGTGTGCGGCCGGAGCGGTTGGCGGAGCTGACGGACCGGGCGCGGCGTTTGCGCCAGCGGGTAGAGATTCTTCCGCAGGTGGCGGACATGCCCGCGCAGCTGGCCTGGGCCGACCTGGCCGTCACCGCGGGGGGCAGCACCCTGTGGGAGCTGGCCTACATGGGGGTGCCGGCCCTGGTGACGGTGCTGGCGGACAACCAGGAGCCCTCCAGCCGGTTGCTGGCGGAAAGGGGCGCCATCCGCCGGTTGGGGCGCGCGGAAACTCTGGACGCCGCTACCGTGGCGGCGGCCCTGGGAACCTTGCTGACCGATGCCGCGGCGCGGCAGGCCATGGTGGCGGCCGGCCGGGATCTGATCGATGGCCGCGGCGCCGAACGGGTGGTGCGGACGATGCTGCTGTGGAGCCGCAGGAGGACCTCATGAAAGACAGCGGGCGGGATTTCGTGGTGGCCGCCAGCCGGCCCGGCTACGAGGCCATGACCCGGCGGTTGGCCCGGGATCTGGGGCGTCGCTTCCATCTGGTGTCCCGCCCCGAAGAGCTGACTCCGGCGTTCCTGAAGGAGCGGAATCCGGAGCTCGTTTTTCTGCCGCACTGGTCCACCATCATCCCCGCCGCGGTCCATGAGAACTTCGAGTGCGTGGTCTTCCACATGACGGATCTGCCCTACGGTCGGGGCGGATCGCCCTTGCAGAATCTGATCGCGCGCGGCCATACGGAGACTCGGCTTTCGGCCTTGCGCTGCACCGCCCAGCTGGATGCGGGCCCCATCTACCTGAAGAAGGACCTCAGCCTGGCCGGCTCGGCCCGGGAGATCTTTGCCCGCGGTGCCCTGCTGGTGGAAGAGATGATCCGGGAGATCATCGCCACGCGACCCCGGCCTGTTCCGCAGGAAGGGCGGGCGGTGGTCTTCAAGAGGCGCGTCCCGGCGCAGAGCAACCTGGCGGGCCTTACCGAGGTCGGGAAAATCCATGACCACATCCGCATGCTGGATGCGGACGGCTATCCCCACGCCTTCCTGGAGGTGGCCGGTCTGCGGTATGAATTCACCGATTCCCGGTTGGAAGACGGGGCGGTCGAGGCCCGGGTCAGGATCGTGCCCACGAACAGGGAGGAAAGCCCATGAAGGAAATCCGCATCGGTTCGCGCCTGCTGGGGCCGCAGCACCCCCCGTTGATCGTGGCCGAGATGTCCGGCAACCACAACCATGACCTGGACCGGGCTTTGGCTTTGGTGGACGCCGCGGCGGAGGCCGGTGCCCACGCCCTGAAACTGCAGACCTACACCGCCGACACCATGACCATCGACATGGATACCGGCGAGTTCTTCATCGACGATCCGGACAGCCTGTGGCATGGGCGCAGCCTGTACGACCTGTACCAGGAGGCCTACACCCCCTGGGAATGGCACGCGCCCATTTTCGAGCGTTGCCGCCGCAGGGGGCTGATCCCCTTCAGCACGCCCTTCGACGCCACGGCGGTGGATTTCCTGGAAGAGCTGGACGTTCCCTGTTACAAGATCGCCTCCTTCGAGAACACCGATCTGCCCCTGATCCGCAAGGCCGCCGCCACGGGCAAACCGCTGATCATCTCCACGGGGATGGCGACCGCCACAGAGCTTCAGGAAACGGTGGACGCGGCCGTCGGGGCGGGCTGCCGCGATCTGATCCTGCTCCAATGCACCAGCACCTATCCCGCCAGCCCGGAGAACACGAACCTGCGCACCATCGCCGACCTGCGGGAAAAATTCCCCTGCCTGGCCGGGCTGTCCGACCACACCATGGGGGTGGGGGTCTCGGTGGCGGCGGTGGCCCTGGGGGCGGTGCTCATCGAGAAGCACTTCACCTTGGGCCGGGCCGCGGGCGGGGTGGACGCGGCCTTTTCCATCGAGCCGGCGGAGCTGAAGATGCTGGTGGAAGAATCCCGGCGCGCCTGGCAGGCCCTGGGCCGGGTGTCGTACGGACCCACCGAGGCCGAGCGCCCTTCCCTGAAACACCGCCGCAGCCTGTACGTGGTGCGGGACGTGGCGGCTGGTGAGCCGTTGACCGAAGCCAGCGTGCGGGCCATCCGGCCGGGGTTGGGTTTGCCGCCCGGCCGTCTGGACGATGTCCTGGGCCGCCGCGCCGCCCGTGACCTAGCTCGGGGCACCCCGTTGCGGCTGGAGGATCTGGTGTGAACGGTTCTCCCCCCAGCGCGGATTTCTGGAACACCGTGGAGCGCATCCGCCGGCTCAGGCTGGCCGGTCCGCCGGGCGCGGCCATCCGGGTGGCCACCCAGGCTCTGGGCGCGCACGGTCAGCAACCGGCCCTGGTGGCCGAGGTGGTGCGGGTGCTGGTGGCGGCGGGCCAGGGGGAAACGGCGGCCCGCCTTTACCAGACCC
>PDQT01000188.1 GCA_002747875.1 bacterium DOLZORAL124_64_63
AGCAGGAAGTGGGACCGGAGCCGGAAGTCCTGGTGCGTTTGGCCTTGCTCCTGGGCCGGCGGGATCTGACCGAAGGCATGCCCGCCGAGGGCAAGACCGGCTGGCTGGGCCATTTCTTGCGCGAGGGTGAAGACCCGTTGGCGGAGATGATTTGGCGCGGCGTTCAGGTCAAGGTGCGGAGCGGCCCCGCGGACATCATCATGCCAGGGGCCTGCCCCCATTGCGGGCACGAGGCTGCGGTGCACTTCCCGATCAGCCTGGTCGTCAG
>PDQT01000055.1 GCA_002747875.1 bacterium DOLZORAL124_64_63
GCTATTTTCTCGATAATGTGGCGGGCTGGATTCTTGAACTTGACCGGGGCATAGGTATCCCCTGGAAAGGGAACTACTCCTCATGGCTGGAGCAGAAACAGAAACGCCTTGCCCAGGAGGAGAAAAAAGAGAGTGACCGCCAGAAGACCCTGAAACGGGAGCTGGAGTGGATCAGGATGAGCCCAAAGGGGCGGCGCAGCAAGTCAAAGGCACGGATTAATTCCTATGAGCAGCTGCTCAATCAGCAACAGGATAAGCTGGCAAAAGAGCTGGAGATCTTTATTCCACCCGGCCCCCGGCTTGGCAAGGTGGTTATTGAGGCGGAAAATGTAAAGAAATGCTTTGGCGACCGGATACTGGTGGAGAATATGACATTTACCCTGCCCCCCGGTGGAATTGTCGGGGTAATCGGCCCTAATGGTGCCGGTAAATCAACCCTGTTCAAGATGATTGTCGGTCAGGAGAACGCCGATGAAGGGACAATCCGTACCGGGGAGACGGTAAAAATCGCCTATGCAGACCAGAGCCGCGCCCTGCCCGATCCAGAACAGACCATCTGGGAGGCGATCTCCGATGGTCAGGATACCGTCTGGCTTGGCACCAAAGAGGTCAACAGCCGCGCCTATGTCGGCAAATTTAACTTTTCCGGCACCGACCAGCAGAAAAAAGTCGGGCTGCTCTCCGGAGGTCAGCGCAACCGGGTACATCTGGCAAAGACCCTGAAAGAGGGAGGGAATGTGCTGCTGCTTGATGAGCCGACCAACGATCTTGATGTCAATACCCTGCGCGCGCTGGAGGAAGCACTGGAAAATTTTGGCGGCTGCGCAGTGGTGATCAGCCATGACCGCTGGTTCCTCGATCGCATTGCCACCCATATTCTCGCCTTTGAAGGTGATTCACAGGTTGTCTGGTTTGAGGGGAACTTCTCCGACTATGAAAAGGATAAAAAAGCCCGCCTGGGCGAGGACGCCCTTCTCCCGAAACGGGCAAAATACCGCAGTCTGACCCGCGGTTAATGCCGGATATCCGGTATTATGTCCGAAAAACGTGCTGCCGGCAGCTGCCCCTGTCGCAGCACGTTAAGTCTCCCTGCCCGTAGCGCGACAATGGTCGATGGCGCCGCCGCCGCCTTGCCGCCATCAATGATCAGATCAATGCTGCTGCCAAAAACCTCTTCTACCTCCGCAGCCGTAGTGCAGGGGGAATCACCCGAACGGTTGGCGCTGGTGGCGGTAATGGGTCCGCCAACAGCACCAACCAGACCGGTTGCCACCGGATGGGAAGAGCGGCGGATGGCGATTGTCTCTCTGCCGCCGGTAAGCACAGGGCTGAGCTGCCGGCGGGCCGGGAAGACCAGGGTAAGCGGACCCGGCCAGAACTGCTTTATCAAGACCTCATACAGGGGCGGAACAGAGGAAGCAAGCCGCAATAACTGCTCCCTGCTCTCAATAAGCACAGGGAATGCCTTATCCGCTGCCCGGCCTTTAAGCTGATACAGCCGCTGCAGCGCCTTATCACTGCAGATAGTAACCGCCAGCCCATAACTGCTCTCTGTCGGAAAAGCAACAACTCCGCCCTGTCGCAATATTTTTGCGGCAGAAACAAGCTGCTCGTCAACCAGGCGGCAGCACTCAGAGCGAGACATTTTTTGCCTTCGCTTCCACCTCTGCCACCATACTCTTCTTATACTTCACCATCTTTCCGGCCAGCTCCCTGTTCTCTACCGCCAGCATCCTGGCGACGAAAACTCCGGCATTTTTTGCCCCCGCCCTGCCGATCCCCATGGTGGCAACGGGAACACCCGGAGGCATCTGGGCCGTGGAGAGCAGTGCGTCAATTCCGCCCAGCGAAGAGGCATCAAGCGGAACACCGATTACCGGCAGATCGGTATGGGCCGCCAGTACACCCGCCAGATGCGCTGCCATCCCGGCACCGGCAATAATCGCCTTCAACCCTCTCTGCCGTGCTGTCTGCGCATACCCTGCCGCCTTTTCCGGGGTACGATGGGCAGAGGCAACCACCACTTCACAGCTGATCCCCATTGATTGCAGAAAATCGGCAGCGGCCTTCATCGCCGGGAAGTCGGAATCGCTGCCCATAACGATACCCACCTGCACACTTTCGGCCTCTTTTTTTCTGGCATAATGCTGGATCGCCTTGGCGCCAATATCACTGCGATACCAGAATCCCGCCC
>PDQT01000119.1 GCA_002747875.1 bacterium DOLZORAL124_64_63
GAACTCACCCTGGCCGATGCCCAGCTCCTGGGCCGCGCCGGGACTGACCAGGGCCGCGTTGTCCCAGGTCAGCTTGGTCATGAAGTCCGGCACTTCCTGCAGCCACGCGTTGTTGGCGAAGCGCCCGTCGAAGACCGACTGATCCAGAGCAAAGCTCAGCTCCAGGTTCTGGGCCGACAGCGCGGCGCTGTGCGGCACCTTCACGGCCCGGCCGGAAAGGGCCAGCGCCCGGCCTCGGGCCTGGCCGCTGCCGGCCAGGAAACCGGCGTTCAAATAGTCGCGCCAGCGATCCTCGAAACCGGAATCCGCCTCCGGCGCCCGGCCGCCGGCAAAGGTGTCGCGCACGATGGCGTACCCTGAGCGGGGCTCCTTCTCCAGGATCAGGCTGAGCACTTCGATGCTGCTGCGGGCGCCAAAGAGAGGCTCGATGAGAGGCTGCACCGAAAGGTGGGTGCCGTCCCAGGCGATGGCATCGCCCCAACTCTCCAGGTAGTGGGTCTTGGGCAGGTGCCAGGCGCACTTCCGGCTGGTGGCATCCTCCCCGTGGGCCAGGTGGATGGCCACACCGGCCTTACCCAGAGCCTTGGCGAATTCCAGATCCGCGGGCGCGTCGTAAACGGGGTTGCCGCCCAGAATGAGCAGGGTCCGCACCTTGCCCGCGTTCAGATCCGCCACCAGGTCTTTCAGATTCCCGACGGGGGGCAAGTCCATGGGCAGATAGCTGACGGCGTGGCCCACGTTGCCCAAAGCCGCGTTCAGGACATGCACCATGTGGTGCACCTCGGCGGGCTGGCGCATACCGGCCACCAGCAGACCGTGCCCGCGGTGAGCCATCAGGTCCTTGGCCACGGCCGCCACGTGCTCGCTGCCGGCGGCATGGCCGCGGAAAGGCTTGAGGTCCGCCCGGCGGAAGCCCGCGCCGTCGGGCAGGGGCAGCCCCTCGCCCAGAACCAGCTCGGCCGCCAGGGCCCACACCGCCGCGCCGATTTCGCTGCTGGCGGTGGGGAAACGGTGGTCGGCCGCCCCACCGGTGGTGGTGAAGCTGTTCTCGTAGCAGTAGAGGCGGTTCATGTGGCCGCTCTCGGCCTGCCGGCCGGCGGCGAACTGCCGATTGTTGCGCAGAGCCGTGGGATGATCCTGCAGCAGATTCGCCTCGAAATCGACGATGACCCGGGCCTGCTCCAGATCCAGAAGGGTCTTGGCCGGCACCCCGAAGGCCGCGGCCGCGCCCATGATTTCCTGGTCACGGCAGACGGGCTCCCAGCCGTAGCACCGGGCCCCTTTCTGTATGGCTTGCCCCAGCAGTCCCCAGAGGGAGGGCGAGGTGCTCGCCTCCGAAAGGATGGCCACGCCCTCCAGGCCGCCGGCAAAGCGCTTGGCGGCAAAGGCTTCGAAATCTTTCCAACTACGACGACGCGTGGAACCACCCTCGCGGCTGATCACGTGGCGGCCGCGGTCGGGATCGTACAGGTCCAACACACTGGCCTGGGCAAAGGCGTCCGAGGCGCCTCCGGAAAGCTCCGCATCCGGATTGCCGTCGATCTTGATGGGCCGGCCGTCAAAACTGGTGGCCAGCACGCTGTGGGCCACAGGCCCCAGTTCCATGGTGGTGGCGAATTTCAGGGGCGTGCCGGGGGTCATGCCTTCGGGGCGCGCGGCGTAGGGCAGGATATCTTCCTTGGGCCAGCGGCAACCCGCCAGCGAAACCATGGCGATGGACGCGGACATGACCTGCAGGAAACGACGCCGGCTCATCCCGCTGGGGGCATCGATGCCGCTGGGGAATTCGTTTTCCAGCTGGGTACGGAACGCGTCGGTATCGGCCAGCTCATCGAGGCTGCGCCAGTACGCCCGCCCG
Source organism: bacterium DOLZORAL124_64_63 (assembly GCA_002747875.1). Classification (GTDB taxonomy): domain Bacteria; phylum Krumholzibacteriota; class Krumholzibacteriia; order LZORAL124-64-63; family LZORAL124-64-63; genus LZORAL124-64-63. Next base: position 1,859 of record PDQT01000119.1, read on the forward strand.
TCCTGGAAATCCTGGTTCTTGGTGCTGAACTCGGACATTCGAAACCTTCCCTAACGGTGACAGGTGGAACAATCTTCGGAAGGGGAAACCCCGTACTCTTCCCGGAGCATGGCGCCGTACACGAGCGGATCCTCGGGAGCCTTCCAGTTCATGTTGGTAACTTCCGACTTGGGCCGCAGATTCGCGTCAGGGGCACGATGGCAACGCAGACACCAGCCCATGGTCAGGGCCTTGGCCTGCTCCACCACTTCCATCCGATCCACCCGACCGTGGCAACTGACACAGCCCACACCGGACTGGATGTGCCCCGCGTGATTGAAATAGGCGAAGTCGGGCAGGTCGTGGATCCGCACCCAGGGGATGGGCTCGCCGGTGGCGGCACTGTCCCGCACCAGAGCCAGCTTTTCGCTCTCGGTCTTGATGGTGGCGTGGCAGTTCATGCATGTGGCCGTGGGCGGCAGGGTGGCGTAGGCCGTCGTTTCCACTCCGGTGTGGCAGTAGCGGCAGTCGATGGCCAGCTCCCCCGCATGCAAGGCGTGGCTGTAAGCCACGGGCTGCACCGGCGCGTAGCCGATGGCGCTGAATTGCGGAGAGAAGAAGGCCGTGATGAACACCACGGCATAGACCACGCCCCCAACCGCCAGCAGGGCGGACAGTTCACGCATCCTGTTGGTCCATTTGGGGAAAACGAACTTGTCGGTGGTCGTGGTGCCGGGATCAGGGTTGGAACCTGTTTGCAGGTCGTGGTTTTCCGGAGCCAAGCGATTCGCCCCCTTGGTCAACGAGACAAAAGCGACACCGACGGACAGACATGGCCCAACCACCCTGAACCGCCGTTGCGAGCTATCGATTTATGCGGACGGAATCCCGGCGGAACCGGGGGATCTTACCAAAGACAAGCGAACAGAGACGATACGCCACCATTCAACTGTAATTCGCCACGCATGATAATGCGGTGACGAAATCCTGACAATGAAAAAAGAGGAGTTTTTTGAACTTTATAATAATGTACGCAAACAGGCCCTAATGGGGCATTTGGGATAATCCCCACCATCCCGCCGGGACTTGCGGCTGTGGCGAAAAGGAGCAACCGCTTCTAGCTTGCCCACAAAGTGTTCCCCACCCCCACCCCGCAATCCCGAATGGTGACCCCCATGGCTTCCTCCCAATCCGCTGATGCCCCCCGCTCCCCGCAGACCATCCGCCGCGACGGCAACCGCCTGACCCGGGAACCGTCCCTGTACCTGCGCCAGCACGGGCACAACCCCATCGACTGGTACCCCTGGGGCCCCGAAGCCCTGGAAAAAGCCCGCCAAGAGGACCGCATCATCTTCCTTTCCGTGGGCTACAGCTCCTGCCACTGGTGCCACGTCATGGAGCACGAAGTCTTCGAGCACGACGACGTGGCCGCCGTCCTGAATGAACACTTCGTGGCCATCAAGGTGGACCGTGAGGAAAGACCGGACATCGATGCCGTCTACATGGAGGCCGTGCAGCTGATGACGGGCCAGGGCGGCTGGCCCATGACCGTCTTCATGACCCCGGACCTGAAGCCATTCTACGGGGCCACCTACCTGCCCAAGGACCGTTTCCTGGAGCTGCTGGACCGGCTGCTCAAGGTCCGGCAGACCCGCCGCGCGGAGCTGGACGCCCAGAGCCGGCGCGTGACCGAACGCCTGAACCTGATGGGCAACCTCACCATCCACGACGCCCCTGAGCTGGATCCCGCCCTGCTGGCCGGCATCGTGACCCGCTCCAAGGAACTGCGCGACCAGACCCACGGGGGCTTCGCCCAGAGCCAGAAGTTCCCCACCCCCGCGCGCTGGCGTTTCCTGTTGCGCGAATACCGCCGCGATGGCGACGCCGAACTGGGCGCCATGATCACCCAAACCCTGGAAGCCATGCAGGGCGGCGGCATCCGCGACCACCTGGGCGGCGGTTTCCACCGCTACACCGTGGACCCGGAATGGACGGTCCCCCACTTCGAGAAGATGCTTTACGACAACGGGCAGCTGGCCTCTCTCTTCCTGGAGGCGGGCGTGGCCCTGCAGCGCCCGGACTTCCTGGCCACCGCCGTCGACACGCTGGACTTCCTCCTGCGGAAAATGCGCCACCCCGAGGGCGCCTTCTACGCCAGCTTCGATGCCGACAGCGGCGGCGAAGAGGGCACCTATTATATATGGGACGAAGCCGACATCACCGCCGAGGTGGGCCCAACCGACGGGCCCGCCCTGGCCGCCATGCTGGGCATCACGCCCCAGGGCAATTTCGAGGACACGGGCCGGAGCGTGCTGACCTGGCGCGCGGATGCCGAGGCGGTGGCCGGAGAATACGGCCTCACCGCCGACCTGGCGCGCGCCCTGTTGCCCCGGCATCGGCAGAAACTGCTTGCCGCCCGGGACCGCCGCACGCCGCCGGCCCTGGACGAGAAGATCGTCACCTCCTGGAACGGCCTGGTCATCAGCGCCCTGGCCCAGGCCACGGCCGCCACGGGCCAGCCGCAGTACCTGGCCGCCGGCGAGAAGGCCATGGACCACCTCCTGCGCGCGCACCGCGACCCGGACGGCCGGCTTTTCCGCGCCTCCACCGCGGGCCAGGTGGCGGGCGAAGCCGTCCTGGACGACCACGCCTTCCTGATCGACGCCTTGCTGGATCTGTACCAATACGGCGGGAGCCCCGAACGGCTGATCCTGGCCCGGCGGCTGACCGACCAGGTACGGGAGCGGTTCGCCCGTCCGGGGGGCGGTTTCTACCAGACACCCGCCGAAGCGGAGGCGCCCCTGGGACGGCGGCACGATCCCTTCGACAACGTCATCCCCAGCGGCAATTCCGTCATGCTGCACAACCTGATCCGGCTGGCGGCCGCCACCGGAGAACCGGCCTACCAACAGGAAGCCCGCCGGCAGGCGGAACACGCCACCGGGCTGCTGAGCCAAGCCGGTTTCGAGCTGGTCTGGACCGCCGCCGCCGCGCGCATGACCCTGGACCCCTATCTGTCCGTGGTCCTGGCGGAGCCGGCGGGGCTGCTGCACGGCACGCTGGCAGCCCGGCTGCCGGCGCACGCCTTCCTGTGTCCGGTCGGACCGAAGGGCCCCTCCCAAAAATTGCTGGAGGCGGCGCCCGCTCTGGCCGACAAGACGCCGGTGGAACAAAAAGCCACGGCATACGTCTGTGAATACGGACGCTGCCGACCACCCGTCCACGACGGGCAGACCCTGGCCGAGCAGGTTTTCGAGGGCCTCTGGGTCTGACGGACCGGCACACTGACCGGGAAAATTTTTGTATGATCCGCCCGCTTCGCGGGTAGCTTTGTGGAAAGCCGTTTTTCCTTATGCCTCGGGAGGATGTTCGATGAGAATTCACCAAACACTTTTGCTGCTGATGCTGCTGACCGGCATGGCCCTGGGCGCGACACCCGCCTGGGCCGAGGATACTCCGGCCAACGCGCTTGTGGATCCCATCATCAGCATGGACTCTCAATACAAATTCGAGCTGGACCTGGGCATGGTGGTCGATGACTTGCGGCCCCGCCTCATGGCCATGCTGATGGAAAAGGATCCCGAGGAAGCCGAGGCCTTGCAACTCGTCCTGGATGTGATCGGGATCGAGGCGCTGCAGCGGCTGAAAATCGAGGGCAAAGATTCCAAGGAACACAGCAAGTTCAAGGCCCGGCTGACCATGGACCCCCGGCACCGGGACAGCCTGCTCTTCCAGCTCTACACCTCCCCCAACGGCAAGTGCCGCTTCGCCAAGCTGTTGGACCGCCAGGATCTGGCCCTGTTCATGACCGCGCACAACTTCGCGCATATCATGGAACTGGCCCTGGACTTCCTCAAGCGGGATGACATCGCCCAGCTTCTGGGCCCCATGCCCATCAACGAGGACGGGAACCTGGACCTGGACGGCTTCGTGCCCCGCACGGACCTGCTGCCCCTGCTTTCCGGCGAGTTGGATTTCTTCATCTTCAGCACGCCCGAGGACGCGCAGTTCAACCTCATGGCCATGCCTTTCGGCATGGCTCTGGGCAGCACCGACGGGTTCGCCCTGCGCAACACGCTGCTGGATCTGCTGGGCGACATGTCCGGTGACGCGGCAGGCCTGCGCGACATGCTGGCCCAGATCGAACCCGAGATGGTGGGCGACTTCGAGTTGCAGGCCACGCCCTTCGGCCTGACCATCGCCACCAGCCAGGACTTCCTGGTGCTGAGCATGGAAGCGGAGCACCTGCGCCCTGTCCTGGCGGGAGAGGCCTCCGGCATGAAGGTTCCCGACGGCCTGAAATACGCTTACATCAACGGTGAGCAGTACGGGAAGCTGATGGGGGACCTGATGAGCCTGAGCGCCATGATGGGCGAGTCGAACTCAGATCTGTGGCTCTTGGGGTTTTACGAGGACCTGTTCCAGTACCTGGAGACCGAGGAAATGCTGTACCGCTCCAGCGGCAGCAACGCTTTCGAGGCGGAGGCCGAGGTGCGCGGTGCCGTGATCACCGGCCTGTACCAGATGCTGCCCAACCTCATCGACAACCTGCCCCAGATCATCGAAGAGAGGGCGGAAGATTTCGGGTATGAGGATTTCGGGTATGAGGACGCCGAGGGAGCCGAGGATGATCCGTCGCTGGAATGGTACCAGGACATCATCAACACCATGGACCAGGCCATGATGCTCTGGGCGGCCGACCATGACGGCACCTACCCCGAGCACCCGCTCCTTCTTTTCCAGGAAGATTACCTGTCGGAGTGGCCCTTCACCACGGAAACGCGCCCCGGCACTTATGTGGACAGGGGCTTCTCGTACCACTCCTACCACGACGAAAACAACCGGATCACCGGGTACCTCTTCGTCCTGTATGGTGGCGATCCCGTCAGCGGGTACGATATCTACACGCCCGAGAACACCGTGTCCAAGGACCCCTTCGTCATGGACGCGGACGGCATCCCCGACGGCGTGATCGGCTTCTGCTACGATGGAACGGCCCAGCACATGGTCGACCAGTACCTGAGCTACTGATTCAGCCGTTGACGCGAGGGGGGCGTTGGTCAGCCCCGTGCCGGAGCACACCTGACCCGTGCCCCCTCGCCCTTCCCGCCTTGTTCACCAGGCCATGGTCCTGGCTCTCCGGCCCCGCGGTCCCCCGGTAGGCCAGGCTTCCGGGTCAAAGTTCGGCCACTTCGCTGATCTCCACCTCGCAGCGCAGGCCGCGCACGGGTTTCATGCGCGCCACCAGATCAGCCACCTGCAGAGGCAGGTTCTTCATGAATTCCTGCTCCAGATCCTGGTCGTCGAAGGTGTCCCAGACGATCTCCCCGATCTCCTCGGTCCCGCAGTAGGCGTGCAGTTCCAGATAGAGGGTGTGGCCCATCTCGGGATCGGCGTAGCTGTCCACCAGGATCTCCATGGCCAGGCCGTCCTCGGGGATCTTCTTCCCCCCGCGCGCGCGGGCGGCGCGCTCCCAGTAGTCTCCCACCCGGGAGGTGAGGTAAAGACGGAACTCACCATCGCCGGTCACAGGCCAGAAGGCGGCCAATTCGGCGGGGTCATCGTGGTGGAAGTCCAGGGCGATGTCGGCCTGGATTTCGGCGGGGCAGTGGTCACGCAGGTCTTCGAAATCGCGGTACATGGCGCCTCTTCGGGGAGGGTGGCGGAAGGGTGATGGGATGTGATGGGTCATGGGTCATGGGTCATGGGTCACCGCATAATAAGGGGATACCGGCGGCCGGGGCAAGAAACGGCAGCGATTGTCTGTGGACGGCGTATTGCGAGGAGGGCTGACGCGTGGGCAAGGGGCAAGAGTTCCGGCCCGCATTCTGCGTGAAGGGGCCGTTGCGGTAGGGGAAAATTCGGCTTGTGCGGTTATGGTATGAAGAATTCAGGTGGGGGAAGGGTAAGGTGAGGCGAGATGAGGCGAGGTGAGAGTGCCTAAAAGGGGGTTTCGTCATGGGCTGAATGGTGGGCAGGGCTTGATTTTATCTTTAGATATGCGTTTCCGGGGATGAATCGTATAAAAGGTCATCAATGAGGGAACTCCTTGATAATTCTGGATTTCGGTTAAATCAAGATTGGGAATTATGCGGATCATCCCCGGAAGTCTTGTGCGGCAAGGAATTATGGAGGCGATGTCAGTGATTGAGGGCTGTTTTTTGATCTATCATTACGGGATTAGAGATCAATTTAATTTTATCCCCGGAAATGGTTGCGTAAATGCCGGGGAAATAGGAGAATATGAAGGGTGCTCCTGCAGGGGTGGGATTCCGGGATGGGATTGAGACATTTCTACTATGATCGAGACGCTTGCCGCAGTCCATATGCCTGCAGGGGTGGGATTCCGGGATGGGATTGAGACCTCTCATAATCAAGCATGTGACCCTCCCGAGAATGGACGCCTGCAGGGGTGGGATTCCGGGATGGGATTGAGACGCAGAATTGGGACTCGCTAACCGGAAGATTGGTGCTCAATCTTGCAGGGGCGGGATTCCGGGATAGGATTGAGACAACAGCCTGACCTCTGCCGGCTTCGCGTGGATCATTCAAACCTGCAGATGTGAAATTCCAGAACGGAATTCCAACTCCAAATACCACCCTAAAAGAACTCCCCCACCCCCTCCCCCCCCCCAACCCCCCGACTTTTCCCTGGACCCCGCCCCCCCCATTGGCGAACTTTTCTGAAGTTCCACTGTCAACATTTCGGCATCGCCAAACCAAGGGATGGGATCAGCATGGCCCAGACAGTCATTGAGAAAATTGTCCAGTCGCACGCCATCGGCCTCAAGGACGGCCAGGAAGTCCATTGTGGCGATTACGTCACCCTGGTCCCGGATCATGTCATGACCCATGACAACACCGCCGCGGTGATGGTCAAGTTCCAGGGCCTGGGCGTGCCGCGCGTCAAGAACCCGCGCCAGCCCGTCTTCACCCTGGACCACAACATCCAGGATCCCACCCCCGAAACCCTGGCCAAGATGGCCAAGATGGCGGACTTCGCGAAGGAGAACGGGGTGGACCACTACCCCGCCGGTCGCGGCATCGGGCACCAGATCATGATCGAGGAAGGTTATGTGCAGCCCGGCGGTTTCTGCGTGGCCAGCGACAGCCACAGCAACACCTACGGGGCCATCGGCGCCCTGGGCACGCCGGTGGTGCGCACCGACGCGGCCGCCCTGTGGGCCCTGGGCACGGTGTGGTGGCAGGTGCCGCGCACCATCAAGGTGAACCTGAACGGCCGGCTGCGCGCCGGCGTCACGGGCAAGGATGTCATCATCACCCTGTGCGGCATGTACAACCAGGGCGAAGTCCTGAACGCCGTTCTGGAGTTCGGCGGCACCGGCATCGCCGACCTGAGCATGGAAGAGCGCCTGACCATCGCCAACATGACCACCGAGTGGGGCGCCCTGGCCGGCTGGTTCCCCGTGGACGACAAGACCATCGCCCACATGCGGGAACGCCAGGCCTGGCTCCAGAAACGCGGCATCACCGACCGCGTCACCGACGAGAAGATCGCCGCCTGGCGCGACCATCCGCCCGTCAGCGACCCGGACGCCTGGTACGCCGCGGAGATCAACCTGGATCTGGACCAGGTCACGCCCCATATCAGCGGTCCCCACAGTCTGCAGGTGGCCACCAGCCTGGCCGCCATGCAGGCCAAGCAGATGAAGATCCACAAGGCCTACCTGGTGAGCTGCACCAACGCCCGCCGCGAGGATCTGCGCCAGGCCGCGGACGTCATGCGCGGCGGCCGGGTGGCCGATGGCGTGGAGATGTACATCGCCGCGGCCAGCGCCCCGGTGCAGGAGCAGGCCGAGGCCGACGGCAGCTGGGGCGACCTGCTGGCCGCCGGTTGCCGCCCCCTGCCCCCCGGCTGCGGGCCCTGCATCGGCCTGGGCACCGGGCTGCTGGAGGACGGCGAGGTGGGCATCAGCGCCACCAACCGCAACTTCAAGGGCCGCATGGGCAGCCGCGAGGCCGAGGCCTACCTGGCCAGCCCCGCCGTGGTGGCCGCCAGCGCCATGAAGGGTCACATCAGCGGCCCCGAGGGCATGGCTTTATCCGACAGCGGCCCCGACCGCCACATCCGGGAGTTCCCCGCGCCGGAGGCCCCCGCCGCCGCCGTGGAGATCCTGGACGGCTTCCCCGCCGGCCACCGGGGACGCGCCCTGGTGCTGCCCACGCACAACCTGAACACCGACGGCATCTACTCCAAGGATTACACCTACCGCGAGGACATCACCCCCGAGCAGATGGCCCAGGTGGTCATGGAGAACTACGATCCCCGCTTCGCCGGTCAGGTGGAAGCGGGCGATGTGATCGTCAGCGGCTACAACTTCGGCACCGGCAGCTCGCGCGAGCAGGCCGCCACGGCGCTGCAGGCCGCGGGCATCAAGCTGGTCATCGCCGGCAGCTACAGCCAGACCTACCTGCGCAACGCCATCAACAACGGCTTCATCTGCGTGGAGTGCCCCGCCCTGAGCGACGCCATGCTGGCCGCCTACCAGGCCGAGGCCGATGGCGGCGCCAGGACCATCATCGACGGCGATGGCGTGACCATCGACTTCGCCGCCTCCACGGCCACCTGGCGCGGCCAGGACTACCGGTTCAGCCCTCTGGGGGGGCCGGTGCAGGAAGTGGTCATCGCCGGAGGCGTGGAAAACCAGGTGCGGGACAGCCTCAAATAAGCCGGACCGGATCTACGGAAAAGGGCTGGCGCCGTCAGGGGCTAGCCCTTTTTCCTGCCCAGGGTCATCTCCACCGAGCCGTGCGCTTCCACTTCCACATCCGTCAGCACCCGCATCTCCGTGGAGACGAAACCGGCTTCCCGCATGGCCCGCGCGATCTGGCCGCTTTCGAAGGACATGTCGTTGCCCTGCAGCTGGATCGGCAGCCAGCTGATGATGCTGCCCGCGGGCGCCGTGCGGTCCCGGTTCAATCCATCCGAAGTCACCATGAACACCCCGCCCGGTCTCAGCGCCTGGAGCACCTTGGTCATGATGTCGGCCAGGCGGTCGCGGTAGAAGTTCAGCGTGTAGTTCGCCATCACGAAGTCGTAGCCCGAGCCGAAGTCGTCGCTCATGTAATCGCCTTCCTGGACGGCGACGCGCTCTTCCATGCCGTACTCGACCACGGCTTCCCGCGCGACCGTGCAAACGGGAGGCTGATCGAAGACGACGCATTTCAGGGATGGGTGGGCCGCCGTCACGGCGATGCCGATGATGCCGGGGCCGGACCCCAGATCCAGAATCCGGGTGAAGGAAGGAAACTCCGGCAGCTCCGCCACCAGCCGGGCGACGTACTGGGCCCGGGCGCACCGGGAATGGGACAGGCTGACGCGGGCCCCCTGCACCCAGATGGCGGGATCGGTCAGGTCGTCCTGGGGCGGAGGGCCGTTTTCCACCAACTTTTGCACGCCGCCGTTCAGCAGCGGCGTGGTCCAGCCGGCCATGAACAGCAGCGCCTCGCCCAGCGACGTGTCCTTACCCGTGGTGAGGAAGCGCTCGGCGCGGGCCGTGTTGGTGTAGACGCCGTCCTTCTTGGTCAGCAGACCCAGCGCGACCAGGGCGTTCAGCAGGTAGGTGGTGTTGCCGGGATGAAGACCCAGGGCGTCACTCAGCGCCGCCGCCGAAGTCCCCGCGGACGTGCGGTCGAACAGCTTCCATTCCAGCGCGGTCTTGAGCAGCTCCCACTTGAGGGCCTCGTAGGGCATCTTGAAGAAGACCTCATAGGAGGTATCCATTGGTGGCAGGGATTTTCGCATGCCGAAGCTCCTTTCTGCGTGGCCCGGCGGCCGGCGTCCTGAAAACCCCGGCCGTCGCTAGAACCCGAACTTGGCCTTGAACCACAGCTCGGAATTATCGTCGTAGATCGCGTACACGCCGGCGTCGCCCGCGAACAGATCCCAGCCCAGCAGAAGATGCAGATCGTCCGATAGACTGTAGTCGGCATAACACCGGTTGAAGATGCTCTCGTTCGTCAGGTCCGCGTAAGCGAAGGTGGACAGCTTAAGCGTGTTGCGCGCCAACAGCTTGGTTATGCCGAAGGTGGCCAGGGAGGCCCGCGCGGGGGTCATCATGCCCTCTTCATGGTCCGGAACCCTGTTGTGGATGAACTGGCCGGTAATGGTCCACTCGCCGCCCGGATACCAATCCACGCCCGCCAGCAGGTGCCAGTCCGTGCGCTGGACGGTGCCGGCGATGCCGGCCCGCAGCACCTGGTGCAGATTGTCGACATAAGCCGCCGCCTCGCCCCGCAGCACCCACGCCCCCTGGGGACGGGAAACGTTCACGCCCAGCACCGTCATGCGCTGATGCCGGGCCCGCAGGCGCAGGGTGCCCGTGGCCGCGGCGTACTCCGCCAGGTACACCGGTGTCTTGTTCCAGGTGCGCAGGGCCATGAACCCCAGATCCAGCCCCGCCCGATAAAGGGAGGCGCGCAGGCCCAGTTCCCCATTCTCTAGGGTCTTGGCGGGGCGCCCCGCGTCCACCAGTTCCACTTTGGTAACGCCCTCGCCACCGAAGGGGCACCAGGGGTTGGCCATGTCCAGGGGGATGATGTCGAAGGCCGCCACCGGCAGGTAGACCAGTTCGGCGTTCAGGCTGCCGTCGAGGTATTTGAGCCGGATGCCGTCAACAGGGGTGCGGATGTCGTCGTAGTCGCGGGCCAAGAACTCGGTCAGGTCCATGGGCGAGACCAGGTCGGTGATCCGCAGACCGTCCGCCACGCCCCAGACGACGATCTGGCGGCCCGCCGTCAGCTCCCAGTTCCCCCCGGCATGCTGGAAATAAGATTCCCGCAGCTGAATCCCCGTCTCGGATTCCAGAAGGCCGTTGTGTACCGCGTTGAAGGAGGCGAAGAAGAACGCCTCGCCCCGGTAGCCGGACAGCTCGCCGCGCAGCCGGGTGCGCGAGCTCAACAGGGCGCCGTCACCGCCGGTGCGCGCCGCATGGTAGGTGTCGGCGAAGCCGCCGAAGCTCCACGCCTCGTCGGTTCCCGCTGTAGCCCTCCCGGCAAAGAGCAGGATGGCCGCGGCTAATCCCAGCGCCAACCGTCTCACAGGCGCCCCTTCGGCAGCTTGCCCACGACAAAACTGTTTTCCTCGAGGTCCAGATCGTACCTGGGCGATTGGATCTCCAGGATGGTCTGGGTCTTCTTCTGCACGTTGGTCATGTGCAGACGCTTCGCCAGCCAGTAGCCATCCACCTGCTCCACCTCCGACAGGACCAGCTCCCGCTGCAGGTGGTCATGCCGGTCGTAATACTCCACCCGCAGCGGCACCAGGCAATCCTGCCGGATCCAGGACACCTTCCGCGCGTAGATGTCGCGCTTGTCCTTGGACACCGATTCCACCACCCAGCAGAGATGGCCGTCGCGTTCTTCTTCCCGCAACAGCGTGTGATCATCCTCGTCCACGTTGCGGCTGCCCAGGTCGTCGTAGGTGAAATCGGAGCCCATGAAGTAGTCGCGCTTGGCGGAAGAACCGCTGATCCGCCGCGTCTTCTTCATGGCCGGCAGATAGAGCCAGCGGTCGTCGTCCTTGCCTATCTCGTCGTAATTCCAGGCCAGGAAGCCGGTGCCCCGCACGTCGGCGGGGTAATCGAAGAACATCAGCATCTTCGAATCCTGGTGCCGGTCACCCACGTCCATGGACCAGGAATACAGACGGCGCTCCCGTTCCTTGCCCTTCTTGCTGATCAGGCGCATGGTCATTTCCGAATAGCGCGAATCCCCTTCCGGCCGGTCATGGACGCGCTGGGCGATCTCGCGCCCGGTGAGGGATTGGCCCCGGGCCGCGGGCGCCGCCAGCACGAGGGAGAGAATCGCGAACAGGATCATCGTTTGGCGGATCGTCATGACCGCTCCT
>PDQT01000147.1 GCA_002747875.1 bacterium DOLZORAL124_64_63
AGTTCCGCGCCCGACGCGTCGGCCGCGGCCTTGTCCTGGCTCTGGGCATGGCTGGTGGCCGCCTGGGTGGAGAGCAGGATCTCGTCGCGGCTCTTGCTGATGGTGCGCGGCACGATGCCGTGCTCCTTGTTGTAGGCCAGCTGCTTTTCGCGGCGGCGGTTCGTCTCGTCGATGGCCAGCTGCATGCTGCGCGTGATGCGATCCGCATACATGATGACCTCCCCCGAGGCGTTCCGCGCCGCCCGTCCGGCGGTCTGGATCAAGCTGCGCTCGCTGCGCAGAAAACCCTCGCGGTCGGCATCCAGAATGGCCACCAGGCTGACCTCCGGCAGATCCAACCCCTCGCGCAGCAGGTTCACGCCCACCAGCACGTCGCTCTCGCCCAGACGCAGCTTGCGCAGGATCTCGATGCGATCCAAAGCCGCGATATCCGAATGCAGGTAAGCCACCTTCACCCCCGCCTGGGCCAGGTAGTCCGTCAGGTCCTCGCTCATCTTTTTGGTCAGGGTGGTGACCAGCACCCGATGCTTCATCCGGATGCGCACGCGAATACGCTCCAGCAGATCATCCACCTGGTTCCGCACCGGCAGCACGTGGATGGGAGGATCCACCAACCCGGTGGGACGGATCACCTGCTCGACCACCGTGCCGCCCGACTTTTCCAGCTCATAATCCCCAGGCGTGGCGCTGATGTAGATGGCCCGCGGGATAATTTCCTCGAATTCCTCGAAAAGGAGCGGCCGATTGTCCAGGGCGCTGGGCAGCCGGAATCCATGCTCCACCAGATTGCTCTTGCGGGAACGGTCGCCGTGGTACATGGCCCCGATCTGCGGAATGGTGGCGTGGCTCTCGTCGATGAACATGAGATAGTCGTCCGGAAAATAGTCCAGCAGACAGGCGGGGCGCTCTCCCGGCCGGCGGCCATCGAAATAGCGGGAGTAATTCTCCACCCCGGCACAGTGCCCGATCTGCTTGATCATCTCCATGTCGTAGCGGGTGCGGCTGGCCAGGCGGTGGGCCTCCAGGGGTTTGGCCAGTTCGTCCAGCTCCCCCAGGCGCACCTCCAGGTCCCGCCCGATCTCGTCCACCACCCGATCGATGCCCCCCCGCTCAGTCACGAACTGCGTCGCCGGATAGATCAACGCGTTGCTCGCCGCGCCCAGGCTCTGCCCCGTCAGGGGATCGGTCCAGCTGAGGGCCTCGATCTCGTCGCCGAAGAACTCCACGCGCAGGACACGCTCCTCGAAGGCGGACCGGATCTCCACCGTGTCGCCTCGCGCCCGGAAGGTGCCATAGCCCGGCTCCACATCGTTGCGCCCGTACTGGATTTCCACCAGGTGCTGCAACAACTCATCCCGGTCCAGCTCCATCCCCACGTCCAGGGCGATACGGCTGGACTGGAAGGTTTCCGGATTCCCCACCCCGTAGATGGCCGAGACACTGGCCACGACGATCACATCCCGCCGGGCGAGCAGACTGCTGGTGGCCCGCAGGCGCAGCCGCTCGATCTCGTCGTTGATGCTGGTGTCTTTCTCGATGTAGGTATTCGTCGCGGGGATGAAGGCTTCGGGCTGGTAGTAGTCGTAGTAGGAGATGAAGAATTCCACGGCGTTGTGCGGGAAAAAGCCCTTCATCTCACCGTAGAGCTGGGCCGCCAGGGTTTTGTTGTGGCTGAAAATCAGGGCCGGCCGGTCCAGTTGCTGGATGACGTTGGCCATGGTGAAGGTCTTGCCCGAGCCCGTCACCCCCAGCAGCGTCTGGTACCGCTGTCCGGCTCGGATACCGGCCACCAGTTCCCCGATGGCCTGGGGTTGGTCCCCGGTGGGCGAGAAAGGGGAAACCAGTTGGAAAAGACTCATGCCCTCATTCCCCGCTGGGAGGCTCGAGAGCGGAAGCGTCCAGCAGCAGGACCTCGCCGTCATGGAAGCGGGACAGATCCTGGTCGCGGCCGTTGAAACTGAGGCGGACACCCGCCACCTTGCCCAGGCGCAGGCTGATGTGGTCTTCGACACCCCAGTACACGGCCAATCCTTCGCGCACGGCGTAGGCGCGGCCGGCCTCTACCCCTGTCCGCGGCAGGGATTCCAGTTCCTCCGCAGCAGGGAAACGGGCCTCCTGGAATCCGGTCTCCGCATCCCGCATGACGGCGTAGGGTCCGGGGCCCGGCACCAGCAAGCGCAGAACGAAGGGCCAGACCCGGCCATCGGCGAAGCGCAGTTCGGGCCCCCCGGGCACGGCCGCGGGCCGGCTCGGTCGCGCCGCGCCCACGGGGGTGACTTCCCGGCGGGTACGAGCAGGCTCTTCAGGGCGAGGCGGGCTGATCTGCCACCCCAGGGCCAGAGTGTCCCGCCTTGCCCCAGCATCGGCATCGGTCCCGAGACCGGCATCGCCCCCGACCTCGGCAGCGGAAACAGCAACGGGATCGGGCTCGTCGGCCTCACCGCGGTTCAGCAGAGACCAGAGGCCGGCGATGACCAGGAACAGGACCAGCGCCCCGCCCCCGATCTGGAGCCAGGGCAGCCCCACCCGACGGATATGCACATCCTTCTCGTCCCAGCCCGCTTTGGATTCCCCCTCGGCACCGGCGGCCGCTTTACCGGTGAAAGCCTGGTAGGTCTCGATCATTTCCTCGGGATCCAGGCCCACCTCCTTGGCATAGGAACGCAGAAAGCTTTTGACGTACAGATCACCCGAAACCTTGTGGTACTCGTCCCGCTCGATGGCCTGCAGGCTGGCGGGCGGAATCTTGGTGCGTTCCGCCAGATCAGCCAGTTCCAGGCCGGCCTTTTCACGGGCCTGCAGCAAGCATTCACCGGGGCTCAGATTTTCGCTGGTAGCGGTCATGGGATCCTCCCGACCTCAACCGTCCAGGGCCTTGAGACGCTCCTGGACCGTGGCGGCCTTGTTCTCGTTTTCGGCCAGCAGATCCTTCTGCTGCTGGACCACGTGGGCGGGCGCGTTGGCCGTGAATTTCTCGTTGGCCAGCTTGGCGCGGCACCCCTTCAGCCAGCCCTCGATCTTGGCCAGTTCCTTCTGCAGGCGGGCCCTCTCCTTGTCCAGATCCACCAGCCCCTTCATGGGCAGGAAGATCTGCACCGTGCCGGCCACACCGACACCAGCGGGCGAGGGGTCCTCGCCCCCGACCACCACATCCACCGTTTCCATCTTGGCCAGCAACGCGACCAGATCCACCGCCGCGCGCAACCTGTCGACGCCGGCCTCGCTCTCCGGACGCAGGATGGCCGTGCCCCGCTTGCCGGGGGGCACACCCAGTTCGTGGCGCACGTTGCGCACGGTGGTGGTGATTTCCTGGATCTCCTCGAAGGCCCGCTTCTCGGTCCGGAAGGGCGCTTCCCCCTCCAGAACAGGGAAGTTGCTGGTCATCAGGAATCCCCGGGCAGGCGGTAGCCAGGACCACAGTTCCTCGGTGATGAAGGGCATCAGCGGGTGCAACAGTTTGTAGCTGACGGCCAGGTTCAGGACCGCCACGCAGAGGGCGACATCCCGCTGCCGCTCATCCCGCATGCGGGGCTTGACGGCCTCCAGGTACCAGTCGCAGAACTCGTGGCGGAAGAAGTTGAAAACACCGTAGGCCGCGTCGTTCAGCCGCCGCTTGTCCATGTTGCGACCACTTTCGGCCACGGTTTCCAGCAGGCAGGCCAGGATCCAGCGGTCCTCCACCATCAGGTCCGTGTCCTGGATGGCCACCGGAACCGTCCCCCCGAAAATACCCCGCCAAAGTTCTCCGAAAAGACGCCCGGGCTCCCGCTCCCAATCCGCGGCGGTCCCCAGGGCCCCGATATCCAGCGTCCGCGGCGCGGCGGGCTGATCATCCGCGGAGGACGGCAATCCCGCCTCATCCCAGTTGCCCAGCACCAGCTTGGTGGCCTGGAAGATCTTGTTGCAGAAGTTCCGCCCCACTTCCAGGGTGCTCTCGCTGAAGAAGATGTCCTGGCCGGTGGGCGTGAGCATGACCAGACTGCAACGCAGGGCATCGGCACCGTACTGATCGATCAGCGTGATGGGGTCCTGGCTGTTGCCCAGACTCTTGCTCATCTTGCGCCCCTGCTCATCGCGCACGATGCCGTGGAAAAGCACCTCCGCAAAGGGCTTTTCCCCCAGGAATTCGTAACTGGCCATGATCATGCGGGCCACCCAGAAGAAGATGATATCCGCGGCGGTGACCAGCACCGAAGTGGGGTGGTACTTCTTCAGGTCCGCGTCGTCCTGGGGCCACCCCAGCGGCGAGAAGGTCCACAACCAGGAGCTGAACCAGGTGTCCAGCACATCCTCGTCCTGGGTCAGCCCCGCGCTGCTGCACCGGGGGCATTGCTCGGGGGTTTTCTCGGCGGCAATCTCCTCACCGCAATCATCGCAGTACCAGACGGGGATCCGGTGTCCCCACCACAGCTGCCGGCTGATGCACCAGTCCCGGATGTTCTTCATCCAGTTGTTGTAGACACCGATCCAGCGCTCCGGGAAAAGGGTGATCTCCCCATCCCGCACCGCGTCCACGGCGGGCTCGGCCAACTTGTCCATGCGCAGGAACCATTGCTTGCTCAGATAGGGCTCGATGACGTGGCCGCAGCGGTCATGGTGCCCCACCTGGTGCACGTTCTTCTCCACCTTCACCAGCAGGCCCTCGGCCTCCAACTTGGCCAGCAGGTTCTTGCGGCACTCGTAGCGCTCCTGGCCTTCAAATTCGCCCGCCTCGGCGTTCATGATGGCGCTGGGCGTCATGCACACCACCTGGGGCAAATCGTGGCGACGCCCCACCTCGAAGTCATTGGGGTCGTGGGCCGGGGTGATTTTCACGAAGCCCGTGCCCTTCTCCGGATCCGCGTGATGGTCCCCGATGACCGGGATCTCCCGCTTGGTCAGCGGCAGTTTGACCATGCGCCCGATCAGGTGCTTGCGCTCCGGATCCTCCGGATGCACGGCCACGGCGGTGTCCCCGAACATGGTCTCCGGCCGGGTGGTGGCCACCGTCAGATGCCCCTCGCCATCGGCAAAGGGATAACGGATGTGCCAGAGATTACCCTCCACCTCCTTGTGCTCCACCTCGTCGTCGCTGATGGCCGTCAGATCATGGGGGCACCAATTCACCAAGTACACGTCCCGGTAAATCAGACCCTTTTCCTTCAAGGCGATGAAAGCATGGCGCACGGCCTCGTTCCGCTTCTCATCCATGGTGAAGGCTTCGCGCTCCCAATCCAGGGAACAGCCCAGACGGCGGATCTGCTGGGTGATGCGGCTGTGGGTCTTTTCCTTCCAGTCCCAGGCCTTGGTCAGGAACTTCTCGCGCCCCGCTTCCCGCTTGGGCATGCCCTCGGCGGCCATCTGCCTGCTGACCACCTGCTCGGTGGCGATGCTGGCGTGGTCGGTGCCCGGCACCCACAGAGTGGGCCGGCCGCTCATGCGAGCCCAGCGGATCAGCACATCCTGGACGGCATTGCTCAGGCAATGCCCCATATGCAGGATCCCCGTGACATTCGGGGGCGGCAGGGTGATGACAAAGGGCTCCGCCTCCAGGCTCTCATCGGGAGCGAAAAGTCTCGCCTTCTCCCAGGCTTCATACCATTTCTTTTCAATGCCCTCTGGCGAGTACTGGGACAGCTGACGGATGTCTTCCAATGATCTTCTCCTGCGAAAGAGGCGGATTGAGGAGCGTGGCTTTTCTCAGGCCGGCAATTTAACACCTGGACAGAAGAGGGGCAATGGCTTTGGTCGTGCCGCGGAAATTGTTGGTTGCATCATTCTGGCCCTGCTTAGGACACCCTCTCGGCACTGAGTGAAGTTAGGGCTACAGGATGATGACGGAAATCCGGATGCGCATGATGTCACTCCCGACGTTTTCCGCGGCACGACTCATTTTTCAAGACCCCAATCGCTTCCATACCCATGAAATCCGTTTTTTCGCGGAATGTACGTATAAACACTTCAAGAAACTCTACAGTTCAGGCATGTTTTCTACGATACCAGTAACTACCTGCCCCAACGCAACATCTCCCTCTGGAGGAAAGATACATGAAAAAGACCGCTTTTGCTCTGCTCCTGACCCTCCTCATCGCCGGCGGCGCTTTCGCTCAGTTGGATCCCGATGCTGACGGCATCGGCATCTACTTCGATCCCTGCGCCTGTGTCAACTGTCTGGATCTGCCGGTGGGCAACAACACTGGTTACGTTGTCATCACACACCCCTCCAGCGACGCGGGTGTGGCGGGTTGGGAAGCCACCATCACCAATGAAGGTCCTGGTGTCATGAGCAACTGGCAACTGCAGGGTGACGCCACCAACACGGCCGTCAACTCCGATGAGTTCATCGTGAATCTGGGCACCCCTCTGACCAACGCCTACTCCTATCCCGCCGTGATCGTGGCGATGTTCAACCTGAACGTCGTCAGCGTCGAGGCCCCCATCACGTTCTACATTGACGGCATCGAAGACCACAGCATTCTCGACTACGACGGCCCCGCCTTCGTGGACGGCAACGACAACACGACCGTCAAGCCGCTGCAGATGATCCAGGGCAGCGCCAGCCTACCTGTGGCCCTCGTCAACGGCAACTGCGCCGGCATCGTGGCCAGGGGAAGCACGACCCTCGACAACATGAAGGCTCTGTTCCGCTAAAAGCCGTTGCAAGTGGTTTGAATTGAGCGGCCGTAACCTTTGTGTTGCGGCCGCTTTCATATGTGGTATATATCCAGCATCCTACCCCCATACCGGCAGAGGGTTGCCCCGGGCGACGCCAAGCTGATCCCCTTTCCTTCATGAGGTTTCTCATGCGCATAAGCACATTGACCGGCTGGCTGACTCTTCCTTTGGTCTTGGCTCTTGGCCTGCTAACCGTGGCCACCACCCCCGGCTTCGCCAACACCCTCAGCGTGCCTCAAGACGCTCCCACCATCGGCGAAGCCATGCAGAAAGCCCGCTCCGGGGACATCATCCTGATCTCCTGCGGCACCTACCACGAGAGCGACATTCCGGTCAAACCGGGCGTCACCCTCTGGTCTGGAACTCTGCAACCAGCCTGTGTCACCATCGACGCCCGTGGGCAGGGCCCCATTTTCATTTTTGCCGATGCGGATACCAGCACCGCCCTGGTGGGATTGACCCTCACCGGTGGCCAAGCCGCCCGCGGCGGAGCCATCCAGATCCGTTCCGGTGCCCCCCGTCTGACCAGTTGCGTCTTCACCGGCAACGAGGCCACTCAGGGTGGGGCCATCGAAGCCCAGGCCGGCAGCCGGCCGGTGCTGAAGAATTGCCTTTTCCGCGGCAACAACGCCCGCCAGTCCGGTGGCGCCATCCTGGCGGCAGGTGTCCTGGATTTGCAAGAATGCGCCTTCAAGGATAACAGCGCCCTGATGGGTGGAGCCCTGCACCTAGAGCCCGGGGCCCGGCTGCTGGTGGCCGGCTGCACCTTTGTGGACAACGCCGCCGGCAACACCGGAGGCGCCATCCACGGTGGCTCCATCCATGATGACGCCATCCGGTTCGGCCAAACCCGGGCGAACATCCGCCATACTCTCTTTGCCGGCAACCAGGGCGGGCTGGGCGGGGCCGCCATCAGCCTGGCTGGTAGCCGCCTGCAACTGGCCTCCTGCACCCTGGTGGATCAGCAAGCCGATGAGGGTGGTGCCGTGCTGACCATCCAGGGCCAGGCGCCCACCATCATCAACACCATCATCGCCTTCAACGCGGTGGCCATCCTGCGGACCGACGGCGAGGTGCCCACCTTCCGGGGCTGCAACCTGTGGGGCAACCGGCAGGGTGACTGGACCGACCAGCTAAGCCCCTTGGCCAATACGGAATCCAATATCTCCTGCGATCCCCGGTTCTGTGCTCCCGAGCGTGGCGACTACATGCTCTCAAGCACATCCTGCTGCCTGCCGGCGCACAATCCCGCGGGCAACAAGGGACTGGTGGGGGCTTGGGGGGTCGGCTGTGGCGCCAGCGCCTCTGTCACAGAAAGGGAAGGGACTGGGGATTCGGGTTTCCGGGCGATTCGGACACCGCCACACAAACCGTAGCTTTAGAGGATAGTCATAGTAGAGAGAGATGTAAGAACTCATCAGGCCCTTGGCTGACGGCTTCCCGAACGCGGCTCAGTTGCAACCAAGGGTCTTTAGTTGCAACCAAGGGTCTTCATTGACAAACAAGGGTCTTTCCCGTCCTAAACGACCCCGCTGACCAGACGCGCCACCCCCCAGCCCAACCACACCGCCAACAAACCCAACCCCAGATTGGCTCCCACATTCAGCAATGCCAACTGCGGCGTCCCCTGCTGCAGGAACTTGATGGTCTCGAAGCCGAAGGTGCTGAAGGTGGTGAAGGCCCCCAGGAACCCCACGGCCACGAAAAGCCGCACATGCCCCGGCACCATGGTGGTGCGGGTCTCCAGTTCCAGAATGAAACCCAGCAACAGGCAGCCCAGGATGTTCACCAGCAGGGTCCCGAAGGCGAAATGGCCTCCCCACTGCCGCTGGGCCCACAGGCTGACGCCGTAGCGGGAAACCGCCCCGAAAGCCCCGGCCAGGGCCACCAGCAGGATGGCGCGCATACGCTCCCCCAGATTGGAAGGAAAGGACGGGACCGTGATCCCGCCCTTAAGAATTTACCGGCCCAGGACTTCCTTGACAGCCGCTTCGTACTCCGCGCGGGTGTGCCCGCCGCTCCATTGCTTGACGATGATACCGCGACGATCCACCAGGAAGGTGGTCGGGATGCCCTGGAAATTCCCGAAATCCTGCACCACCTGAAACTGGGGATCGGTCAGGACCATGGGGAAGGTCAGGTTGTTTTCCTTGACGTAACTGCGCACCTTCTCCTCCCCATCCCGGCCGAAGGCCACGCCCACGACCACCAGATCATCGGCATACTCGTCCGCCAAAGCCTGCAACACAGGCAGGGCCCGGCGGCAGGGCGGGCACCAGGTGTCCCAGAAATCGATGATGACGACTTTGCCCCGCAGGCTGGAGAGCTTCAGCGTGCCCCCCTCCAGGTTCTTCAGGTCAAAATCGGGGGCGATGTTGCCCACCTGCGCGCCCACGGTCGCGTCAGCGGGGGGCTGGTACTTGGTGTTGTCATCGCCACCACCGCAGGCGGTCAGCCCCAGGATGGCCGACAGGGCGAAAACAAGCATGAACAGATGCGCACGAAATAGACGCAAGATCAATCCTCCAGGTTGAAAAAGGGAGCCGGCAAACCCGACCGAACGTTCTTATGCCCCCAATCTCGATAAAGTTGCAAAAAATGGCAACAAATGAGTCCGTCCCCGGCCGAAAGGGCAAACCGGAACTTGTCTTGGGGCCCGATATTCGTATAGTTACAAGCTGACAGTTCCACCGCAAGATCCCTCCTGAGAGGCTTTCCATGAGAAAATACGCCCTGCTCATCCTGCCCCTGTGCCTGCTGCTCTGCGGCGGCCAGGCCCTCGGCATCGAGGCCCAACTCACCCCCGTGGAGCATGCCGACACCCACGAGATAGGCAAGGAGATCGTCCTGCGGTTCGACATCCGCTGGGACTCCGACGCCGCCCTGAACCCGGAGAGCTTGCAGATCTCCCCCCAATCCGAGGGTGGGGACTTCTTCTCCACCCCGTATCCCCCCAAGGTGACCGCGAACCAGGCCGGTAGCGCGCGCATCGAGTGGGCCGCCCCCCTGCCCGAGGATATCGAGCCCGGGGACCGCTCTCTGGCCCTGAGCATTCTGGCCCGGGACAAGGCCGGTGCCGAGGTGACCGGTGCCTGGACAGGCTCTCTGCACGTGGATTTCGGCGAGAAATGGTCGGCCAACCGGATCCAGAATTTCATCGAGACCCGTGGTCGCTTCGTCTTCCTGTTGCTGATCTTCGGGTTCGGCCTGCTGATGAGCCTTTCACCCTGCATCTACCCGATGATCCCCATCACTCTGGCCGTCATCGGGGCCCAGAACAAGGACAAGGGCGTTCTGAACGGCCTGGTCACCTCTCTGACCTATGCCGTGGGCATGGCCCTGGTTTACGCCATCATCGGTTTTCTGATCGCCTCGGGCACCAGCGGCCTGACCGCCACCATGCAAAGCCCCATCGTCCTGGTTCCCATTTCCCTGTTGCTGATGGTGCTGAGTCTGAGCATGTTCGGTGCTTACGAGCTACAGGCCCCCCAGTTCCTGCGCGACAAGCTGGGCGGCCCCGGCGGCAGTGAGAAAGCCGGCCTGTTGGGCGCCTTCGCCATGGGCATGGTCGCCGGTCTGATCGCCTCGCCTTGCGTGGGGCCCTTCCTCAGCGGCCTGCTGATCTTCTTCGCCACCACCGGAGACGGCGTGCTGGCCTTCATCAGCCTGTTCATCTTCGGCATGGGCATGAGCATGCTGCTCATTGCCGTGGGCACCTTCCCCGCCCTGCTGGGCAACCTGCCCCAGGCTGGTGGCTGGATGGAGACCCTGAACCGTGGCATGGGCCTGCTGCTGGTGGGCATGGCCTTCTACTTCCTGCGCCCCGGCTCGGTCATCCCCGCCAAGTTCTTCTATCCCCTGGTCGGCGGCCTGATGGTCGTGGTCAGTTGCTTCATGGGGGCCTTCGACAGCCAGGCTCCAGGCACCGGCTGGTGGGACCGGACGCGTAAGGGTCTGGGTATTCTCGTCTTTGTCTTCGGTCTGATGTTTGTCATCGGCAGCAACCTGCAGAACGGTTTCGTGGGCAAGGCCTGGCGCTCTTTGCTGGCGGATTCCATGCCCCAGACCGTGGCCGTGACCGGGCACGCCGGCGCGGGTGCCACCGCCCAAACAACCACCTCCCAGACAACTACCGCCCAGACAACCACCGCTCCGGCGCCCCTGCCGAAAAAGGTCCCCTGGGAAAAGATCCACACGGGAGAAGGCGTGAAAGCCTTCATCGACGCCAAGCGGGCCGAGGCCAAGGCCGCGGGCAAGCCCGTCATGATCGATTTCTG
This sequence comes from bacterium DOLZORAL124_64_63, assembly GCA_002747875.1. GTDB lineage: Bacteria > Krumholzibacteriota > Krumholzibacteriia > LZORAL124-64-63 > LZORAL124-64-63 > LZORAL124-64-63. The sequence goes on from PDQT01000147.1 coordinate 10,932, forward strand.
GGCCAACTGGTGCGTCTACTGCAAGAAGCTGGACAAGCTGGTGTGGAACCAGCCCCCGGTGGTGGAGGAAAGCCTGCGCTTCGTGACCCTCAAGGTGGACGCCACCAAGGCCGACGACGCGGACATGTCGGCCGTCAAGGAGGAGTTCCGGGTGCCCGGGCTGCCCCAGGTCATCTTCATCGACAGCCGGGGAGAAATCCTGCACGGCCGCACCAGCGGGTTCAAGTCGGCCGAGGAAATGCTCGAGGTGATGAAGAGTATCCGCTGACCGGCAAAAATTTGGGGTGGGCGAGGTCACGCGCCTCACCCACCCCCATCAATGTTGCCGGGGCCCGCCTTACAATTCGATCGTCTGATCCGTGAATTCCAGCTTCTCGATGCCCACCAAGGTGTTCACTCCATCCCGGTCGCTCGTGTTGTCGGTGACAACCACCTCATCGCCGTCCCGCTGCACGGTGTATTCCGACGAATCGCCTGAAAAAACAACCGTATTGCTGCCCGAGTTGCCCGTGATCCGGTTGTCCAGCTGATTGACCCGGACCCCGGAATCGTGACTACCGGTCAGGGTCACGTCTTTGAGATACTGGGCGTGGTGCGTGTAGGGCAGATCGCTGGCGAACCGCAACGAGAAGACCCCCTCAAAGTCGGCGTCGATGCGCGCGTTGTACGTCAGATAAGGATGGAAGAACTTGCTCGTCAATGCCGCTCCCAGCGGGTCTTCGGTCGGGATTTCCTCACGTGTTTTGGCCACATAAAGCCCCCACATCCCGTGGGTGGCGCTTTCGCTCCACGCCCCCCAAAGCCCATAGTAGGCATCGATCACCGAGGCCAGATACTCCTGCGAAAGACTGTTCTCCGCCGTCAGTTCCTCGATCCATTCCGCCTGGCCGATGCCCCAAAGGTTTTCGGCCAAAGCGTTTTCTTGCGCCGCCCGGATTTCCGCCTGAAAGTCCGGCAGGGCGCCGGGGAGGCCCCCATTCCCATCGACGCCGATACCGGTGTCATGCACCATGTGGAGAATCTCCTCGAAGGTGGCATCGCGGTGAGTGTAATCCTGGTTGATATACCAGCTATGGCCTTCAACCTGGATCTCATTCTGGTACAAAGGCTGCCCCATCATCTCACCGGCCGGATTGGTCCCGTCATCTTGCCCGTTGAGCAGCAACAAGATCGCGTTATTCTCCGCCATCTTGTTGGCGACGGCCGATTTGTCCGCGCCGTAAAGGGACCCCGGCAGGTTACGCAAATAATGCTCCAGGACATTCCTGGCACGAACGATCTGCCCGTTGGTGATCTGGTTCTGCGCCACGATGTGGATGCTCCCCCCATCAGGCGTCACGACTTTGGTGTAGCGATCGAAATGGGCCACATAGTCCGCGCCCAGCGACGGGGGCACCGCCTCGATCCCGAGAGAGGACTCTGGCGGAACCTGAGGTATAGGGTACTCACATGTAGGCTCCTCATCACAGCCGGCAAGGGCCAACAACAGGAAAGCGATCAAGATGGTCAGGTGTTTCATTTTTTTCCTTTCATACTCAAACACGGTATTTTGACTAACGGCACTGGAACCGGACAAACGCTACTGGAAGCGCACCTCATTCCCGTAATCCATGTCGTAAACCTTCAGCGGGCCGGCCAAGCCGTTCTCGGTGATGACCTCCAAAATCCCATCCCCGTCGATATCCAGCAATTCCAGATAGGTGAACAGGGCCTCCTCTTCCCATTCCACGCTCCCGGTCTGGGCATCGACGATCTTGCCGCTGTTCAAGACTATCTCGTTGCGGCCATCGCCATCCACATCGCCGCAACGCATGAGGGAGGCCTGGAAGTCGTTGATGCTGGTGTATTCCTTCACGAAGCTGCTCCCGTCCAGATAGACGATCTTGCCATCGCCGATGAACACGATCTCGCGGACGGGATCGGAATCCATGTTGGCGGTGGTCAGGCAGTCGATCTTCGTGTAGTCGCTGGGCAGGCTCTCGTACACCAAGGTGTAGTCCTCCAGCGCCCAGACGTAGATCTTGCCGCTGCCGGTGCGACAGATGAGGCTGTCATCCAGCCCATCGCCGTCCAGGTCCGACACCAACACCTGCTCGGGGGCACCGCTCAGCTGGTTGCTCTTCCACACCCTGTGGCTGCCCTCCGCCGTGTATTTCAGCACGATGACCGTGCCGAAGCGCTCACCCAGAGCCAGGTACATGCCCTTCTCGCCGTGTAGAGGTTCGAAAACAGCCAGGTGATCGAGACGATCGGCGGCCCGGCTCAGGGATCGGTACTGCTCGTAGCTGAGTTCATCCTGGGCGGAGGCCGGCACGACACAACTCAGGAAAAGCCCAACGGTCAAAGCACCAAGAATCAGAACAGCGGGGATACGCATGAGACCTCCTTGCGGGATAACAGGTTCAGCGGCACAGTATAATTCAGGGGGTCGATGCCGGGTATTCTTTTCAACACCGCGCGGCTGAAAGGTTCCCGTGATCAGGTGCCATCAGAAGGGCCAAGGCAGCCCCACGCCCACCTGCAAGGTCAGATTGCGGTAATCCAGGCCGGACCAGCGGTAATAACGGTATTGGGTCCGCACCCAAACCAGATGCTGCCCGGACAGGGTCCACTCCCGGCCCGCCTCCAGAACCAGAGACCAATACTTGGTCGAACCCGCGACGCCTTTGGGCGGCTGAACCCGCGTGGCCCCCACGCCAATACCCACAAAGGGCGAGCCGGACGATTCGGGATCCCGCATATCCCGCCCGTAATAGCGGATGATGCCGTCAGCGGAAAGCAGCCCCCGGCCCGGCCCCAGACGCTGGTTTTCGATCTGCCCCACGGCTCCACAGTTCCAGCGATACAGGAAGGGCAGGAAATCCGCCGCCGCCCCGGGACGGAAAAGGACCATGCCCCCATATCCTCCGTGCGCGGCGCCTTCGGCAAAGATGTGCCCGCCCTGCAGGAAGCCCCCCACGAAAACGGGACTGCGGCCCGCGGGCCCCAGGAAGGAGCCCGGGGGTTGCAGGCGCCGGTTCGGCACCCCTTCCGCCGCCGCCAGAACCGGTAGCAAACAGCCCAGCAGCAGAATCAGCAGGCCTGCCGGGAAGGCCTTTCTCCTGTCATCATGGTGGCGCACGGGCCCGCCTTTCCGATGGGTTTCCAGGTTACGGCCGGGAGATTGCAATTCCGATGCCGCCCGCGCTCTTTGGCCGCCACGATAAGATCAAGTAATGAAAAAACTTGGAACATCGCCCAAGCCTTTCTGGCACTCCGGCGGTCCATCCCTTAGGTTCTATGATCGGAACTGATCAGAATCCGTCCATCCCCAGGAGTTGCCCTTGTTGCCCGACAGTTACCTCACCCTGGACGCCACCGCCACGGCCGAACTCAAGGAGCAGCGCTCCCGCTTCATCGGCCTGGCGGCCCCCGCGGCCAACGCCGATGCGGCCCGGGCCTTCATCCAGGACTGCGCCCGCCGCTACCATGACGCGCGCCATGTGTGCCACGGCTGGAAGCTGGGCCTGGGCACCGACGCCGTGGAGAACCGCAACGATGACGGGGAACCTTCCGGCACCGCCGGTGAGCCCATCCTGGCGGCCATCCGGCGCACCCCACTGACCGATGTGGTGGTGGTGGTGGTGCGTTATTTCGGCGGGATCAAGCTGGGCTGTGGCGGGCTGTCCCGGGCGTATGGCGGCACGGCCGACCTGGTCCTGGAACAGGCCCCGCGGCGAGAGGTCCTGCTGGGGCGGCAATTCGATCTGCAGTTTCCCTACCCCCAGCGCAAGACCGTGGAGCATTTCCTCACCCTGCACCGCGGCAAACCCGTCCACGAGGAATATGGCGCGGAGGTCAGCTGGCGCATGTGGCTGCCCCACAGCACCGCCGAGGACTTTCTGAAAACCCTG
>PDQT01000038.1 GCA_002747875.1 bacterium DOLZORAL124_64_63
GGCGTTGCGGAAACCGATCTTGTCCGCGTAGGCGCCGCTGAAGGTGGGCAGCAGATAAAGCCCGGCGCTGAAGATACCGGAGACCAGGGCGGCTTCGGCGTCGCTGTAGCCCATGATCCGGCTTAGGTACAGGGTGATGGCCACGAAGACGCCGTACCAGGCGGCGCGCTCCAGCAGCTCGACAAGGTTGGCGACCCAGAAGGGTTTGGAGTAGCCCATGAACCAGGGCGGGGAGGGCTGGGCGGACGCACCGCCGGAAGTGTTGGGGTTGGGCATCACGCTCTCCGGTGAAGAAATCCCCGTCTTCCGCGGGACGGAGGGCCGGGGTGGTGGGCAGGGACGGGTGATCACGGAACAGGGGGCTAGTTTACCATCCGGGCGGGGGCCGGGCCAGAAAAATCCGCCCTCATGGCAGAGGCGGGCGCGGGGCGGCTGCGCGGGTTTTGGGTGGGTGGGCCCGTGTTTTTGGTGCATGAAACCGTGTTTTTAGTGCATGAACCTGTGGCGGGCGTTACACTGCGCGCCATGATCACCATCACGGACATCCAGGAGGCGGCCCGCCGCATCGCCCCGCACACGCACCGCACCCCGGTGCTGAGCAGCACGGCCATCGACCGACAGGCCGGCTGCCGCATATTCTTCAAGTGCGAAAACTTCCAGAAGGTGGGCGCCTTCAAGATGCGCGGCGCCACCAACGCCGTCTTTGCTCTTTCGGCCGAGGAAGCCGCCCGTGGCGTGGCCACCCACAGCAGCGGCAACCACGCCCAGGCCCTGGCCCTGGCGGCCCGGCTGCGGGGCGTGCCCGCCTACGTGGTCATGCCCACCAGCGCGCCCCGGGTCAAGAAGGCGGCGGTGGCGGGCTACGGCGCGCGGATCATCGACTGCGAGCCCAACTTGCCGGCGCGCGAAAGGGGCCTTGAAGAGGTGGTCCGGCGCACCGGCGCCACCTTCATCCACCCGTACGATAACGCGCGGATCATTGCCGGGCAGGGCACCGCCGCCCTGGAACTGCTGGCGGAGCGGCCAGGGCTGGACGTGGTCATGGCGCCGGTGGGGGGCGGCGGACTGCTGGCCGGCACCTGCCTGGCCACCCGGGCGCTGGCCCCCGGGGTGCGGATCATCGCCGGGGAACCGGCCGGGGCGGATGACGCGGCGCGCAGCCTGGCGGCCGGCCGCATCATCCCCTCGGAAAATCCCGTCACCGTGGCGGACGGCTTGCTTACCAGCCTCGGAAAGCTCAACTTTCCCATCATCCGGGACCACGTGGAGGCCATCTGGACCGTGGGCGACAAGGCCATCATCGCGGCCATGCGCCTGGTGTGGGAGCGGATGAAGATCGTCATCGAGCCCTCCAGCGCCGTCTGCCTGGCCGCCCTGCTGGAGCACCGGGACGCGGTGCGGGGACGGGATGTGGGGATCATCGTTTCCGGGGGTAACGTGGACCTGGACCGCCTGCCCTGGCTCAACTGAACCCTGCCCTGGCTCAACTGGACACAGACACGGGAGAAGAACTTGCCTCATCGCACGCGCATCAAGATTCGCGGTTACCACTGCGACGCCTACGGGCACGTGAACAACGCCCGCTACCTGGAATTGCTGGAAGAGGCCCGTTGGCAGTACCTGGAGGACGGCCTGGGCCTGAACTACTGGAGCGATCGCGGCCTGGGGTTCGTGGTGGCGGAACTGCGCCTGGTCTACAAGCGGCCGCTGAGCCCGCAGACGGTGGTGGAAATCGTCTCGGAGACGACGCAGCTGGACGGGCGCAAGGGCGTCATCCACCAGGTCATCCACGACACCACGCGGGATAAGGTGGCCGCGGTGGCGGATATCATTTTCGCGGTGATCGATCTGAAAACGGGGCGGGCCGTGGAGATGACCGGTGAGGTGCGGGAGGGCTTCGACACCATCCGCCGAACCCTGGACGGAGTGGGCGCGTGAATTTACGGCAGAAGTTGCAGGCCGTGGGGCCGGGGATCCTTTTCGCGGGAGCGGCCATCGGCGTTTCGCATCTGGTGCAGGCCACGCGCGCGGGGGCGGCCTACGGTTTCGATCTGGTCTGGGCCGTGGTCCTGGCCCTGCTTTTCAAGTACCCCTTCTTCGAGTTCGCCCATCGCTACACCGTGGCCACGGGCGAGAGTCTGCTGCAGGGGTACCAGCGTCAGGGGCGCTGGGCGCTGTGGGCCTTCATGCTGCTGGTAATAATTTCCAGCTTCATCACTCTGGCGGCGGTGACGGTGGTGACCGCGGGGCTGGCGTGCAGTCTGCTGGGGCTGAACTGGTCCGTGGCGTGGGTGGGGACGGCCCTGTTGCTGTTCATCGGCTTGTTGTTGGTGGGCGGGCGTTACGGGCTGCTGGATCGGCTGATGAAGGTGATGGTTCTGATTCTGGGCGCGCTGACCCTGGTGGCCGTGTGGACGGCCTTCCGGCATGGGCCGGCGGGGGATCCGCTGGCGGGCCACCCGGCTGTGTTTTCCAAGATGGGTATTACTTTTTTGTTGGCGCTCATGGGGTGGATGCCGGCGCCGCTGGACATCGGCACCTGGAACAGTTTGTGGGTGCTGGAAAAGGGGAAGCAGCAGGAACACCGGCCCAGCATGGGGCAGGCCATGGTGGATTTTCATCTGGGATATTTCAGCACCATTGTGCTGGCGCTGGCCTTCGTCAGTTTCGGGGCGCTGGTGATGTTCGGGACGGGGGAGGAGTTTTCGCCCAAGGCGACGGTGTTCAGCGGCCAGCTGGTGAAGATGTTTACCGGCACGCTGGGGGCCTGGAGCTACTGGATTATTGTGACGATGGCCTTTATTACCATGTTCTCGACCACGCTGACGGTGCTGGATGGGTACGCGCGCACCCTGGCGGTGGGCTTGCGGCTGAGCACGGGGCGGGAAGGTAACGGGGGGCGGCGGGACTATATTGTGTATTTGGTGCTGCTGGTGGTGACGGCGGTTCTGGTTCTGTTCTTCTTTGTGGCCAGCATGAAGGCGTTGGTGGATGTGGTGACGGTGTTGGCTTTCTTGGCGGCGCCGTTGGTGGCGGTTTTGAATTTTCGCGCGGTGCGGGGGGGGAATGTGCCGGTGGAGTATAGGCCTGGACCTTGGTTGACGGGGTTGAGTTGGGCGGGGATGGCTTTTTTGGTGGGGTTTGGGGGGGTGTGGGTGGCTATTCGGTGGTTGTTGTGAATGGAGGTGCTGCCCTAGCCGCGTAAGTCTTTGGAGGGGCTGTCTTTTTTTGAGCTACAGAATAGTCGGGAGAAAAACGGGATAGACGCCATGGGTGGTTTGTGGTTTTCTTGATCTTAAGAAAGATAAATTCAAGGAGCACTTGGACGTCAGGGCAATCTCATAATCCCTTGTCTGAATTTGTCTTTTAAATTTTCAGTATCATGGAAAACTTGGGTTTTTTACCTTCCTGAGGTATGGAGAGAAATGTGTCATGAGTAAAGAGTCTCTACAGCCTCCATTTGAGTCCGGTCAGGTGAATCAAGCTCTGAGGGAATCTCAGATCCTGCTTGAAGACCAAAAGCGGACACTCGGGCCAGCGCACCCTGACACTCTAAGGACCAGAGGTAACACCGCTTCTTTGCTGGGCCAATCCGGCCAAGTGGAGCAGGCCATTGAGGAGTTGCAGGCCTTGCGGAAGGACCAAGAGCAGGTCCTCGGGCCAGATCACCCCGACACTCTAACGACCAGAAATAACATCGCCTATTGGCTGGGAGAATCCGACCAAGTGGAGCAGGCCATTGAGGAATATCAGACCCTGCTGGAAGACCGAGAGCGGGTGCTCGGGGCAGAACACCCCGACACTCTAAGGATCAGAGGGAACATCGCCTCTTTTCTGGGAGAATTCGGCCAAGAGGAGCAGGCTGTTGAGGAATTGCGGGTCTTGCGGAAGGACCAAGAGCGTGTCCTCGGGCCAGACCACCCTGACGTTCTTACGACCAGACACAGTATCGCCTCTTTTCTGGGCCGATCCGGCCAAGTGGAGAAAGCCCTTGAGGAATTGCAGGCCTTGCGGAATGACCAAGAGCGTGTCCTTGGGCCAGACCACCCCGACACTCTAAAGACCAGAAACAACATCGTAGGTTGGCTGGGAGAATCCGGCCAAGTGGAGAAGGCCGTTGAGGAATTTCAGGCCCTGCGGAAAGACTTAGAGCGGGTATTCGGGCTAGACCATCCCTAGCAGGTTGTTGATAAAATGACACCCCTTCCAAAAACAACTCGCAACAATACTAACCAAGCTTAAACGCCAACTTGATCCCCCCCATAACCATACCCGTCCCAATGATGGCCAGGATCAACCCCATCAGTTTCCCGATGACCGTGATCAAGCTCTTGCCCAGCTTCCTGATGATATGATCGCTCAGGCAGAAGGAGATATACGTCAGCCAGATCATCAGCGCGAAGATCGCAATGACGATCAAGACCTGCACAAGGGTGGCTTGGGTCACATAGTTCATGGCCGTGACGATCGTGCCGGGCCCGGCGAGGACCGGGATCGCCAGCGGTGAGACGGCGATGTTGCTGACGTCGTCGCTCTGTTGGCTGTGCACGGCGGATTTCTTGGACATCAGCATCTCGAAGCCGATGTAGAAGATCAGAAGCCCACCCGTCACCTTGAAGGCGGGGATGGTGATGCCGAACAGATCGAAAATATACTTCCCGGAAACGATGAAGCTGACCACGATGAGGAAGGCCGTGATCGTCGCGGTCTTGGCGATCTTCCGCTTGCTTTCCTTGCCCTCGTCGCTGGTGAGCCCCAGGAAAACAGGGGTGGTGGCCACGGGGTTCACGATGGCGAAGAAGCCCATGAAAACGCTGCAGGCATACGTGATCAAACTGTCCATTGGCGTGGCCTCCACTAGCTCGGTTGTTCGACAGACGGGCGGTCCTTTCCAGAACCGCCCGTCCTCAATCACCATTCTCCCAAACCCTCAGCTCTGCCCATCCGCCAGCTGGGCAAACGCCTCATTCATCCCATCCTGCAGCGCCTTCTTGTCCGCCTCCGACCACTGATCCGCGTCCTCGCGAATGAACGTGGTCCGGTCCACACGGTTGTCGAAGCGCCCCAGGGGCAGATGGTAGTCGCGACCGTTCTTCTCGATGCTGACGGTGTTGGGCTTGTCGGACTGCTCCAGCATCCAGCCCATGTCGCAAACCCCGTAATCCCCGTACATGACGGCCAGCGGCACCCCGTGGTGCAGGATGCTGCCCGGGTCGTTGGGATCGGTGCGGGCGGCGTTCTTGCGGCGGCTTTCCTCGGGCTCCACCCAGATGTACAGGATGTTGGCCTTCTCCAGGATCTTCTCGCTCAGCTGGGGCAAGCTGGCCCGGTAGCCGAAGGGGTGCACCAGGGGCATGGGCGAGCCGTCGGCACCGCCACGCGCGAACTCGATGACCACGGTCTTGCCCTCCAGGCTGTCGGGCACCTCGGCGATCTTGTCGGCCAGCAGCTTGCGGGCCTCGTCCTCGATGGGGGCGGCGATCTCCTCGCGCAATTCCTGGGGCAGGGTGGCGATGATGGCCTCGCCGCCGGCGCGCACCCGCGCCTGGTCGATGCGGTCGAAAAGCCACAGGGCGGCGGACTGGGGGGCGGGCTTGTGCTTGTTGATCAGGTCCTCGTAGTCCTCGTTCAGCAGCTCGATCAAGGTCAGCCAGTCGATGGGATTACGGAACGGCAAAGCGGGGGACAGGAAGAACATGCCGGTGTGGCCGCGATCGGTCAGCTCGTCGGTGATGCGGCGCATGATGTGCACGTAGGGGAAGTCGTCCAGCTGGACGGTGTGGCCGATGCCGAACTGATCGTGGCATTGCTCCGGGGTCAGGCTGGCCAGGTAGCGGCGGACTTCGCTTTTGCCGCTGGCGGGCAGGGCCAGAAGTAGCAGGACGTCGATATGTTTGGACATGGTTTTCCTTCCTGTTGCGATGGTGGGCTGCCTTGCATGACCCGAACATGATCGTCACGATGGGCCGGTGGGGCAAGGGGCCTGGATGGCTTTCCGGTTCAGAAAAGGCTCACGTTCCCTTCGGGGGTGTACGTGGGCGTTTGCAGAGCGTTCAGGATCCAGCTTTTGTAGCGCAGCGCATGGGGCGTTTTCAGAAGCTCCACGATGCGGTCCCGCGCCTCTTCCACGCGCCCCCGGTAGGCCAGCGCGGCCGCGTGCTGCAGCTGGAAATTGAGCAGCGTGTAGGTGTTGTCCGTCTCCAGGGCGAAGTCATAAAGATTGCGGAAGATGGCGCGCACCTGGCGGTCCGTGAAATCCTCGGGCGTGTCGGGGAAGACGGCGTCGATGTCGGCGGCGGTGACGGGCTGGGTCTGCTGGAAGACGAAGGTGTGGTCCACGTAGCAGACCAGATTGTAGAAGGCCTTCATCAATTCGCAGTAGACGGGGATCCAGAAACAGGTGTGGGCCCCGTAGTCCTGAAACAGGTAGTAGGCGCCGGGGGCGGTGTGCCGGCTGCTCTGGCGCATGAATTCCTTGGTGCCGTACCAACTCTTGGCCCCGTCCACGAACACCGCCGAATAGGCCCGATCCTCCGGCAGCTGGAAGGCCTCTTGCGGGTCCAGCTGCTGGGTGGGGCGGTCGGGCAGGATGCCGGTCCGGGCCACGATCAGGTCGGAATATTCCTGGCCGCCGTGCAGCAGGTCGTACACCTCTTTGAAGCTGTTGGCGTTCTGGATGGCGGCGCGGGCGTCGTCGTTCAGCACGCCGTTTTGGAAAAGGGGCGCCAGCAGTTCCAGCATGCGCTGGGGCGGGTGGTAGTCGCGGAACTTGTCGTAGGTGTAGAGGCGCGTGTCCGCCGCGCGTGAGGGGTTGCGCCGCATGCCCATGGCGATGGCGCGGCTGGTGCCGCCCAGATACGGGCCCACCTCCAGCACGTTTTGGCTGCCGTCCCAGAAGGTGGCGAAGAAGTTGAAGAGCAGCTTGCGCTCACCCAGAGTGGTCTCGGTGGGGAACTGGGACAGGTAGCGGGTCAGCTGTTGGTCCTCGTCGGAGGTGGCGCCGCACATCAGGGCCAGGTTGCGGCCCAGGAAGCCGGGGAAATGGGGCTGGCCGTAGAGTTGGCCCAGGCCCGTGGCCTGGATGATGTTCACGTTGCGGCGGAACTCGGCAATGTTCTGCTCGATCTGGTTCTTGTCCATGGCCTCTGCTTTCGGTGGGGGCCGTTAGCGTTCTGAATTGTGCCCATGAAAGCAGAGCGGCTCTGAAAATGCCATGAGGAAATGCCATGAGGGAATGCCATGAAGATGCCCGGCGGCGGCGCGGCATGAAAACAGGCCGCCACTCTGGAAGTGACGGCCTGCAAATGATGGTCTAAACAGTGATGGCCTAAACCGTGATAGCCTAAACCGTGCCGGCTTGGAATCAGCAGCCCGGCAACCCTAGCCCTTGAGCCCAGCCTTGATGAACTCGCGCCGCATGCGCGCGATGTTCTGGATGCTGATCTCCTTCGGGCAGGCCGCCTCGCACTCGCCGTGGTTGGAGCAGGAGCCGAAGCCCTCGGCATCCATCTGCTCCACCATGAGCAGGGCGCGGCGGGTGCGTTCGGCTTCGCCCTGGGGCAGATAGCTGAACTGGCTGATCTTGGCGCTCACGAAGAGGCTGGCCGACCCGTTGGGGCAGGACGCCACGCAGGCGCCGCAACCGATGCAGGTGGCCGCGTCCATGGCGTCGTCGGCGTTCTCCTTGGGAATCAGCTGGGCGTTGCCGTCCGGGGCCGATCCCACGTTGGTGCTGACGTAGCCGCCCTTGGCCTGGATGCGGTCGAAGGCGGAGCGGTCCACCACCAGGTCCTTGATCAGAGGGAAGGCGGTGGCGCGGAACGGTTCCACCGTGATGGTGTCGCCGTCCTTGTAGCTGCGCATGCGGATTTCGCAGGTCGTGCAGGCGGCGTGGGTCCCGTGGGCCACCCCGCTGACGATCATGCCGCATGTGCCGCAGATGCCCTCGCGGCAATCGTTATCGAACTCGATCGCCTCTTCGCCCTTCTTGACGATCTGCTCGTTCAGAATGTCCAGCATCTCGAGAAAGCTCATCTCGGGCTGAACGTTTTCCACCGTGTAGTCGACGAACTTGCCGTCGCTGGCGCCACGAGCCTGGCGCCAGATCTTCAGGTGAATGGTCATTCCTTTATCAGCCATGACAGACCTTCCTCTATTTGTAACTACGAGTCTTCACTTCGATGTTCTCGTAACTGAGCTCTTCCTTGTGCATCTCCGGCGTGACGCCTTCGCCCTTGTGCTCCCAGGCGGAGACGAACATGAAGTTCTCGTCGTCGCGCTTGGCTTCGCCTTCGGGGGTCTGGTGTTCTTCGCGGAAGTGGCCGCCGCAGGACTCCTCGCGCATCAGCGCGTCGCGGGCCATCAACTCGCCCAGCTCCAGGTAGTCGCCCAGGCGGTTGGCCTGCTCCAGTTGCTTGTTCAGGTCATTCTCGTTGCCGGTCAGGGCCAGGTCCTGCCAGAAGGACTCGCGCAGCTTGCCGATATTGGCGATGGCTTCTTCCAGGCCTTCCTTGTTGCGGGCCATGCCCACCTTGTCCCACATGACGCGGCCCAGATCCCAGTGGATCTCGCGCACCGTGCGGCCGCCCTTGATGTTCAGCAGCTTCTGGTAGTGCTTGCGGACATCGTCCTCGGTGGCCTTGAAGGCGTCGTGCTCTTCGGTGATGTCGCCCTGCACCATGCCGGCCAGGTAGCTGGCCACCACGCGGGGCACCACGAAGTAGCCGTCGGCCAGACCCTGCATCAGGGCGCTGGCGCCCAGGCGGTTGGCGCCGTGGTCGCTGAAGTTGGCCTCGCCGGCCACGAACAGACCCTCGATGGTGCTTTGCAGGTTGTAGTCCACCCACAGGCCGCCCATGGTGTAGTGCGGCGCGGGGTAGATCATCATCGGCGTGGTGTAGGGGCTGTCGCCGGTGATCTCCTTGTACATGTCGAAGAGGTTGCCGTAGCGGTCGCCCACCACGTCGGCGCCCAGACGGCCGATGGCCTCGCCGAAGTCCAGGTACACGGAGTAGTCCGAGTAGTAGGCGTGCTTGCCCTGGTCGCACTCCACCTTGGCCGCGCGGGCGGCGATGTCACGGGGGACCAGGTTGCCGAAGGCCGGGTAGCGGCGCTCCAGGTAGTAGTCGCGCTCGTTCTCGGGAATGTCGTTGGGGCGGCGGGTGTCGCCGGGCTTCTTGGGCACCCACACCCGGCCATCGTTCCGCAGGGACTCGCTCATGAGGGTGAGCTTGGACTGGTAGTCGCCCATCTGCGGCACGGCCGTGGGGTGGATCTGCGTGTAGCAGGGGTTGCTGAAGAAGGCGCCGCGCTTGTGGGCCCGCCAGGCCGCCGTGGCGTTGCTGTTCACCGCGTTGGTGGACAGGTAGAACACGGGGCTGTAGCCGCCGGTGGCCAGGACCACGGCGTCGGCCTCGTAGCGCTTGATCTCGCCCGTCAGCAGTTCACGGGCGATGATGCCGCGGGCCTTGCCGTCGATGACGACCAGGTCCAGCATCTCGTGCCGGGGGAACATCTTGACGGTGCCGGCGTTGATCTGGCGGCTCAGGGCGCTGTACACGCCCAGCAGCAGCTGCTGCCCCGTCTGGCCGCGCGCGTAGAAGGTGCGGCTGACCTGCACGCCGCCGAAGCTGCGGTTGGCCAGGGTGCCGCCGTATTCGCGGGCGAAGGGCACGCCCATGGCCACACTCTGGTCGATGATGTGCGTGGACAGCTGGGCCAGGCGGTAGACGTTGGCCTCGCGGCTGCGGTAGTCGCCGCCCTTGATGGTGTCGTAGAACAGGCGGTAGATACTGTCGCCGTCGTTCTGGTAGTTCTTGGCGGCGTTGATCCCGCCCTGGGCGGCCACGCTGTGGGCCCGCCGGGGGGTGTCCTGGATGCAGAAGTTCAGCACGTTGTAGCCCAGTTCACCCAGGGTCGCGGCGGCGCCGCCGCCGGCCAGGCCGGTGCCCACCACGATGACCTTGTGCTTACGACGATTCCCGCCCGGAGCCACCAGGGGGTTGTCGATCATATGCTTGTCCCATTTTTCGGCCAAGGGGCCGCCGGGAATTTTCGCGTCAAGTTTCGTCATTGTTAGTGACCTCCCATGCCGACAGGCGCGTTGGGGTCGCCGTTCAGGAACATCACGATGGGGATCACGATGAATCCGACCGCCAGGACGATGGCAAAGAACAGGGCCAGCTTCTCCAGAATGGGCAGATACTTGTTGTTGGCCCAGCCCAGGGATTGGAAGGCGCTCCAGAAACCGTGCCGCAGGTGCAGGCCCAGCAGGACCATCACCAGCACGGTGAAGCCGGTGAAGACGGGAGATTTGAACTCCGTGACCACGGTCTTGAACAGGTTCTTGGTCCCGTGGGTTACTTCATGGTTGCCGAACTTGAAGAGGTAGATGTGCCCCAGCACGAAGATGATGATCAGGATTCCGGTGTAGATCATCGAGACGGAGGAGAGCGTCTTGCGGCTTTTGCCACCGGCGTTCTTCATGGTCTTGTAGCCGATCTTTCGGGCCGCCCGCTTGTCCGACCAGGCCACGGTGATGGCCGAAATCATGTGGAACAAGAAGATGACGATCAGGACGATCTCAGCACTGGGCATGAGCCCCCCGTGCAGGGCGGTTTCCAGGAAATGCGCGTAACCGTTGAAGGCGTGGGGGCCGAGGAAGAGGGTGAAATTACCGATCAGGTGGACGACGACGAACCCGAAAAGGGCCAATCCCGTCAGACCGGTGATCACCTTCTTGCCGACCGACGACCAGGCGATCGATCCGAAAGAATTCATGGGTTTCTCTCTCCTGCTGAAGAGGCCAGAGGACGAAGATGGAACTATTGTTTCTGCTGTTGACAAAAATATGACAACCATTGGGGATTAGAACATAATTTATTCTCCGAGACACCTTTTTTTTTAAGTTTTTCGGGGCTTTGGTGGGCCCAAGTTCTTGTAAATAATGAAATTCAGAATCAACAAACAGGCTTTGGCGGGTTGCCGGCGCGCATGGCATGGGCGATGATTTTTTCCAGCATCATGACCCCGGGTATGAGCAAATCGTCCGGAAAATCGTAGTGTGGGCTGTGCAGGGGGGCGTGATCCGGCCCCGCGCCCAGGCCGAACATGGCGCCGGGCCGCCAGGCCGTCAGCAGGCCGAAGTCCTCCGACCAGCGGAAAGGGCTTTCCGCCGGGTCCTGGACGTCCAGATCCAGCTCCCGGGCGGCGGCGGCGATCATGTCCACGGCGTGGGCATCGTTCCAGGTCACGGGGAATTCTTCCTCGAATCCCACCCGGACGGCCAGGTCCCAGCGCCGGGCGGCGGCGTGGGCCCGCCGGCTGGTCTCTTCCTTCAGGCGTCGCAGGACCGCGTCGTCCTGGGCGCGAATGGTGGCCAGGATTTCGGCCTGCCCCGGGGTGATGCCGAAGGCGGGGTCGCCCAGCCGGGCGTGGGTGATGGTGACCAGGGCCAATTCATCGCCCTGATCGCTGTTCAGGTTGATCAGGTCGGTGACCAGCCGGGCCAGGGCGCGGTCCGGGCTGTGGCCCTGCTCCGGGTAGGCGGCGTGGCTGGTGGCGCCTTCCAGGCGTATGCGCACCCCGCAACTGCCGGCGGCGAAGGCGCCCGCGCGGGTCAGGACGCTCCAGGGAGGATGGCCGGGCAGGTTGTGCAGAGCGAAAATCCAGTCCGGATCCAGGGCGCGGAAACGCCCATCCGCCAGGAGGGCCGCCGCCCCGGTGCCCGTTTCTTCGGCGGGCTGGAACACCAGGATGACCCGACCCCGGGGCGGGGGGCAGGCGGCCAGGTGGCGCGCCACGCCGCAGACCATGGCCATGTGCCCGTCATGGCCGCATTTGTGGGCCGCGCTGGGGTTCCGGCTGGGCCAGGGGCAAGCGGGAGATTCCGCCAGGGGCAAAGCGTCCAGTTCGCAACGCAGCATCACCGTCGGTCCGGGCGCGTCGTCCGCCGCGGGGAAGATCGCGGCCAGGCCGTGGCCACCCAGCCCGGTCAGGATTTCCACCGATCCCGTGGTGCGAGGCCAGGCGGCCAGGGTCTTCGCCACCAGGGCGGCCGTTTCCGCCTCCTGGCCCGCGAGCTCCGGTTGGCGATGCAGCTGATGCCTGAGCTGGGTCAGCTCCCGCCGCAGGGTCTCCAGATCGGGCCGGTCTTCCCTATCAGACCGGTCTTCCCGCTCAGACATGCCCGCCTCCGGTCGCCGCCGCGTTGGGGGACTGGTTCCGCCTGAACAGCTTCTCGAGCCGGACCCGGAAGCGCGCCAGGGACCAGCCGCAGCGCGTGAACATCCAGTACAGGGCGGGAATGGCGCTGAGGATCAGCACGGTGCTGCTGATCAGCCCACCCACGCTGCTGAGGGCCAGGTTGTTCCAGATGTCGTTGCCTTCGCTGGGGTTGGCATTGTAGATGAGGGGGATCATGCCCGCGACGGTGGTGCCGCTGGTCAGCAGGATGCTGCGCATCTGGATGCGCACTCCGGACATGATGGCCGTCTTGAGGATCTCCTGCCGTACCGGTGCCGCCAGACGCCACAGATCGAAACCGCCCAGGCGGCTCTTGGTCGGCACCTGGTCCGGGCCATAGCCCTCGTTGGCGACGGCCTCGCGCACCTGCAGCCGGAAGCGGTTGATCAGCAGGATGGCGTTGTTCACGACGATGCCGAACATCAGGATCAGCCCGATCCTCGCCGAGGAATCGAATTCCATGTTGGTGGCCCAGTAGATGCCGCCCACCCCGGCCATGGCCATGGGCAATGTCAGCAGCACCAGGAAGGGCAGCACGAAGCTCTCGAACATGGCCGCCATGGCCATGAAGATGAAGATGATGGTCCACTTCAGGGTTTCCCGCATCTGGTCTTCTTCTTCTTCGGTGATCTGTTCGCCGCTGATGTCCTCGGCCGTGTAGCCGTAGGGCAGCTGGATGCCGGCCACGATGTCGGCCAGGTATTTCCGCTTCATGCTGTCGGTGCCGATGTATTCCCAGTTGATCAGCTGGCTGTAGCGCTGGTCGTGGCGGGTGATGCTGGTGATCTCCGGCCGCT
>PDQT01000153.1 GCA_002747875.1 bacterium DOLZORAL124_64_63
ATTGATCGGAAATTGGCAGAGAGCGGGACAAGTGGATCGTGAGCAACGATTTCCGGCCAAAAGAGCCGATGATTAACGGAATCAACGTTCATGTGGCGCTGCTTCATTTTCCGGTTTTAAATAAGTCCGGCGATACCATTGCCTCGGCGGTCACACCGATGGACCTGCATGATATATCGCGGGCGGTGCGCACCTATGGGGCTGGTCGTTTTTTTGTGGTGACGCCGTTAGAAGATCAGCAGGAGATGGTTCGACGGGTTAAAGGTCATTGGATAAACGGATACGGCGCCACCTACAACCCGGCAAGGCGCAAAGCCATGGAGACGGTTAGGCTGGCCGACACCCTCGAATCCGTTAAAAATGAGATTCGGTCTGACAGCGGCTTGACGCCGAAAGTGGTGGTGACCAGTTCAAGAACTTACCCGGGGGGGATCTCTTTTGAAACGTTGCGGGGGATGCTCGGTACGGACAATAGTCACCTCCTGGTTTTTGGTACCGGCTGGGGCCTGGCCCCGGAGGTGATAGCGCGGGCCGACTACTGCCTGGCGCCGATACGAGGTCAGACGGGCTACAACCATCTGTCCGTCCGGTCGGCGGCGACGGTGATTCTGGATCGGCTGCTGGGGTGCTGATGATCACCGGCGGCGGTTTGCCGAGCGACCCTTTTAAGCCGGCCGAAGGATAAAAAATTTGCTTAAAACGTAAGGTATGGGATTGATGACGTGATCCCAACCTGCTAAAGATATGATTAATTTTTACATCTTGGAGGAACCATGGAGAAATTGAATCGAATCGAAAAAGAGAGTATGCGTCTGGACCTGCCGTCCTTCGATCCTGGCGATACGGTTAAAGTACACGTCAGAATCATTGAAGGCGGTAAAGAGCGGACCCAGGCCTTCCAGGGGGTCGTGATCAAAAAAAGAAAAGGGACGTCCAATGCGACCTTCACCGTTCGCAAGGTCTCCTATGGCGTGGGGGTTGAAAGGATTTTTCCAATGCACTCTCCCAATATTGATCATGTTGAGGTGGTTAGCCGGGGACGGGTGCGACGATCGAAAATCTACTACCTGAGACAATTACGGGGTAAGGCTGCCCGCATTAAAGAACGCCGGTAGCTGCCGGCGTTACTGAGCTTTGCCCGGCAGTGTTTGGTGGTGTCAATGGAAACCGACCTGTGGCGTATCGAGCGTCAGGCCGCTGGCCGGGGGTATCGTTGTGTGGCCGGCATTGATGAGGCCGGGCGCGGCCCTCTGGCAGGACCCGTTGTCAGTGCGGCGGTGGTGTTGCCCCCGGAATTTGACGCCCCCGGTCTTACCGATTCCAAAAAGATATCACCCCGCCGGCGGGAGCACTTTTATGCCCTGATCTACGACCGGGCCGTTGCCGTGGGGATCGGCATTGTTGATCCGATTTTTATTGAGCGCCACAATATTTTAGGGGCGGCCCTTTTATCCATGGCCTTTGCCGCCGCCAATCTGACCCCGACGCCTGATTATCTTCTCATCGACGGCCCCCATAAAATCCCTGGTCATCACCCCCAGCAACCCGTGGTGGGCGGTGATTCGAAAAGCATCTCCATTGCGGCTGCATCCATCGTGGCCAAAGTCACCCGGGATCGCCTGATGACCCGCTATCATCTGGAATATCCTTTGTATGACTTTGCCCGGCACAAAGGCTATCCCACCCGGGCCCATAAAGAAGCCCTGCGGATTTATGGATCCTGCCCGATCCACCGCAAAACATTCAAAGGGGTCAACCCCCAACCATCAACCGGATGAGGGCCTGATTCCATGACGGCTCAGACCCAACGTTTCGGCCGGAAAAACGAGAAGCTGGCCCTCGACTATCTAAAACGGCAGGGGTATCGTATTCTCACACGTAACTATCGCACCCCCATGGGTGAAGTGGATATTATCGCCGAAGATGGTCAAACCATTGTCTTTGTGGAAGTAAAGGCCCGTCGCACGGATCGTTTCGGCCACCCGAAGGTTGCCGTGACACCCGCCAAGCAGCGACATCTTTCCATGGCGGCCTTGACCTATCTCAAGGAGACCCGCAATAGTGGCGCCCGGGCCCGTTTCGATGTCGTCGCCATTCGCTATACCGGCGATATGCCCACGGTGGAGCATATTC
>PDQT01000230.1 GCA_002747875.1 bacterium DOLZORAL124_64_63
CAGTTCGGCAACCGGCAGCCGGATATCCGCGCCGCGCGCCGCGGCCGCCTCCAGGCCCATGGCCATCTCGCTCAGGGCCACGGCCAGGCCGCCGTCGCTGATGTCGTGGGCCGCGGTCAGCAGCCCGGCGGAGACCAGGTCGATGACCGCGCGGATCTCCTTGCGGGCCGCCTCGAAATCCAGCTCCGGCACCGCCGGACGGCCCGCCTGGTAACCGGCGTCCAGGTACAGGGAGCCGGCCATCTCCGGGCCGCGTCGGCCCAACAGCAGGATGTGGTCGCCCGCGTCCCCGAAACGCTGGCTACGGCACTTGGTGTAGTCATCCACGATGGCCACACAGCCCACGATGGGCGACGGCGCCACGCTGCGGCCGGTGCTGCTCTGGTTGTAGAAGCTGACGTTGCCGCTGATGACCGGCAGAGGCGCCTCGGGCAGGGCGTAGCAGCCCACGCCACGGCAGGCATCGCCCACGCCGCGCACGCCTTCGGTGAACTCCCAGAAGGATTCGGGAATTTCGGGATTGCCGAAGTTGAGGCAATCGGTCACGGCGGCGGGACGTCCCCCCACGCAGGCCACGTTGCGGCAGGCCTCCAGCACGGCGGCGGCACCGGCGGTCCAGGGATCGGCCAGCCCCAACAACGGGTTGCCGTCGGCGCTGACGGCCACGGCCCGCTTGCTGCCGGGCACCGGGGCGATGACGCCCGCGTCCGCCTCCCCCGGGCGCAAGATGGTACCGGCCTGCACCTCGCTGTCGTAGTGGCGGTAGATATACTCGCGGCTGGCCACGTTGGGATGGGTCATCAGGCCCAGCCACTCGTCCCGGATCCGGTCGGGCGCGGCCTCTTCCAGGCGCGCCTCCCGCGGAACCACGGGGCGCTCCGGCGCCTGGGCTTGACGGTCGTAGCGGATGCCTTCGGTGATGGTTTCGATGGGGGCGTCGGCCAGGATCCTGTCGCCGTGGCGCAGGATGTAGCGCCGCTCTTTGGTCACCTTGCCGATGACGCGGGCGCAGGCGCCCTCGTACAGCTTCGGCAGGGCGAAATCCTGGTTGTAGATCTTCAGCACCTTCTCCGTCAGGCGCGCGGGCACGGCCAGGCCGTAGCGTTCCTGGGTCTCGCTGCAGGCGCAGACGCGGGCGGGCAGATCCGCGATCTGGTGCACCAGGGCCACATCCACGTCGCAACCGAAACCGCCGGCATCCACCAGCTCGCTGGTCACGCAGCTCACGCCGCCGGCGCCCAGGTCCTTGAAACCGATGGTCGCCCCCTCCCGCCGGGCCATTGCCAGCACGGCCTTGTTGGCCACCGACAAGATGCGCTTGAGGAAGGGATCGGGCGTCTGCACGCTGCCCTTGTTCTCCATGGCCTGCTCCGCGTCCAGGGTGGCGGAGGCAAAGGCCGCGCCCCCCATGCCGGACCAGTCGGTGGGCTTGCCCACCAGGATCAGCTCGTAGGGCTCGTCCGCCGCTTCCCCGGGCACGGCGCTGTGGGTGATGTGGTCCTGCTGGACAATGCCCACGGCCACCACGTTCACCAGGCAGTTCTCGTTGTAGCTGGGGTGGAAATAGACATCCCCGCCCAGGTTGGGCACGCCGATGGCGTTGCCGTACTGCCAGATACCGTCCACCACCTGCCGGGCGATATCCAGCCGGTGCGGCGCGTCCGCGTCGTCGGCGCCCTCGGACTCGGGCCAGCCGAAGCGCAGCGGATCCAGGGTGGCGATGACCTCGCCCCCCATGCAGTACACGTCGCGCACGATCCCGCCGATGCCCGTGGCCGCGCCCTCCACGGGCATGACCTGGCTGGGGTGGTTGTGGCTTTCGTGGGCAAAGATGATGCCGTACTTCTTGCCGTCGATCTCCCCGAAATCCACGATGCCGGCGTCCTCCACCGGCCCGACAACCACGTTCGGTCCGGTGGTCGGCAGATTAGCCTTCAGGTGGGGGCGGCTGCTCTTGTAGGAACAGTGCTCGCTCCACATGGTGTCGAACAGGGTCATCTCCGTCAGGGTGGGATCCCGGCCCAGCAGAGCGGCAACCTTGCGGGCCTCGCTCGGGGCCAGGGTCAGGCCGTGTTCGCGCAGATAGGCGCGCAAGCCGTCGTCGTCGTGATCGTTGACAGGGATCGGCGTGAAGCTCTCATCCTGGAAAGCCATGTTGCATCCTTCGGAAGCGGGATACGGGGGGCGTGGCTGACTTCGGGGCTTAATCTATCACGGGTCCGCCGGATAGAAAAGCGAGGATAGCGGAAGATTCCGCCCCCATCTTCCCGGGCCTGCCAACGCCTACCAGTCTTTCAGCGCCAGCGTGCGCTCGAAGATCACCGGCACGTTCCGCAGCTGATGATCCAGGTCGAAGCAGCGGTCCAGCACCTCGTCGCTCAACCGGGAGGTGATTTCCGCGTCCTGGCCCAGGCTGTCGCGCAGGGCCACGCCCTCGTCCCAGACCCGCATGGCGCAGCGCTGCACCCAGGCGTAGGCGTCCTCGCGCACGGCGCCCTCGTCGGTCAGCGCCAGCAGCACCGCCTGGCTGAAGAACATGCCCCGCACCTTCTCCATGTTGGCGATCATGTTCTCCGGGTACACCACCAGCCCCTTGATGAGCCAGGTCATCTTGCTCAGCATGTGGTGCAGGGTGTGGCAGGCGTCGGGAAAGATGATGCGCTCGACGCTGCTGTGGCTGATATCCCGCTCGTGCCACAGGGCCACGTTCTCCAGGGCGGTGTGGGCGTAGCCGCGCAGCAGGCGGGCCATGCCGGTCAGCTTCTCGCTGACGATGGGGTTCTTCTTGTGGGGCATGGCGCTGCTGCCCTTCTGCCCCTTGCCGAAGCTCTCTTCCACCTCGTGCACATCGGTGCGCTGCAGGTTGCGGATCTCCACGGCCATCTGCTCGATGGTGGCCCCCAGGGTGGCCACCGCCTGCAGCCAGTTGGCATGCCGGTCGCGCTGGACGATCTGCGTGCTGGCCGGATCGACCTTCAGGCCCAGACGCCGCATGGTCTCCTGCTCCACCTCCGGATCCAGGTGCGCGATGGTGCCCACGGCCCCGGAAATCTGACCGTAGCCGATCTCCTCCTGCGCGGCATCCAGGCGGCGCAGCCCCCGCTCCAGGGCGCTCCAGTAGACCATCAGCTTCAGGCCGAAGGTGGTGGGCTCGGCATGGATACCATGGCTGCGGCCGATCATGATCGTCTTCTGATGCTCCCGGGCCTTGGCTTCCACGGCGTCCAGCAGTTGGATCAGCGCTTCCCGCAAGATGGCCCCCGCCTCCTTGATCTGCAGGGCCAGGGCCGTGTCCAGCAGATCGCTGCTGGTCATGCCCTGGTGCACGAAGCGGCTGCTGGGGCCGATGTATTCGGCCATGTTCGTCAGAAAGGCGATGACGTCGTGCTGCACCGTGCGTTCGATTTCCAGGACCCGCGCGGTTTCGAAATCCCCTTTGGCGCGGATTTCCCGGGCCGCCTCCAAGGGGATCTCGCCCCGGTCGGCGCGGACCTCGCAGACCACGGTCTCCACCTCGCGCCAGAGCTTGAAGCGGTTCTCATCGGACCAGATGGCTGTCATCTGGGGACTGGCGTAGCGGTCGATCATGATCGTGGCTCCTGGGAGGTGGGAGGTTTCTTGCGGGAATGCCCACCGGGCCGGCGGGCCGGAATGATCAATGCGCGGCTCTTGGGATCCCTGGCCATTTGGGCCGGATACTTCACGCGCAGCAGCGCGCCCGGCGGGGGGCCGCCGCCCTCCCGACCGCTGTCCTGCAGCAGCACCAGGCCCCGTTCTCCGCAGCCGTAACGGCCCTGCAGGTCCCCCGGCAACGCGAAGGGCTCGCTGATGACCCGCACCGGGCCTTCGGGGCCGCTGGGCCGGGCCACCGCCGCATGCTGGACCGGCGGGTTCTCTCCGCGGGTCAGCAGCAGAAAACTGAGGCTGGCGCTCTCCTTGGGCAGGCCCACCTTGCGGCTGAACTTGAACAGCTTTTCGGGAATGTCGCCGGGTTTGAAGTTGAAATGGCACCAGGCCGATCCGCGGGTGCCGGGCACCGGGCAGGTGCCGGTGTGGGTGCAGGGGGCCGCCACCTGCCACCCCCGGGCCAGGGCGGCGCCGCGCAGGCGCACCAGCTGGCGGCTGCTGGCGCGCGTGCCCGGTTCGATGACCAGGATGGCCGCGTCCGGTTTCAGCAAAGCGTCCCAGCGGGCCAGCAGCCGGTCTTCGGCGGTGGCCTCTTCGGCGGCGGCCGCCGAGGCCGCGGGCCGGGGCGGGCTCAGTTCGTTGATGAAGTTGCCGGCCACGATCATGTCGGCGGGAGCATGGCCGCGGGCGGCGCCCAGGCGGCGTTCCGTGCGCACCCGCCAGGAGCGTCCGGCCGCGCCGGCATAGGTCTGGAAAAGCCTGAAGCCCGCCTTGAGGGCCGGTTCGCTGCGGTCGTAAGCGTAGTAGCGGAAGGATCGGTCGCGCAGGTGCGAACGGGTCAGCCACAGGGCGTTCAGGAAGGTCAGCGGACCGGCGCCGAAATCCATGATCACCGCGTTGTCTCGGATGCTCAGATCCAGCCCCCGCAGCAGGCGGCCCTGCCGATACATGTTCCAGGGCAGGAAGTAGTGCAGATAGGCGGAAAGGTATTCCGGACGGGCCATGTAGTCGTGGGGCAGCTTGTCGCGCTCAACCGTCAGGAAGGCGGACAGACGACGCACCCCGCCGGCCAGGGCGCGGCGGTGTTTTTCCTTGAGCGGCATGATAGGCTGCAGATCCTCCGGCAACCGGGCCAGGGCCGCCAGCAGATCATCCGTCGCCAAAGGGAACAGATCCCCCGGGAAGGTGCGCCTCTCCCCATGGATCATGGTTCCAGATGCCTGCCGGTGGCCAGATGATTCTGCACGTAGTCGGCCACGGCGTCTTCCAGCAAGGTGACGGGGCGCTGGTAACCGGCGGCGCGGATCTTGGCCATGCGCGCCTCGGTGTGGTACTGGTACTTGCCCTTCAGGTGCTCGGGCATGGGCACGTACCGGATGTTCGGCTCGCGGTCCAGGGCCCGGAAGATGGCCGTGATCAGCCGGTTCCAGTCATTGGCCTGCCCCGTGCCCACGTTGAAGATGCCGTTGATTTCCGGCTTGTCCGCAAACCACAGCGTCATGTCCACGGCGTCCTTCACGTAGACGAAGTCCCGCTGCTGACCACCGTCCGGATACTGGGGACGGTCCGAGGCGAAAAGTTTCACCAGGCCGTTGGCCACGATCTGCTCATACCCCTTGCACACCATGGAACGCATGTCTCCCTTGTGCCACTCGTTGGGGCCGTACACGTTGAAGTATTTGAGGCAGACGATCCTGTCCAGATGCCCGTTCTCCAGGGCCCAGAGATCGAAATCCTGCTTGCTCTTGGCGTACAGGTTCAGGGGTTTCAGGGCGCGGATGCCCGCGTGGTCGTCATCGTAGCCCAGGCTGCCGTCGCCATAGGTGGCGGCGCTGCTGGCGTTGATGAAGCGCGCCCCCGCCGCCAGACAGGACAGGCACAGGTCACGGGTGTAGCCGAAGTTGTTGCTGTCCAGGAAGGCGGCGTCCGTTTCGGTGGTGCTGCTGCAGGCGCCCATGTGGAAGACCGCCTCCAGCCGGGCGGCGTTCTCACGGTCCGCCAGCCAGGTGCGGAAGGCGTCTTTCTCCAGGTAGCGTTCGTAGTGCAGGGGGGCCAGGTTCGCGTTGCCCTCGTCGGTGGCGTGCACGTCCACCACCAAGATGTCGCGGCGCCCGCGGCGGTTCAACTCCCACACGATGTTGCTACCGATGAATCCGGCGGCGCCGGTCACTGCTATCATGCTCAATCTCCTAGAAGAACTTCTTGGCGATGCCCAACGCGCCCTGCTTCCAGGGCACACGATGGCTGACGCCCGACTGGTCGGCGAAGGTGTCCAGGTTGGCCAGGTACCACTCGAAATTGCGCACCAGGGCGTCCTTGTTCGAGTGCTTGGGCGCGTAGCCCAGCTCGCGCTGCGCCTTCTCGATGCTGACGAAGCTGTCGGTGGCCGCCGTCTCGTAGACCCATTTGTAAAGGGGCGACAGCCCCAGCTTGTCCAGGATGCGCAGAGCCCAGATCACCGGCCGGGCAGGGAAGCCCTTGACCTTGCCGCCGTGACCGGCGTGGTCCAGCACGGCCTGCCAGTCTTCGCCCATGGTCGTGAACTCGGCGGCGCCCACGTTGAAGGTGTCGTTCACCACGCCCTTGTCCAGGGTGCAGCACAGCCAGCAGACCTGGCTCAGGTCCTCCACGTCCAGCAGTTGGTAGCGGTTCTTGCCGTCGCCGATCATGGGGAAACCGCGGCCGTCCATGGCCCAGTCATAAAGCAGGGCGAAGACGCCCAGGCGCTCGGGGCCGATGAAGCTTTTGGGCCGGATGACGGGCACGCACATGCCCTGGGCGCGGAACTCTTCGCAGACGTGCTCGGCCGCCACCTTGGCCTTGCCGTAGGGTCCGACACCGTCCATGGGATCGGTCTCCAGCAGGGGGTGGTGATCCGGGATGCCATAGACGGCCGTGCTGCTCACGTGCACGAAGCGGTCCACCTCGTGGCGGCGCGCCGTCTCCAGCAGCAGACGGGTGCCGTCGATGCCGGTGGTCATGATGTCGTCTTCATCGTACAGGGGCAGGGCCATGGCGCAGTGGATGACCAGATCCACCCCCTGCATGGCGGCTTCCACGGCCTCGGTGTCGCGGATGTCGGCGGTGTGGATCTCGATGAGATCCCGGCAGTCGGCATAGTCGAAGGGCGCGTAATCCAGGCTGCGAATGCGCAAATCCGTGTCCAGATCCAGCAGATAACGAATCAGGTTGATGCCCATGAAACCCGCCCCGCCGGTGACCAGGATCAGAGGGGCCTTGCCGTTGCTGTTCTTTTCCACAATTCCTCCCGAGCCCGCGCCTTCTCAGCGGGCCTCTTCGATGATGATCTGGCCGTCCCAGGTCTCTCCGTCCCGCTCGGCCGTAAAACGCAAAGTGTCGCCAACCTGCAGCTCGTACAGGAGGCGGTCCAAAGTGTCGGCCGAATCAAGGGAATACCCCTCGACCGAACGCAGGATATCCCGCGGCCGCAAACCGGCCTTCCAGGCGGGGCTGTCCTGCAGGACCTGAAAGATCACGAATCCGCGCGGATCATTCAAGCCCAGGTACTGCATCATCCCGGGCGAGAGCTTCCGCATGGAAACGCCCAGGCTGATCTCCCGGTAATGGCCGAAAGCACGGATCTCGTTGAGCACCTGCTGCACCCGCGCCGCCGGGATGGCGAACCCCATCCCCACACTGCCCCCGCCATCGCTGAAGATGAAGGTGTTGATGCCGATGATCTCGCCCTCGGTGTTGACCAGAGGACCGCCGCTGTTGCCCGGGTTGATGGCCGCGTCGGTCTGGATCATCCCCAGGTAGTTGCGTTCGCCGCTGTTGCGCTTGATGTCCCGGTTCAGAGCGCTGATCACCCCCACCGTCACGGTGGGCTGGGTGTCGGCCAGCAGGTAGCCGTAAGGCGAGCCGATGGCGATGGCCCATTCCCCGATCTGCAGATCGGCATGGTGGGCAAAGCGCGCCACGGGGAAATTCTCCCCCTCGATCTGCAGGACGGCCAGATCGAAGCCGTCGATGGCATCCACCAGGCGCGCCTGATACTGCTGCCCGTTCGAAAGGGTCACGATGATCTGCACCGCGTCTTCCAGCACGTGGCTGTTGGTGACCACCATGCCGTCGGTCGAGACGATGACCCCCGACCCCATGCTTTGCACCTGCTGGAAATATTCCCGCCTGGGGATCAGCCCCATGCGTTCCCACAGATCGATGGACGGATCGCTCACCTGCTTGGACTGCACCACGTTGATGCTGACCACCGCCGGGGCCACCTTGCGCGTCGCTCGGATGATGGCGTTGCTGCCGTCCCACACCGGCTCCGTTGCCGGCGCCACCCGGATCGTTCCGGTGTCGGCGGCCGCGCTGTCCGCCGGGGTCGGGACCGGGACCGGGGCCGGGGACTCTTGGACAGCCAGCGGCTCGCCGCTCTCCCGTTCCGACCAGAGCCCGAATTTCAGCTGCAGCAGGAATAGACCAAGGGCGACCCCCACCAGGAGGCCGCCCAGAGTTCCGGTCCATGCCCGGAAGGAACTCACGCCTTGCCCTGCAGCCTGTCCCAGTCGGCCATGAAGGCGGCCAGCCCTTTATCCGTCAGAGGATGGGTCACCAGCTTCTTGATGACCGCGGGCGGGATGGTGGCGATGTCCGCCCCCAGCAGGGCGCTCTCCACCACGTGCAGGGGATGCCGCACGCTGGCCACGATGATCTCGGTCTCCAGGTCGTAGTTGGTGTAGATGTCGCAGATATCGCTGATCAGTTGCATGCCGTCCTCGCTCACATCGTCCAGGCGCCCCACGAAAGGCGAGACGTAGGCGGCCCCGGCCTTGGCCACCAGCAAAGCCTGGCTGGCGCTGAACACCAGGGTGGCGTTGACGGCGATGCCCTCGGCGGCCAGGGCGGCGGTGGCCTTCAGACCCTCGTAGGTGGTGGGCACCTTGACCACCAGATGATCGCTCAGCTTAGCCAGGCGCTTGCCCTCAGCGATCATGCCCTCGGCCTCCAGAGCCGTGACCTCACCGCTGACGGGGCCCTGCACGATGGTGCAGATTTCCTGGAGCATGGCGTCGGTGTCCAGGCGGCCTTCCTTGGCCATGAGGCTGGGGTTGGTCGTCACCCCGTCACACATGCCCATGGCCTTGATTTCCTTGATGGCCTCGATATTCGCGGTGTCGATGAAGAACTTCATGCGTTCTCTCCTTCGCACGGGATGTCAGGGTAATAGACTTTTTCCAGAAACAATCCTTCGGGCGGGGCCATGGCTCCGGCACGGCCGCGATTCCGGGCGGCCAGCATTTCCGGGATGCTCTCCGGCGACCGCCGGCCCAACCCCACCTCCACCAGCGTGCCCACCATGATACGGACCATGTGGTGCAGGAAACGGTTGGCCCGCACATGCAAGATAGCCGAATCCGGGCCCCATTCAAAGGCGCAAAGATCGATGACGCAGATGTTCCCATCGTCCTTCAGGCTGGCCGTCTTGCACAGAGAGGTGCAATCCCGACTACCGCGGAAATGGACCGCCGCCGCATCCATGGCCGCCCGATCCAGAGGCTTGGCGATTTGCCAGCACAGGCTCCGGAAAATATCCCGCCCCAGGTACAGATGGTAGCTGTAGCGACGGGCCACGGCGCTGAAGCGCGCGTTGAAATCCACCGGCACCGCGCGCACATCCGTGACCGTCATGTCCGCCGGCAGCATGCCCGGCAGGGCGCGCGGGATACGGGCGGCCTCCTCGGCATTGGCCACCGTCACGTGGGCCACCTGGCCGCGAGCGTTGACGCCGGTATCCGTGCGCCCCGCCCCGACCACGCTGACCTCGCGCCCCATGAGCCGGCCCAGGGCGCGCTTCAGTTCCCCTTGCACTGTGCGCCGGTCAGGCTGAATCTGCCAGCCGAAGAAACCGGCCCCCACGTAGGCGACGGTCATGCGCACCCGCACCCCGCTGACCGGTTCCAGAGCCCGCGGCCCACTCACGGCAGATACCTCCGGCCCAACAGCAGCAGTCCCGTCAAGCCGACCAGCCCCATCAGGGAGACCCAGCCAGGCCCTTCGCGCACCGGACCGATGGCCGGCTGCCGCGTGCGCAGGCTCAGGTTCAGGGTCTCCGCCCGACGCATCAGGCCTTCCAGCAAAGGGGTCACCACGGCAATCCGATCCCTGAAACGCCGCCGGCGTCCCACCCGCACGCCAGGCAAAGAACGGCGCATGCGCTGCACCGCGTCCACCCGGCGACCTTCGCTCAGAACCCGCGGCACCGTGCCCAGGGCCACGGCCAACACCAGGGCCGACTGCCGCGTGGGCAGCCCCAGCGCCTCCAGGGGGCGCAGCCACCAACGGGCGCCCAGCACCATCTCGTCCAAGCTTTTGAGACGGTTCAGCAGGGCCAGCCAGCCCACGGAGACGGCCAGCCGGAGCAGGGCTTCCGCCCCGGCGGCCAGGCCGCCCCAACTGGGGTGTCCCAGGGGCGCCGCCGCCGTGGTGGTGAAGGTGTGGGTCAGCAACATGATGAGGATCAGCCAGCGCCAGGGCCACAGTCCCTTCAGTTGGGCCACCGGGCCCAAACCGGTGCGTTGCAGCAGAATGCCCTGCACCACCGTCAGGAGCAGCAGCCCCATCACATGCCAGGCCATGGTGGCCACCACCCCCAGCACGACGCCCGCCAACAGGGTGGCCGCCGGCAGACGGGAAAGGCCCGTGGGCCGTAGCGGAGCGGCAGGCTGCCCTACGCCGGGGATCATGCGCCGGGGGCCGCGCCGGATGCGGCCGCTGCGGCCGTTTGGGCGATCTGCACCGCGTTCCAGGCCGCGCCCTTGCGCAGGTTATCGGCCACCACCCACAGCAACAGGCCGCGCGCGGTGCCCGGATCGCGCCGGATGCGGCCCACATACACCTCGTTGGTGCCGGCGGCCTCGCGGGCGGTGTGATAATCGTAAGGATCGGTGGTGACCACCAACCCCGGGAAGGCCGCCAGAACCCATGCCGCCTCCCGCGGATCCACCGGTTTCTCGCAAACCAGACGCACGGCCGCGCTGTGCCCCGTCATCACCGGCACCCGCGTGGCGGTGCAGGTCACGTGCAAATCCTCCCCGCGCGCCAGGATGCGCCGCATCTCGTGCAGCACCTTGGACTCTTCCTCGTAGGCGCCGTCGCCCGTTTGCCGGCCGATGGCCGGCAGGGCGTTGAAGGCCATGGGCCGTGGGAAAACATCCCCTGGGCCGTGGTCCGGATATTGGCGGCTTTGACGCTCCAGTTCCTGGACCGCGGCCTGCCCCGCGCCGGAAACGGCCTGCAGGGTGGTGACGTGGCATTCCCGCACCCCGAAGGCGGCGTCCAGGGGGGCCACTGCCATCACGATCTGAATGGTGGAGCAATTCGGGTTGGCGATGATACCCGGTCCCCGGCCCACCAGGTGCCCGTTGATCTCCGGCACCACCAGTGGGCTGTCCGGATCCATGCGCCAGGCCGAACTGTTGTCCACCACCAGACAACCGGCATCGCGGGCCACCGGCGCCCATCGAAGGCTGGTGCCGCCGCCGGCGCTGAACAGGGCCAGTTGCAGACCGTCGAAGCTATCAGGCCCCACCTCGCGGCAGACCAACGCACGCCCCCGGAAGGAAATTTCCTGCCCGGCGGAACGGGCGCTGGTCAGCAGGACAGGATCCGCGGTCAGCCAGGGCTGGGTCTCCAGCAGGGAGAGCATGGCCCGCCCCACCAGGCCGGATGCTCCCAGGATACAAATGCGCATGAACAGGGCTCCTTCAAGAACCGCCCGGAACGGCGGAACGGGATGGGGGGTTTGGGGGCCGATAGTAACAAAGGCACTCCACCGGGTCAAAGACTACACGGTTCCATAATCCGCCACCAAACGGTGCAATCTTGCCTTTCGTGGCGGATCTTCCCCGTTCCCCGACATTCACTTCCCCCCACCGGTCGATCAAAAGCCCATTTCACATCCCCCCGGGGGGAGAGCGCCGATTCACCCGCCGATCCGCGCAGACGACCACAACCAGCATCGCCTAGAGCTCCGTGATCACGCTGTTCTTTCATGCATAGAGCGGTGCTACACTGGTGGCCCCGTCGCCAGAGCCAAGATCCTCTTACGCGCACGCAGCAACAGATCCAGAGATCCACACTTGTCGGTGACGTGCAAAAACAAACGGTTGGCATGTACTATTACTCGACCCGGCAAATTGATCACGTGATACCGGATCGCTTTCATGCGTCGGGGTTCCCAAGACCTACCCAATACCAAGCGCTTGAACACCGCGTTGAAGTTCAAGGCGATGATCATGATCTGCCACCAGGCGGCGTTAGCGCCGAACAGACCGG
>PDQT01000336.1 GCA_002747875.1 bacterium DOLZORAL124_64_63
GCTCACCGAGACCCTGGAGGACCAGATCAGCCGCCGCGAATCGGCCGACGAGACCACCGACTTCGCCCGCGACCTGATGAACAAGATCCAGCTCCATCGCGCCGACCTGGAAAAACGTGTCAAAGTCCTGGTCTCCGGCAGCAGCTGGAGTCCCGAACGCCTGGGGGTGATCGAGAAGGTCATTCTGACCATGGGCGTGGCCGAACTGGTCTACAGCCCGGACGTGCCGGTACGCGTGGTCATCAACGAGTGTCTGGAACTGACCCGCCGCTACTGCGATGAGGGCGCGGTGGGCTTCGTCAACGGCGTCTTGGACAAGGCGGCGGCCCGGATTTATCCCGACGGCATCCCCACTGCCAAGGACACCGGCGAGGGGCGGACCCCGTGAGGTCCTCCACCGCGGAACACTGGCAGAAATTCTGGGAAGAGGCCGACACCCTGGAACTGGATGATGTCTACGGCACGGACGGCCGCATGGTGCGGGAGATCGCCGGGCTGGGGGATCTGCAGGGACGGCGCGTCCTGGAAGTGGGGGCGGGCACCGGTCGCGACGCCGTGGCCCTGGCCCGCGCCGGCGCCGAGGTCCTGACCCTGGATTACGTGCCCGGCAGCCTAGGGCTGACCCTCAAGGCCGCCGACGCCTCGGACGTGAGCGTGGCGGCCGTCTGCGGCGACGGCACCTCTTCACCCTTTGCCGACGGCACCTTCGATGTGGTCTTCCATCAGGGGTTGCTGGAGCACTTCCGCGATCCCGGCCCCATGCTGCGCGACAACATCCGCATCCTCAAGCCGGGTGGTCACCTGGTGGTGGACGTGCCCCAGACCTACCACTACTACACCTTGGGCAAGATGATGCTGATCGCCGTGGGCAAGTGGTTTGCCGGCTGGGAAACGCAGTTCACCATCGCCGAATTGGAGAAGCTGGTTCGGGCCGAGGGGCTGGAGGTGACCCGCAGCTATGGTGACTGGATGGTGCCCGGCCTGTGGTATCGCGGCCTGCGCAAGCTGCTGCTGACGCGCACGGGCAAGAAGCTGCCCATGTTCCCGGAGCCCATCCCGCCCTTGGCGCGGCTGGGCGCGGCCTGGCGGCGGGCTTTCGGCAAGACACGGCTGTCCCTGTACACCACACCCACCATTGGAGTGGTCGCCCGCAAACCAGGCGGCGCTTCGCAGCCGGAGGCCTGATCCTGAAGATCCTGGCTCTGAACTGGCGGGATATCCGCGACCCCCTCGGCGGTGGGGCCGAGATGCACCTGCACCATATCCTCAAAGGCGCGGTGGCGGCGGGCCACGAGGTGGATCTGGTCTGCAGCGGCTACGCGGGGGCGCCGGCCAGCGACGAGATCGACGGCGTGCGCATCCACCGGCGCGGCCACTGGGCCGTGGCCAATTTCACGCTGCCGCCTCTGGTGCGGAGCATGCTGAAACGGGAACGCTTCGATCTGCTGGTGGAGGACATCAACAAGATCCCCTTCTACACGCCCCTTTATCGGGGGCGGACGCCCCTGGTGGCCATCGTGCCCCACCTTTTCGGCAAGACCGTCTACCGTGAAGCCAACCCCCTGACGGCCACCTATGTCTTCGGCGCCGAAAGCCTCATCCCGCGCGTTTATCGGGACGTGGATTTCGAGGTCATCAGCCCTTCCACGCGGGACGACCTGATCGCGCGCGGCATGGACGGCGACCGCATCAGGACCATCTACTGCGGCACCGAGCACGAGCGCTTCGCCCTGGCGGACCCACCGCCGCGCAACCCGACACCGCTGATCGTCAGCTGGAGCCGGCTGCGCCGCTACAAGAGCGTGGACGTGGCTCTGCGCGCCTTCCGGCACATTCACCAGGCGATGCCGGCGGCGCGCATGCTGATCATGGGGCGCGGCCCGGACGAGGCCCGGTTGCGCCGCGTCCGCGCCGATCTGGGCCTGGACGAGGTGGTGACGTTTGCCGGCTTCATGCCCTGGGACGACCTGGTGCGCACCCTGCACCAAGCCCACGTCTTCCTGAACCCCAGTCCCAAGGAAGGGTGGGGGTTGACGGTCATCGAGGCCAATCTCTGCGGCCTGCCCGTGGTGGCCTCCGACGCGCCGGGCCTGCGGGACAGCGTGCGCCACGGCGAGACGGGCACCCTGGTGCCGTACGGTGACGCGCAGGCTTTCGCCGCCGCGGCTCTGGAACTGCTGCGCGCCCCCGATAGGTGGCAAGCCCACAGCGAGGCGGCCCGGCGCTGGGCCGCCACCTTCAGTTGGGAGCGTTGCGCGCGGGAAAGCCTGGAGCTTTTCACGCGGGTGGCCGGCGGGGGTGGGCGATGACCTCCGGGCGGGTCAAGAGTTCCGGAGGGGCCGAAAATCCCGATCGAGCAGGCACCTCGGCCAAGGGGCTGGTCATCTTCCTGGCCAAACTGCTGGTCAGCGCCCTGCTGGTCGCCTTCGTGTTGTCGCGGCTGAGCCTGGAAGATATCCGCGCCGCCATGCAGAGTCCCCGCTGGGGATGGCTGGTGGCGGCCTTCGGGGTTTACGCGGTGTCGGCCGCGGGCGGGGCCATGCAATGGGCCTGGATCCTGAAGGCGGCGGGCATCCGGGCGCCGGGGCGGGAAATCCGGCGGCTGTACTTCATCGGGCTCTTCTTCAATAATTTTCTGCCGGCCAACATCGGGGGCGATGCCTACAAGATCGTGGATCTGGGCCGCCGCGAGCAGCGCGCCACCGGCGTCTTCTGCGCCACCCTGGTGGACCGGCTCCTGGGGCTGACGGCTTTGACCTTTCTGGCGGTGATCTTTCTGATCGCCGCCGCCGTGGCCGGGGTGCCGCTGCCCGGTCTGTCCCTGGCGTTGATCCCGCTGGCCCTGGCCCTGGCGGTGGGGCTGGCCTGCCTGCTTTCCCGCCGTCTGGGACGGTGGGTGCCCCGGTTGGCGCGGCGTGTGGGGCTGGGCGGGGTGGCCGACTGGCTGGCTGGGGTGACGGCGGAACTGGCCATCTACCGACCCCGCGTGCGCTGGTTGAACGGGATTTTCCTGTTCAGCATGTTGGTGCAGACCCTGCGCATGGCCACTCACCTGCTGGTGGCCTTTGGCCTGGGGCACGCGCTGGGCTGGCAGCAGATGGTCCAACTGATGGTTCTGGTGCCGATGCTGGCCCTGAGCCTGATCCTGCCCATCACCATCAACGGTATCGGGTTGCGTGAATCCGTGGCCGGCCAGTTGCTGGTCTTCAGCGGGCTGGCGGAAGGGCCGGTGGTGGCCATCGAGGTGGTGGCTTTCCTGATACAGGTGGTTTTCAGCCTGCAGGGCGGCCTGCTGCTGTGGTGGGGCAAAAGCCAGACGGTCCGGGAGAAAAGCGGCGCTTGAGCGGAACCCGTTTCAGGGTATGGTTGTTGGAGGGATTCCGGTGTGTTAGATTGACCCGGTGAAAGCCGGGGCCATGTTTTTTCGGGCCCGGCAGTTGTTGTGCCCAGAATCTGGAAAAGGTGATGTCTTGACCGCTAAGTGGTATACCCGGCCGCAATTCATGATCGCCGTGGGTGTCTTTCTCGTCGCCCTGGTTCTCTACAGCCTGACCATGGGGCCCACCACGGACTTCTGGGACTGTGGAGAGTTCATCACCACCAGCCACATCGTGGGTGTGCCCCATCAGCCGGGCACGCCGCTTTACGTGCTGGTGGGGCGTGTTTTCGACATCCTGCTGGGCGATGCGGACATGTCCCGACCCGCCTATGACACGGCGCGGGCCATCAACTTCATGAGCGCCTTCTTCAGTGCCCTGGCGGTCATGTTCGTGTACCTGATCATCTGGGAGCTGAGCCGCCGCATCCATCCGGACGCCCGCTGGGCCGCCCATGTGGGCGGGGTGGTGGGCGCCCTCTTCCTGGCCTTCAGCGAGACCTTCTGGAACAACGCCATCGAGGCGGAGGTGTACGGCCTGTCCGGCTTCATGATGGCCTTCCTGACCTGGCTGGCCATCCGCTGGTACGACAACCGGGCCCTGGAGGGCAGCAACCGCCTCTTGCTGCTGATCATCTATCTGCTGGGGCTGGGGGTGGGCTTCCACCTGGGCGTGGTCTTCGCCTATCCGGGCATCTTCTTCGTGATCCTGTTCGCCGCCAGGAAGGAACTGCCGGTCTGGGACCTGCTGCTGATGAGCGCCGGTCTGGCCATCTTCGTGCTCAGCACGGTGATCCGGGACAATGCCGTCATCCTGGCCATGCTGCTGCTGTACGCGGCCCTGGTGATTCTGCGCACCATCCAGGGCAGGCGTTTCGTGCTGGCGGGCAGCGCCCTGTTCTTCATCGGCCTGACGGTGCATCTGATGATGCTGATCCGCGCCGCGGCCACGCCGGAGCCCTTCATCAACCAGACGGATCCGGAGAACTTCGACACCCTGCTGTCCGTGTTGCGGCGCGAGCAGTACCCCACCTTGCAGGACGGGGGCCGCAAGGCGCCTCTGCTCTGGCAGTTCCAGTATTACTACAACTACCTCATCAATCAGTTCTACTTCCTGGGCCACAACGGCTCCCCGCTGGCTTTGGCCAGCAGCGTGGTGGGGCCCTTCCTGCTGGCGGCGGTGGGGCTGTGGCAGGGGCTGCGCCGTCTGCGGCCGCTGATTCTGCTGCCTCTGATCAACTACATCTTCAACGGCGAGATCATGACCCTGGTCCTGAACTTCAGCCAGCACGAGGTGCGGGAGCGGGACTACTTCTACTTCGCGGCCTTCCTCTTCTTTGCCGTGTTCATCGGCATGGGCGCGGCCTCGTTGGTGCGCTACGCCGTGGGCAAGGAAGGGCGCAGTGCCGAGCAGATCCTCGCCGCCGGGGGCAACTGGCGCCGGGGGCTGGAGCAGGTGCCGTTCACCGCCCTGGCCAAGGTGACGGCGGTGGTGCTGGTGGCCATCGCGTTGCTGCAGATCAATCCCGCGGGGACCAAATTTTTCGAGCATGACCGCAGCGAGAACACCATCGGCTACGAGTACGCCTGGAATATCCTGGCGGGTCTGGACGAGGATGCCATCGTCTTCACCAACGGGGATAACGACACCTTCCCCATCTGGTACCTGCAGGCGGTGGAAAAATTTCGTCCCGACGTGACGGTGGTGAACCTTTCCCTGGTGAATCTGCCCTGGTACGTCAAGCAGCTCAAGAACGGGGAGGCATCCCTGGATATCAGCTTCACGGACGAGGAGATCGACAAACTGCGGCACCGCCGGTTGGTGGATCCGCAAACGGGGCAGGAGACGCTGCTGATGATCAAGGACTTCGTGGTCCACGACATCATCACCACCAACTACAAAAGGGCCAAACGGCCGGTCTTCTTTGCCGTGACCATCCCGGCGTCGAATATGACCCGCTACTTCCAGAATCTGCAGATGGAGGGCATGGTCTACCGGCTGCTGGACAAGGCTTCGCCCACGGGGGATCCCGTCACCGCGCCCCGGAAGGTGCTGGAGAACATGCTGGGGCGCTACCGCATGGACGCCATCATGGTGGGGGACCACCTGGACAGGCGCGAAGCCTTCCGCGCGTTCAGCGGCGTGGGGGATGTGGGGCCGCGGGATGTGGTCCGGGGTGATCAGGGCCGGGGCCTGAGCATGGACCAGTTGAACACCCTGAAGGATCTGCTGGGCCGGAAACGCACCGATGTCTTCCGGGGGGCCAACGCCACCCATCTCTTCGGGAACTACCCGGCCGCCCTGAACCGGGCCGGCTACGAGTTCTTCCTGCGCGCCCAGAAGGTGGCGGATGTGGACAGCCTGGAATACGCCCGGAATCTGAGCGGGGCCATGATCGCCTTCGAAGCCTGCCTGAAGCTGGATCCTTTCAACCAGCAGACTCTGGACATGTATCCGCTGCTGCTGGTGCAGGCCTATCGGGATCAGGAAGCCAAGGATTTCCTGAATTCCCTGACGGGCAACGTGCCTCCGGAAGTGGAAGAGCAGGTGGTGGTCAACACCCTGGCCGGCCTGGTGCGCGGCGGGGTGGCCAGCTTGGCATTCGAGTGGCTG
>PDQT01000335.1 GCA_002747875.1 bacterium DOLZORAL124_64_63
CAGTGGACCGAAGTCAAGCCCCAGGTGCACAAGATCCAGCGCGACGCCGCGGACGCGGACAACTACATCCTGCTGCTGAGCGAGGGCCGTCTGGTCAACTTGGGCAACGCCACCGGCCATCCCTCGCGGATCATGGACGGCAGCTTCGCCAACCAGGTGCTGGCCCAGATGCACCTCTTCGAGCAGAAATGGGCGGACACCAAGAGCCGGCCGGTGACCCTGACCGTCCTGCCCAAGAAGCTGGACGAGGAAGTGGCCCGGGAAATGGTCAAGGGCTTTGGCGGCGTCCTGACGAGGCTGACGCC
Source organism: bacterium DOLZORAL124_64_63 (assembly GCA_002747875.1). Classification (GTDB taxonomy): domain Bacteria; phylum Krumholzibacteriota; class Krumholzibacteriia; order LZORAL124-64-63; family LZORAL124-64-63; genus LZORAL124-64-63. The sequence goes on from PDQT01000335.1 coordinate 306, forward strand.
GGAGCAGGCCGACTACATCAACGTGTCGGTGGACGGGCCCTACAAGACGGACGAGTACAAGTACTAGATCGAGGATCACCCCCTCGACCGGAGAATACGCCCGGTCGGGGGGAACCATTTTTTTTTCGGAGCCGGTCCCGCTCTTTGACAGGAGAATAGTCTCGTGGGAAAACGCAGAAAAGGCCGTGAAATCGTCCTGCAATCAACCTATGC
>PDQT01000272.1 GCA_002747875.1 bacterium DOLZORAL124_64_63
CGGTTCAAACCGGGCGATCATGCTTCTGGAGGCCATGGTCCTGCTGGCGGCCCGAACTGATTCAGGGGCGGTGGATAGCCCCAAAGAACCCCACACCCAGATCCACGTCCACCATTGTCCGGAATGCGAAAAATCCCATATCACCACCAGCCGTGGCGAGACGGAACTCACCCCGGCCGAATATGAAAAACTGGCCTGCGACGCGCGCATCGCCACCGGCGACGGTCCCAACAAATCCGCCATCCCGCCCAGTACCCGCCGGCGGGTATTGGCCCGCGACCAACACCGCTGCCAAGCGCCGGGTTGCTCCCACACCCGCTTCCTGGAAATCCACCACATCACGCCCCGCAGCCAGGGCGGGACCAACGCCGACGAAAACCTCACCACCCTCTGCAGCGCCTGCCACCAACGGGCCCACGACAAACAAAAACCCGCCCGCGGGCACACCCACCAGACAAACGCGAAACCCAAAAGACCTTAACCCGGAAAGAGTGCCGCCCTGGAAAGAGCCCGCCCCAGCCGGGATTTCCTTTGGTGGCCCGCGCGTTTAAAGCTATTCTGAGACAAGATTTACTTTTCCCTGAACCGTTTTGCCGAGGTCGCCATGCGCCCCTTCTTGTTCTCTTTCTCGCTGACAATCCTGGCTCTGGTATCCGCCTTGGCCCTGCCTTTGACCCTGGCCGGCTGTGGCGGCGAAGAGCCTCGCCCCGAACTGGTGGCCCGCGCCGTGCTGCCCGCCGATACCATCGAGCCGGGACCGCCGGTGGGACGGGAACTGGCCCCTGTCATCAACGGGCGGCGCATGCCCATGGACGGGTTCCCGGTGCAGGGCTTCAGCGCGGTGCTGCCCGGGGCCAACGGAGAACTGCTGGTGTTGCAGGACAACGGCTTCGGCAGCCGCGCCAACAGCCCCGCCTTTCCGTTGCACTGGTTCCGCCTGGGGGTGGACTGGGGTGCGGAAAAGGGGCAACCCGGCAAGGTGGAACTGCGGGAAGTGGTCCGCCTGACGGACCCCAGCCACCTGATCCCCGGCACCCCGCCGGACGGTCTGCTGACAGGCGCCCACCTGGATCCGGAAAGTTTTGTGCGCGCCCCGGACGGTACCATCTGGGTGGGTGAGGAGTTTGGCCCCTTCCTGGTGCATTTCAGCGCCGACGGCCAGGTTCTCGAGACCCCCATCCCCCTGCCCCTGCCCGCGGACATGGCCCCCTACGGCCGCAACCTGACCACGCTCATGTCCCCCGACCATCCGGAATTGCGCCACCAGGCCGACGGCCCCCAACTGGCCAACCTGCCGCGCAGCGGGGGTGTCGAGGGCTTGGCTCTTGCGGGAGACGGCAAAACCCTGTACGTGGCCATCGAGAAAGGCCTGGTGGAGGACCCGGATCGGCGGCGGCGCATCCTGCTGGAATTCGACCTGGACAGCGGCACCTTCGCCGACCGCTTCCACCGCTACGAGGTGGACGCGGCGGACGTGTCCATCGCCGCCCTGGAAAGTGCCGGCCCCGGGCGCCTGCTGCTGACTGAACGGGACCGCAAAGAGGGCGAGGCCGCCATCATCAAACGCGTCTACCGCGTGGACCTGGGCACCCGCGATGAGCGGGGTTGCCTGCAGAAGCATCTGGTATGCGATCTGCTGAACATGGCCGATCCCCGGGGCTTGACCCGCGCCGAGTCGGGAGCCGTGGGCCTGGGTGCGGATTTCCAGTTCCCCTTCGTCACGCCCGAGTGCCTGATGCTGCTGGATCCGCGCACTCTGCTGCTGATCAACGACAACAACTACCCCATGAGCACCGGGCGCCGGCCCGGCCTGCCCGACGATTCCGAATTCATCCAGGTGCGCCTGGCGGAATCGGTGGCCCCGTGAAACGTCCGCACTTTCCCCCCGCCCTGCTGGCCATTCTGCTGGTGGCGGCAGGAATACGCGCCGTCTTCTTCACCGAGCTGGCCGGCACCGACCTGGTCCGCGTCCCCATCCTGGACAGCCAAGCCTACCACGAGTGGGCCCTGCAGCTGACCCGGGGAGACCCCGGCTGGGGAGAGACCTACTGGATGGGGCCCCTCTATCCCCATCTTCTGGCCTTGGTCTACCTGGTGTTCGGGTCCGGCGGCATGGCCGTCAGCGCCCTGCAGTTGCTGCTTTCCCTGGGGAACATCGTGCTGGTGCACCGCCTGACCCGGGATTTTCTGGACGATGAGACCGACACCACGACGCCCCTGGTAGCCGCCGGCCTGTACGCCTTCTACGGCGCCGCCGTTTTCTACGCGGGCATGATCCTGATGGCCACCCTGCTGACCACCCTGATCCTGCTGACGACCCGCCAGGTTCTGGTCGCCTGGCGCCGGGACGACGCTCGCAGCTGGGCCCTGGTGGGCCTGCTGGTGGGCGTGACGGGCCTGGCGCGGGGCAACAACCTGATCCTCCTGGCCGCCCTGCCCCCGCTCATCTTCCTGCGCCGCGAACAACCCTGGCCCCGGCGCCTGACCCATGGCGCCCTGGTGATGGCCACCGGCCTGCTGTTGCTGGTGCCCTCCACCGTGCGCAACCTGATCGTGGCCGACGATTTCGTGCTGCTGACCAGCAACGGCGGCATCAACCTGCTGATCGGGCAGCAGCCCCAGCACGCCGGTCTCTTCGCTCCGGTCATGGAAGAAGGGCAGGAGGACTACGACATTTCCCTGGAAAGAACCCTGGAACGGGAGCAGGGCCGGGATCTGAAGGGCTCCGAGGTGTCCCGCATCCTGACCCGCCGGGCCTGGAATGAATTCCAGGCCAACCTGGGTGCTATGCCTCGTCACTACCTGTGGAAAATCTACCGTTTCTGGAACGGCTACGAGCTGCCGCAAATCTTCAGCTACGGCCACTGGCGGCAACGCCTGGCCTCCCTGCGCTTCCTGCCCGTGAATTTCACCCTCCTGGCAGCCTGCGGCCTGCTGGGGCTGGGCTTCCTGCCGACCGGCAAGCGGCGGGTGCTGGTCGTCCTGCTCCTGGCCTACTTCCTGAGTCTGCTGCCCTTTTTCCCCACCGCGCGCTACCGCCTGCCCATCGCCCCGCTTCTGGCCGTGACGAGCGCCGTTTTCCTGCGGGCGGCCTGGGGCATGCCTTGGGCCCGAAGACGCTGGTGGCTGGCCGCCGTGTCGATCCTGGTCATGGCCCTGTTACCCCGCTGGGCCCAGTTGGAGACGCCCGAAGTGGACTGGCAGGTTTATCTGCGCGAAGCCTCCCGCGCCAGCAAGCGCGGCGACCTCAAGACCACCCTGGCCAGTGGGCGGCAGGCGGAAGAGACACGCCCCGGCCTAGCCGAAACCAGCTATCGGTTAGCCATCTACCTGGAAGAGCTGGAGGCCTGGCCCCAGGCCGAAGCCGCCCTGCGCCTGGCCCAGGCGCGCGCCCCACGCGAACGTTTCATCCCCTACCGGCTGGGGCGGTGTCAGGAGAAGCAAGGCCAATGGGAAGCGGCCCTCGGATCCTTTCGGCAGGCCGCCCAACTGGCCCCGGACTGGGCCCTGCCCTGGCTCAGGGCGGGGCTGACCCTGCAACGGGCCGGTCTTGAGGAAGAGGCTCTGCAGGCCCTGCAAAAGGCCCACGCCCTGAGCCCGGGCAACCATCAGATCCGCTCCAACCTGGCGTCCGCCTACGCCTCGACCGGCCGGCTCCGGGAGGCCCGCTCCCTGCTGGAGGATCTGGTGCGGGACTACCCGAATTACATGAACGGCTGGTTCAATCTGGCCTTGGTGCAGGCTCGGATGGGCGATACGGCAGGGGCCCGGAAAAGCCTGTCCGGCGCCGCCTCTCTCAGAGGGCTGACGCCGGACCAGGAATCCAGGATCAGGACGCTGCGGCAGCAGCTCCAGCGCTGAATCAGCGGGGTGCGTCGGGATCCAGGACAGAAGGCTCTTCGGACTGCTCTCCCGTGTTGAAGCCGCCCCGCTTGAGCAATTCATCCACCGGCACCATGCTGACCCGGCGCACGATCAATTCCCCGTTGATCTCCGCGGCCGTCACCAGAGCGGTGCGACCCTCGATCAGAACCGGCTCTTCCTCGGGGCCACCCTCGGGCGTGACCCTGCTGTTGCGGTTGAAGGACATGGGGCGCTTGTCCAGGGACCAGTTGCCCAGATGATCCTTGCGCAGCACGCCGCGGAAAATGCGGTAATCCGGGTACTGGTTCCTGTTGACGGCCTTGCGCACTTCTTCCGTCTTTTGCTTGGCCTTCTTCCGGCCCCAGGCCTGCGCCGGCTCGCCGGTGAACGTCACCACAAGCAGCACCGTCAAAGCCATCAGGCCGATATTCAAGAAAATCCGGACGGCTTTCCGCCGATTGATGTTTCGATCATCCATCATGGGACCGCTCCTCCTAGGGGTTGGCTAGCATCGTCGTGGGTTTCCTGCCAAGCCTTAACTTCCAGATTGAAGAACACCTGGCCGATGTCCTCGATAGTGATGGTCGCGTCACTGGACTGGACGATGACCTCTTCGTTCACGATGTCCACCACCGGTCGCGAGGCGATACCGTCGCCCATATCCAGACGGCGCTTGCCATCGAACCCATCGTCTTCGCCATCGTCGGGTACGGAACCGTCATCGTAGGCGACGCGCGTCAGCCAGGAATGGCCGCCGGCCTCGCATGGTTCGTGGCTCGGCGCGTAGGAAGTGTAGAACACGGTGCCGGCGACCACGGCGGCCGGCTCGGTGATCCGCTCGCCCGGATTGGGCAGGTTGATGTACCAGCCGTCATAATCGTTCGGCTCCCTGGGTTCGTCAGTCTGGTCCACCAGGTTGGTGCCGAGCTCACCGTTGTGGCGGTCGTAGATGCAATAAAAGGTGTTCGACCTAGTGGCGTACAGGTCATCCTCGTCCAGGTAGGAGCCCGTGCCGAAATAGACGTTCACCGTACCGTCTTCGCTGAAAGCCGGGATGGGCGTCGCGGTGATGATCTCGTTCCCTTGGAACAGCCGGGTCACGTCCCAAGCTCCGGGCGCAGTGGAATCCTGCAGATCAATCCGATAGACCGCACCGCTCATGTCCGCCACATAACAGAGGTCCGCCTGGCCGTCCAGATCCAGATCCACAGTGCGCACACCCGTGGCTTTGTTCCGGCGCCCGGAACCGATGTTGCTCAGCTCCAGAATACCTTCCACGCTGCCATCGGACAGATTGATCTCGTAGACGTAGGCCATGCCGTCCGTGTTCACCCCTGAGCCGATGAACAGAACGGGATTGTCGTCGACCACCGCGAATTCCACTTCCGAGGCATAGGGCATGCCGTCATCCAGTTCGATCTCCCACATGAACTCCGGGTCGTCGGGTTCGGTCACATCCATGGCGAAATAGCCGCTCCCCCCACCTCGGGCGCCCATCACCAGAATGGTCCGCCAGAGACCATTGATCTTGACGTCCTTCACCCCGGGCGTCAGGTCACAGGTGTACTGGTGGCAATAGTCAGGACTGGCAATGTCCTTGAGCTTGGGCAACGCGAACTCCGGCACGAAGGCCCACTTTTCCCGGCCATCGGACGCCCTGAAGGCATGCAGCATGCCGTCGTTGCCGCCCACATAGACCACCTTTTCACGGCTGGCCTGGGTGTCCATGAAGGTCTGGTATTCTTCGTCCAGCGTGAAGGTGCTGGGACTGCCCACCACCACCGGGGTGGAATGGACAATGTCGCCCAGCTTCCAGTTATCGGAGCGCTCGCGATAGCCATCCACCCATTCGCCCCGCGTCCACCGGATGATGTTCTGAGCCCGGGTGACGCTGCCCACACCCATGGCCTGCCGCAGGTGCGCCGCTTGGCTGGGCTCGAATGCGCACCTCGCCCCGCCCACGGCGGCCCAGATCTGGCGATCCACCGGAGCGCGCTGCGCCAGCAGTTGCCCGGCCTCCCAAAGGGGAGTATCGCCTTCGTGGTAAGGCAGTTCAAAAGCCTCGAGATAACCGCCCCACTCCCCGGGCATGAATTTGCCGCGATACAGATAATCATCATCGCCGCGCTCGGTCGAAACCACCGCCACGGCAGAACCGGAAGACATACGGCTGACGACATCCTGCATGATCAGTTCCATGCTGGTCCACAGCTCCGCCGCGTCCGTAGCCATCAGATACAAGCCGTCACCATTGTCGGCGGTCTCGCTCAGCAGGTTCGCGTCCACCCCAAAACCGATGGTGTAGGTCACCACGTTCTGGCCGTCTTCCCAGGATTCCCCATCATCGCCCAGATCGGAACGCAGATCATTGTGGCGCAGGTAGTAGGCCACGTCATCCATGTGGTCGCTACAATCCTGTCCGTTGCTGCCGGGCGAGCCGATACTCTCGCAATCTCCGGGATCGTTCCCGTCTTGATCCGCATCCACCAGGTAATAGCTGATATCCGTATCCTTGGTGGGAAAGCCGTCGGTCATGACGATCAGGAAATTCTTCTGACACCTGGCCTCGATGGGCGCGTTCTGCCCTCTTCTCTTGAAATAATCCAGAATATCTTCCATGGTCTCGGCCAGGGGCGTCCAGGTTGTGCCGAAAATGCCTGTCACCGCATTCAGCAATTCGGCCTTGGGCGTGCCGCAGGGCTTCAGGATATAGCCGCCATCATCCGTATGGAAGTTGGCCAGACCGAAGCGAATATTATCGCTGCGATCAATGATGTCGTAGACCACCTGCTGGGCCACATCCATGCGCGTGAACCGTGGGATGTTGGCGCGTTGCGTACTGCTCGCAACATAGAAGATCCAGTTCATATAGTTGCCGCTGTAGCGACCATGATGCCCTCCGGGTGCCGCGACCATATAGGCCGTCCTACCATTGGTCCTGTAGTAGCCCTCCCTGGAGAACCAATACGTTCTATCCCTATCGTATTCTCCCTGATAGACGATGGAAGGATCGTAATCCGGGTGATACATGGCCGAGTTCATGGATCCTGAATTGTCGACCAGAATCATGACGTTGGCGTCCATCGAGCCCTCCTGGACGAAGAGCGGCGTCTGGCACGATTGACCCAGAACCGGAACGGCGCCCAGCAACAGCCATACGGCCAACAGTGCCGTACGCTGGAACACATCCCTGACCCGCCCCCTTTTGATGCGGATAGTGCTTCTCATGAGTATTCCCTTCCTGCCGTTGACGGCGACTTAGTAGCCTTCCCGGTAAAGACGGCTGACCACCAGTTGCACATTGCTGCGTCCCTTGGTAGAAGCCGACCCCGTGGACTCGATCCGGTAGTTGTAGTCTAGATAGTCCACACCCCAGCCGGGACGTGGCGTCTTTTTGAGATAGAACGCGTCATAATCGTATTTCTGAGAACCGTGGACATTGGTCTCCCCCTGGTTGTGGATCGTGCGGCTGGCAAAGTCGATGATCCGTGGCGGCGCGTCCGCCAGCCGCACGTAATTGATGCCCGCTTCTCCGCCCGCATCGGCGGAGAACTGGGAGGCGACATGCACCTGCTCCGCAAAGCTGACCTTCTTGTCGCTGGAGGCCATCCACACCAGCCCCACCGCCATTACGGACAGCACCAACACCACCAGCAATGTGGTCACCAGGGCGAAGCCCTCGCGGTTCAGCTCTGTGGCGCGCCCGGCATCGTGTTCTCGGTTCATCATCATCCTATCCGTTGCGGACCATGACGCTGGTCCGGTAATCGAATGGCTGACCGTCATCGGTCTCCCCGTCGACGAAGATTTCCACATACCGCACCGAGGCGCGATCCAGCGCGTTCAGCGGCAGCGGGCTCAAGATGTTCCCATCGGCATCCCGGTATTGGAAGTGGACATCTCGCATATGGTGCAAGATGGCCAGATCCCCGTTGCCGTCATTGCAGTTCCGCAACAGCTCGGCCGTCCCGAGGCTGTAGGTGTAGAGAACATCCTCATCCGGACTGTTGTCCGTGGTATCCCCGTCGCCGTTCAGGTCCGCCCGGCACCGGAGAGTTTTGTCACCCGCCACCACGAAACGGTCGAAACCGGCACCCGTCGGATCGCAGCCGGCGGACCGGATCTCACTGGTCATCATCGAGATGACGGCCCGCACCGCCTGCTGGGCCTGCACCTTGGCCCGCGTGTCGTCGTAGTTGTCCCGGGTACCGGTCATGAACCCGAAAACCACACCCATCACCACGCCGAAGACGGCCAGAGAAATCATCATTTCCACCAGAGTCAGGCCCTGCCCCTTACCGATCCATTCTCTGATAGTTTTCACGTTCATGAGTCCCTCCTCTCAGCGCATGCTGACAACGCTGGCAATGGTGAAGCTCCTGGTCTCGCCATCGGCCTGCCAGGATGTGGTCAGTTCGATGCGGTCCATGCCGAAGCTCTGGTTCGTCACCGTGCACACCCAATCGATTTCACCGGTACGACCCGAGTCGCTGACGGCATTGCCGAAGCCCAGCCTCTTGGCATGCTCCAGCTTTTCCTGGGCCACCATCATCGCCTGGGTGCAACGGTCCGTCTCCATCACATCACGACGGGCGCGGTGCTGGATGATCACCAACGGCAACACCCCCACCGACAGGATGAACAGGACGACCAGGATCTCCACCAGCGTGAACCCCTCACGGTTGGCGGCGGGTCCCAGCTTCCGGCGAGCCTTGCGGAACAGGCGCGTCATCATAGCGTCTTCACCTCCACCATGCCCGTAGGCAACAGCTGGACGCGTCGCGCCAAACTGTGATAGGAAAGGTCGAACGTGGTCGTGTTGGCCATGCCCCAGGGGAAAAAGTCCGCCGTCAGGGTCCCGTTCAGAGTGGCGCCTTCGTCGAAGGTCACGTTCCGCAGCTCCATGCCCGTCGCCAAGTTCTTCACCGTGTAGCCGTTGTTCGTGGTGCTGAAGCGGTGGGTCTGCCCCGTGGAAATGGCCATGGCCCGGCTGAGCTGCAGATCCGCCACCATCTTGTCCACACGTGTGTCCATCTGATTGGAGTGCACATACTTGAACATGGCGGGACCGGAAACTCCCGCCAGCAGGCCGATGATCAGAATCACCATCATGATCTCCACCATGCGGTCGCATATTCTTGCGTACTTCCGGTTTTCGGCACGGAAACCGATGGCCTTTAGCAGCAAAGGCTGTGCCGAAAAAGAAGAAAGGAAGGGGAAGACCCGACGGGTAAGGTCAAGGAAGAAAAGACCCCGCCGGGGAATCCGGATTCGGGACTCCCCGGCGGGGCGCTATGGCGATATGCAAGGGGGCGAACGGGTTATCCCTCAATCAGCGTGACGCCTTCACGGCTGAGCAGCCGATTCAGCTCCGCATCTTTCAAGCGCAACACCGCCCGACAGACATCCGCCTCGAAAGTCTGCTCCAGCACGCTGCCCGTACGATGAAAAAGGCTCAAGCACTGCAGATTGACGATGGGCACACTCACGGTGACGATGCGTTCGCCACTGAGCATGTGCGCCGTCACCGCCTCCCGCAGGGCCGCCCAACCCTCGGCCTTCTTGGCCGAAAGGAAAACCGCTTCCGGGTAGAAACGGCGGTAGCGGTTGCTGAACAGTTCCTCTTCCACCAGATCCATCTTGTTGAAGACCATGAGGGTGGGCTTGTCTTCGGGCACGATGTCGCGCAGCACCTCGTTCACCGAGTCGATCTGGTGCTGCGGGTCCTCGCTGCCCGCGTCCACCACATGCACCATCAGGTCCGCGTCCTGGACCTCGTGCAAGGTGGCCTTGAAGCTTTCCACCAGGTGGTGCGGCAGCCGGCGGATGAACCCCACCGTGTCGGTCAGCAGGAAGCGGCGGCGCTCGTCCAGCTCCACCTTGCGGGTGGTGGCGTCCAGGGTGGCGAAGAGCTGGTCCTTCACATAGACGCCCGCACCGGTGATACCGTTCATCAGCGTGCTCTTACCCGCATTGGTGTAGCCCACCAGCGCGGCCTTGAACACCCCGTCCCGGCCGCGGGTCTGGGTCTGCCGCTGGCCCTCTATCTCCTTCAATTCCTTGCGCAAGGCACTGATGCGCCGGTTCAGCAGCCGCCGGTCCGTTTCCAGCTGCGTCTCCCCGGGGCCGCGCGTGCCGATGCCGCCGGCCTGCCGCTCCAGGTGCGACCACAAGCGGGTCAGCCGCGGCAGCAGGTACTGCAGCTGGGCCAGTTCCACCTGCAGGCGGGCCTGCCGGGTGCTGGCGTGGGTGGCAAAGATATCCAGAATCAGTTCCGTCCGGTCCAGGACGTTCACCTTCAAGGTCTTTTCCAGGTTCTTGCCCTGGGCCGGGCTCAGATCGTTGTCGAAGACAACCAGATTGGCCTCGGATTCCTCCACCAGCTCCTGCAACTCTTCCAGCTTGCCCTTGCCCAGGAAGGTGCCGGGGGCCGGGCGATGCCGATTCTGCTCCACCCGCCCCACCACGTCGGCGCCGGCGGTGTCCACCAGGCGTTCCAGTTCGGGCAGGTCCGCATCGCCCCCCAGGCCACCCTCCCAGGCCAGCGGAAGGTTCACGCCGGCGATGACCGCCCTGTCCCGCGGTTTCTCTCTGACGAATCCCTGGGTGGCGTCTTGACGGGTTCCCACGTGCTCAGATCCCCTCTTCTATTTCCAGGCTCCACTGTTCCCAGTCGCCCAGGTGCTTCTCCAGTTCGGCCTCAATTTCGGTGCAACGGCGGCCCAGTTCCATGCGGCGCGCGTTGTCCAGATCGGGGCGGGCCATTTCGGCGATGGCGGCGGATTTCTCTTCTTCGAGCTGCAGGATGGCCGCCTCCGTGGTGGCGATCCATTCCTCACGTCGGCGCTGCTCATTCTTGCTCAGCGGCGTGCGGCCGGACACCGTCTCGCGGGATCCGGAATCCGGGGAGGCCGGCGGCGGGGCGGGGCGAGGAGCCGCGGCCTCCTGCTGCTCGGTGCGCTCGCGACGGCGCTGGCGGCTGTACTCTTCGTGGTTGCCCAGGAAGACACGCACCGGCACCTGGGGATGATCCGCCGGCGGAAAAACCACCAGTTTCTCCACGATCTTGTTCAGGAAGCGCCGATCATGGCTGACCACGATCATGGTACCGCGGTAGTCTGCCAGGGCCGCCTCCAGGGACTCGCGGCTGCGAATATCCAGGTGATTGGTGGGCTCATCCAGCAGCAGGGTGTTGTGCCCTTCCTTGATCAGGCGCAGCAGGGCCAGCCGCCCGCGCTCCCCGCCGCTGAGGCGCCCCACCTGCCGATCGAAAAGATCCTCCCCGAAACCGAACGCCCCCAGGAAGGTGCGCAATTCCCCCAGGGTGGCGGCGGGATCCACGGACATCATTTCCGCCAGGACGGTGTTGTGGTCCGAGACGCTCAGCAGTTCCTGGTCATAATAGCCCAGATCCACGTTGTGACCCTGCACCACCCGCCCGCCGTCGGGCACCAGGCGACCGGCCAGGATCTTCAACAGGGTGCTTTTGCCGCATCCGTTGGGCCCGATGATGCCGACGCGTTCGCCCCGCGAAATGTGCAGATCCAAGGCCCGCAGCAGACGCCGCTCCCCGAACCCTTTGTCCAGCCCCTCGATCTGGAAGACGGTGCCGCCGCTCTGGCGCACCGGCTCCAGCCGGAAGCGGTACAGCCCGGGTTCGGCGGTGGGCCGTTCCACCCGCTCCTCCTTGGCCAACTGCTTGCGCCGGGCCTGGGCCTGCTTCGTCTTCTGGCCTTCGATGTTGCGGCGGATGTATTCCTCGGTCTGGCGGATCTTGCTCTGCTGACGCTGCCAGGCGTTCATCTCCTGCTCGTAGCGCAGGGCGCTCTGCTCATCGAAGAAACTGTAGTTGCCGCTGTAGCTGACGATGCGTCCACGATCCAGATGCAGCGTGCGCGTGGTCACCCGGTCCAGGAAGTGGCGGTCGTGGCTGACGATCACCGCCGCCCCCGGGTACTGATCCAGGAAACCTTCCAGCCATTCGCAGGACTCCAGATCCAAGTGGTTGGTGGGCTCATCCAGCAGCAGCAGATCCGCGCCGCTGAGCAGCACCGCCGCCAGGGCGGCCCGCCGCCGCTCGCCACCGCTCAGGCGCCCCACCGGACGCTCCCAGGTTTCCGGCAGCAGCCCCACACCGCGCAGGGCCATCTCCAGGCGGGCCTGCACCGTGTAACCGTCCAGGGCTTCGTACTCGGTCTGCAGCCGGCCCTGCTCATCCACCAGCCGCTGGTGGTCTTTTTCGGCCGCGGTTCGCAGCCGATGGGCCAGGCCGTCCAACTCCGACTCCAGATCCCGCTCCCGGGAAAACGCCAGGCCGGCCACCGTCTCCAGCAGCCGGGCGTCTTCGCCCGTACCCTCGATCTGCAAAGAGCTTTCCTGCCGCAACAGCCGCACCGAGGTCCGCCCCATCACCTGACGGGTGCCCCCCTGCAACGCCAGTTCACCGGCCACGGCGGCCAGCAGGGTGGTCTTACCCGCCCCGTTGGCTCCCACCAGGGAACACTTCACTCCCGGATGCAACGCCAGGTTCACCCCACGCAGAATTTTTTCCCGTCCGTAATCGAACGTGGCGTTGTTCAATGAAAGCAAGGCCATGCCGTGAATCCTTGACTCGAGAGGGTGTCAGCCGGGGAACAAAATAGACCGTCGCAAGCGCGACAGCCAAGAAAAAGGCCCTCCCCGACTCCGGGAGGGCCTTTTTCGCTCATCTCAGTCCCGTGTGACCAGCTACGGAGGCTAGTTCACCAGGTGGGGACTTTTGCGGTACTTCAACGGAGACAGTCCGCAGCGGTCCTTGAAGGTCCGGGAGAAGTGCGCCAGGCTGTTGAAGCCACACTTCTTGCTGATGGCCTCGACACTCAGGTCGAAACGACGCAGCAGACCCTTGGCACTGTCAATGCGCACCTGAATCAGGTAGTCGCTGAAACTCATGCCGACTTCAGAACGGAACAGGTTGGAGAAATACCCCGGCGACAGGTTGACCATCTCGGCCATCTTGTCACGGTTGATGTTCTCGCTGTAGTGCGCCAGCACATAGCGGCAGGCGTACTCGGCCCGATAGTCCTGAAGGTTGTGCGAGGCGTGCACCGTGTTGCCCTCTTCGTCCACCAGAACGATTTCAGGCAGGCTTTCGCTCCACAGTTCCGCATCCGCAATGATGGGAATGACTTCGGTTTCCATGGCCGTGCCGCCGGGTCCCGGAATGATCTGGGACTCGCCGAAGGGCATGTTGCCGCTGAAACTCGGCACGGTGACACGATTCAAAAACTCGGTCACGAAATGCGCGGTTTTGACCACATTGGCTTTCTGGGCCACCAGAACCGGGGCGTTCGTGATCGTCTGATACCGGGCCAGGACACTCCGCAG
>PDQT01000008.1 GCA_002747875.1 bacterium DOLZORAL124_64_63
GAGGAACAGACCAGCCAGATGGACGGCACGCTCACTTGCTGGCAGTGCCACTCCGCCCACCATTTCACCGGCCACCATTCCGAAAGGGGTGAAGGATGAGCCTCACCAGACGCCAATTCATCAAGCGTGTGGCGGCCCTGACCGCCGCCGGTTATGTGGGCATGAACCTGCCCTTCGATGAGATCGTCACCCGCGCCCAGGCCGCTGACGCCGACGAATGGAAGCGCGGCACCTGCCGTCTCTGCGGTGTGGGGTGCCGGGTGGAACTGGGCCTCAGGAACGGGCACCCGGTGGCCCTGCGCGGCGTGGCCGGCAGCCGGACCAACATGGGCTACCTCTGCATGAAGGGCATGCTGTTCTACAAGATCATGGAGCATCCCGATCGCCTGAAGATGCCCCTGTACCGGGAGAAGAAAACGGACCCCTTCCAGGAGATCAGCTGGGACCAGGCCCTGGACATCGCCGCGAAGAAGTTTGCCGACGCGAAGCGGAATTACGGTCCCGATGCCTGCGCCTACTACGGTTCCGGCCAGGCCCAGACGGAAGAGACCTACATCTTCCAGAAGGTCATGCGGGCCGGTCTGCAAACCAACAACGTGGAGGGCAACCCCCGCCTGTGCATGGCTTCGGCGGTGGGCGGCTACCTGACCAGCTTCGGGGCCGACGAGCCCATCGGCGGCTACGCCAACATGGAGCAGGCCACCTGTTTCTTCATCATCGGTTCCAACATGGCCGAGGCGCACCCGGTCTTCTTCCGGCGCATCATGCGGCGTAAGCTGGACAACAAGGACACCGTCAAGGTGATCAACGCCGACCCGCGCGTGTCCGCCACCAGCCGCATCGCCGACATGCACATCCAGTTCAAGCCCGGCACCGATCTGGCGCTGCTGAACGCCATGGCCTGGGTCATCCTGGACGAGAATCTGCATGATCCGAAGTTCATCGAGGATTACTGCGCCTTCCGGGTGGGCAAGGACAAGAAGCTGGTGGACCTGGCCACCTACAAGGCCGGCCTCCAGGAGTATACCCCGGAGAAGGCCGCCAAGATTTGCGGCGGCAACCTGACGGCCGACATGATCCGCCAGGCCGCCCGCTGGTTCGCCCAAGCCAACGGCACCGTCTCCCTCTGGTGCATGGGCATCAACCAGCGCAAGCAGGGTGTCTTCGCCAACAACCTGATCCACAACCTGCACCTGCTGACGGGGCAGCTGTGCAAGCCGGGCGCCGACAGCTTCTCGCTGACGGGCCAGCCCAACGCCTGCGGCGGCGTGCGCGAGGGCGGCGGTTTGTGCCACATCCTGCCCGGGCATCGCCTGGTGGCCAAGGAGAAGCTGCGCAACCAGGCCGAGGACGCCTGGGGCGTGCCCCGCGGCCGTCTGGCACCGAAGCCGGGCTACCACACCATGGCCATGTTCAAGGCCGTGAACGAGAAGAAGGTGCGGGCCATCTGGATCAACTGCACCAGCCCCGCGCAGAGCCTGCCCAACTGCGATCTCTACCGTCAGGGCATGGCCCAGGAAGAGGTCTTCATGGTCTGCACGGACATCTTCCCCACCAAGACCACGGAGCTGTGCAACCTGATCCTGCCGACGGCCTTCCACTTCGAGAAGACCGGTGTCTACGGCTGCACCGAGCGGCGCAGCCAGCTCACCGTCAAGGCGGTGGACGCGCCCGGCGAGGCCATGCCCGAGGTGTGGATCGTGCGCGAGTGGGCCAAGCGCCTGGCGGCCGAGCTGAACGACCCGGTCATCACCAAGTGCATCGAGCCTTTCGACGGGCTGGAGCCCGACTACGCCCTGCCCAAGGCCGTCTGGGACGAGTACACCCAGAAGCTGACGGCGCACCGGGACAACGATCTGCGCGGCGCCACCTACGAGGTGCTGGAGCAGATGGATGACGGTGTGCAGTGGCCGGCCCCCACCCCGGAGTTCGCCCTGAAGGGCGGGACCGTCATCAAGTTCGTCAAGGGCTACGACCCCATGGCCGAGAGCGAGTCCAAGGACGACAAGCCGTACCAGTTCTACGGGCCGGCCCATCCGGACCGCAAGCTGTGGATCTGGACGCGCAAGTACGTGGGCGCCGACGAGGAACCCGATGCCGAGTACCCCATGTACCTGAGCACCGGCCGCATCGTCGACCACTGGCACACCACCAGCATGACCGGGCGCATCCCCGAGCTGCTGCGCGCCAACCCCTACTCCTTCGTGGAGATCAACCCCAAGGACGCCAAGCGTCTGGGCATCGGCCCCAACGACATGGTGGAACTGGTGTCGCGCCGCGGGCGGGTGGAGATGCCGGCCAAGATCGTCGAAGGCCCCATGGAGGGCATGGTCTTCGCCTACTGGCACGACATGTGCGAGGAACGCATGATCAACCGCATCTGCAAGGACGCGTACGACCCGGGCAGCAAGGAGCCCGAGTTCAAGATCTGCGCCGTGCGCATCAAGCGCTTGGGCGGACCGCGGCCGCTGACGCCGGTCGTGACCACGTTGTAAAGTGTCGCCCCAGCGGGTAAAGTGGATGGGGCGGACCAAGTTGGTCCGCCCCATTGCGGCCCGGAAAGGAAGAACATGCCCATCGGTGGTTTCGTGATCAATTTCAAGCCTCGGGACAAGGAAGCCGTCCTGGCCCGCCTGGCCGAGGAAAAAGCGCTGGAAGTCCACGGGGTGGACGACGACGGCAACATCGTCGCCGTCCTGGACACCCCCACCAGCGACGAGATGGACACCGTCGTCCACGCCCTGGAGAAGGACGAACTGATCCTGAACGTGGGGTTGGCTTACCTGCATGCCGAGGACGAGTTGGAAGGCATCCGCAAAGGCGACATCAAACCCAAGGGTTTTTTCGGTGGACGGCGCGCGCAGAATTCTGATTAAGGGCCTCTTCGGGCTGGCCGTTCTGGGGCCCGGGGTGGCCGGCTGTTCGCGGCGGCAACCCCTGTCGGCCTCTCCCCTGGGCAACGACCGCCTGCGCCCCCCCGGCGCGGTGGACGAGGACGATTTCACCGGCCGCTGCATCCGTTGCGGGCGGTGCATGGAGGTCTGCCCCTACCATTGCATCGTCCCGCTGGACGCGCGCGCCGGCCTGCACGCCGGAACCCCTCTGATCGACGCGCGCGCCAATCCCTGCCATCTGTGCATGGAGTGCGTGGACGTGTGCCCCACCGGCGCGTTGCAGCCCGTCAGCCGGGAAGAAACGCGCATGGGCCTGGCCGTCATCGACACCTCCATCTGCGCGGCGCATCAGCCCGACACCCTCTGCCGCACCTGCTACAGCGTGTGCCCCCTGCAGAACGTGGCCATCGAGCTGGAAGACTTCATCCGCCCTCGGGTCATCGACGCCGCCTGCACCGGTTGCGGGGTCTGCGTGCAGGCTTGTCCGGTGGAAGGCGCGAGCGGCCGCAAGGCCATTTCCGTGGAGCCGGGGCGATGATCAAGGGCTGGCGCCACACCTCCCAGACGGTATCCCTGCTGCTGCTGGTGGCCATCCCCCTGGCCAACTACCACTGGCGGTTCACCTTCTTGCAGGGCTGGTACCAGAGCCTGGGCATCGGCCCGGTCTGGATCGTGTCCCCCCTCGAAGGCCTGGAAAGTATTCTGGTGACGCGCGCCTGGTACCCGCCCCTGTTGTGGGCGCTGGCGATCCCGGTGCTGGTGGCCGTGCTGCTGGGGCGGGTGTTCTGCTCCTGGGTCTGCCCCATCAACACCCTACAGGAAGCCGGCGACAAGCTGCTGGGCCGACGAGGGCGCGCCCGAGACCGCTGGCTGCTGCCCAAGGCCGTCCTGTGGTATATCCTGGTGGCCGAACTGGTGACGGCCCTTATCCTCGGCACGCCCCTGTGGGTCTTCCTGTCCCCCCCCGGGCTGGTGGGCCGCGAGATCATGACCTTCATCTTCTTCCGCACCCTGGCCTGGGAAGGGGTGGTGGTGCTGGCGGTCCTGGCCGCCAACCTCTTCACGCGCCGCTTCTATTGCCGGTACCTTTGCCCGCTGGGCGCCCTGCTGGCCCTGCTGGGCGGCAAGCGGCGCCTGGCCATGGTTCTGGATTCCCGATCCTGCACCCGCTGCAAGCGCTGCGACCGGGCCTGCCCCATCGGGCTACGGCCCAGCCTGGGTGAGTCCTCAACCCTGACGTGCTGGAACTGCGGTCGCTGCGCGGACGTGTGCAGCGAGGAAGGCCTCCGCTTCCACTGGGCCGGACCGCACCAGCCCCCCGCGCAAAAGCTGCAATCCCTGGAATAGATTCCCAGAGGCATGAAAGAAAAAGGCGGGCCCCTCAAGAGGGACCCGCCCGAATCACGACCGCTTTCCCAGGGGGTTAGCCGGTGATGATCTTGATCAGCTCCAGCACCTTGTGGCTGTAGCCCATCTCGTTGTCGTACCAGCTGATGACCTTCACGAAGGTGCCGTCCAGCTGGATGCCCGCCTTGGCGTCGAAGACGGAGGTGTGGGTCTCGCCGATGAAGTCGGTGGCCACCACGGCGTCCTCGGTGTAGCCCAGCACACCCTTGAGGTTGGTTTCGCTGGCCTTCTTCATGGCGGCGCAGACGGCGTCGTAGTCGGTCTCGGTCTTCAGGACCACGGTCAGGTCCACCACGGAGACATCGCTGGTGGGCACGCGGAAGGCCATGCCGGTCAGCTTGCCGTTCAGGGCGGGGATGACCTTGCCCACGGCCTTGGCGGCGCCGGTGCTGCTGGGGATGATGTTCTCCAGGATGCCGCGGCCGCCGCGCCAGTCCTTCAGGCTGGGACCGTCAACGGTCTTCTGGGTGGCGGTGGCGGCGTGCACGGTGGTCATCAGGCCGCGCTCGATGCCGAACGCGTCGTTCAGGACCTTGGCGATGGGCGCCAGGCAGTTGGTGGTGCAGCTGGCGTTGCTGACGATGTCCTGGCCGGCGTAGGAGTCGGTGTTCACGCCGCAGACGAACATGGGGGTGTCGTCCTTGGAAGGCGCGCTGAGCACGACCTTCTTGGCCCCGGCGGTGATGTGCTTGCGGGCGGTCTCGTCGGTCAGGAAGAAACCGGTGCTCTCGACCACGACTTCGGTGTCGATGTCGCCCCAGGCCAGGTTGGCGGGATCGCGCTCGGCGGTGGTCCGCACGGTCTTGCCGTTGACGATGAGATTGGAGCCCTCGACCTGCACCTCGCCGTCGAAGCGGCCGTGCACCGAGTCATACTTCAGCATGTAGGCTAGATAGTCGGGAGCCAGCAGGTCGTTGATGCCGACGATATCGATTTCAGGGTGCTTGAGGGATGCGCGCAGGACATTGCGGCCGATGCGGCCGAATCCATTGATACCAACTTTGATGGCCATGTGAGTCTGTCTCCCCGGGAAAAAGCTGCGGAGTTTCCTGTGGCGGTTAAACCGTCAACAGGATTGTTTGGCCAAAGTATACAGTCATGTGGCGGGATCGCCAGTGCGGATCCGGGTTCCAGGGAAAAAGAATGCCGGTGGCGGAGAGGCGGGCCAGGGTCCGCCTCTTGCCGCCGAACAAGGTCTGCCATGTTGACGCAACATGACCATCTCAACAAAAACGGCTTTCGGTGAAGGCCGCCGCCGGCTCGCCCATGAGGAACTCGACGATGGGCACGACCACGTCCCGCGGCGCGCAAAGCAGGTCCTCCCGCGCGAACTTCATGAACGTTGCATGGGCCGGGAAAAGATCAGGGGAAGCCTCCCGCGCCACGTCCTGCATGTGCGTGTCCACCAGACCCGGTTCGTAACTGAAGACCGCCGCCTGGGCGGGCCGCCGCCCCTCCAGTTCCAGTTCCGCCGCCAGGGTGCGCCCGGCCAGCCGCAGGGCCGCCTTGGTGGCGCTGTAATCACCCAGCCCCGGCAAGGGCGAATGGGCCGCGCCCGAAGAAATGTTCACGATCCGCAGATCCGCCCCGGCAGGGGCGTTCCGCACCAGCCACCCCATCAGGTAGATGGGCGCCGCCACGTTCACCGCGAACAGGGTCTTCAGAAAATCCGCCTCGCTCTCCCGCAACCAGGCCAGCGCCCCGATCAGCGCGGCGTTGTTCACCAGCCCGACACGGCCGACACCCTCCTGCTTTACGATGGGGGCCAGCTCCTGCCGCGCCCACCGGGTAAGCGCCTGCGGATCGGCCAGGTCCACCTGATAATGCCGATAGCCCGGATGCTCGCAGGGGCTCGGCCCCCGGGCCGCGCCCACCACGGACCAGCCCTTTTCCGTCAGGTTCTCCACCAGAGCCTGCCCCACCCCCCGGCTGGTGCCCGTGACGATGGCCAATGAATTTTTCATGGGATTTCCTTTCTCTGGGGCGACGCGCATCATGGTTCTGAGTGATGACCATAGCCCGTCTCCACCCCGCTTTACCACCACCGATCCTGGCCCGGCGCCGAGCAACGGAGCTGATCCCGGGCAACGACCCGCCGGCGGGCACCCGGCAATGCAAAAAATCCCCCAAAAGTTTCCCAACTGGAACAATCCAGATTTCCCTTGGCCATTAGTTGCGGCTAAAATACATTGATCGAGGAATTGGCAGCACCTGCGGGTTTTCTATGCCGCTGAAAATGAACACCTTGTTCTTGATTCTGCGGTCCCGTTGCGATATGGTGCGTAAATTGGAAATACCACCTAAAGAAAACGGTTACATGAGGAGTTAGGGAATGATCCGAATCCCCGCCAAGCAAGGCCTGTCGGCTCTGGCGCTACTGGGCGCGGCGCTGCTGTGGGCCACCCCCGGCGCGGCCGGCAACCTGGAACAGGTGCTGACCGCCGAGGCCGACCGCCTGCAACTGGCTCAGGCCTCCCAGGAACGCATTGACCAGGTGGTTGACGAAACCAACGATCTGGCCACCGAATACAAGCAGCTGCTCAAGCAGATCGATGGGCTGGATGTCTACAACGACTACCTGGAGCGGCAGATCGCCGGCCAGGAGCAGGAGTTGCAGACCCTGGACAACAGCCTGAACCAGGTGGGGGTCATCGAACGGCAGATCATGCCCCTGATGATCCACATGCTGGACGGGCTGGAGCAGTTCATCCAGCTGGACACGCCCTTCCTGATGGCCGAGCGCATGGATCGCGTCAGCCGTCTGCGGGGCATCATGGAGCGCGCCGACGTCACGCTGGCCGAGAAGTTCCGGCGCCTGACCGAAGCCTTCCAGATCGAGAACGACTTCGGCCGCACCATCGAGGTGTACAAGGACGCGCTGCAGATCGACGGCGCCACCCTTGAGGTGAACGTGCTGCGCCTGGGGCGCGTGGGCCTTTATTACCAGACCAACGACGCCAGCGCCACCGGGCGCTGGGACGCCGACAGCAAGCAGTGGGTGAAGCTGTCCGACGGCAACGCCCGCAACCAGGTGCGTCAGGGTATCCGCATCGCC
>PDQT01000229.1 GCA_002747875.1 bacterium DOLZORAL124_64_63
TGCACCACACTGAGGGCGGTGGTGGTGCTGAATGGTTTCTCGATGAAATCGCAGGCACCCTGCTTGATGGCCCCCACCGCCGTTTCGATGGTCCCGTGGCCCGTAATGATCACGAACTCCGTGGCCGGCGAGATGACCTTGCCCGCCTTCAGCAGATCCAGCCCCCCCATGCGCGGCATCTGCAGATCAGAAAGCACCAGGTGCACCTCGTTCCGGCGCAGCATGCTCAGCCCTTCCTCCCCGTTGGGCGCGGAAAGGACATGGTAACCATGGCGATTCAGCAGCTTCGTCAGAGCCCGGCAGAGCTCCACCTCGTCATCCACCACCAGGATGGTGACCTTGGTGTCCGGCTTCATGGATTCCTGGGATGGGGCCTCGCTGGCGTCGGTCATGGTGCCTCGGTGTTCGGAGTTGAGATCAGGACTCGGGTCCGGATGCGGGCGAGGATTCGACCGCCCGTGCGAGCCTTGACATATTCTCCACACATTGCCGAAATGTCAACCGGGCCCTGCTGTACCCTGGCCCTGCCCCCCCCTGGCCCTGCCACCCCGGAGATATGCGATGGCGCCGGCAATACACCTCAAGTCCTTCCCCCACGAATCCGATACGAGAAGAAAAGATTTCCAAGGGTGGATTTCGCACCCCGGCATCCCAACGTGGCAGGAGTGGCATCACGGTGCAGCATGTCCGCACAACCCGATCCTTGAACGGCCGACACAATGTTCTGATGTGGACGGCCTACACCACCATCGTCCTGAGTCTGCTGGGCATCGTCTTCCACTTCGTCAAGCTCATGGATGCCGCCGAGCAAAAAACCCGGAACCAAGTGGCCGCCCAGACCCAGACCAGTGCCGTGAATTTCCAGCGCTTGGTCCAGCAGCTGGAATACACGGGACAGAATCTGGCCGTGCAATACGTGGAAGACCACCTCAACCAGAACCCCGGGGCCGCAGAGCGCCACCTTATCGACAACTTGCGTTTCCTGGTTGCGGAATACGCGGCCCAGAATCTGGAAATCGAGTTGCTCATGGCCTCCGGCCAGAACTTCCTCTTCCAGCCCGATGCCACCGAGGGCTGGTCCGTGACCAGCCGCCAGCAGACCATGGCCCAGGACCTCCTCCAGGAATACCCGAGCTGGGAATCCGACGGCCGGACCGCATCCTTTGTCCAGCCCCTGCGCCTTTACCGGAGCATCGAGGGCAACCTCATTCTGCGCGCCAAATTGGACGAGCTTTTTTCCATGGGCCTGCCGCAGCAGAACTCCACCGGTCTGCGCAACTGGTGGCTTAATCCACAGGGAGAGCCCAATCCGGGTTCCGGCGTGCCTGTCACGGACGAGACCCAGGTCCTGCTGGAAACCCTGCGGCACATGATGTGGGAGCGTCGCGCAGGCATCACCATCCAGACGTGTCCCTGGCACAGGAACCACAAAACTTACACCAGCCTGACGCCCGTGCGCCTGGGGGACCTGGATCTGGCCGTGCTGAGCACCATCGACACGGGTTACGCGCGGACCCCTCTGCTGAGCGACAGCCTGATTTTGGGGGTCCTGTTCAGTGGCCTCGTTTTTTTGGTGGGCTTTGTCCTTTTGCAGCACGCCTCACGCCAGAACAAGGCCCTGCAACGCCTGGCCCATGAGCAGTCGGTGGTCGAGACCATCTTCCGCAACGTCGACGACCTGGTCTTCGAGCAGGATCTCAACGGGGTTTACACCGATTGCAACGAAGCGTTCGCGCGATTCTTCGATCGCCGGCCGGACCAGATACGCGGCCACATGGACGAACATCTGGGTTTGAATCTGGATCAGAGCCCCGTCAGCCAGGAAGACCGCATGCTGCTGCGCCGCGGCGAGCACGTGGCCAGCGATGTCTGGCTCACCGGCCCGGACCAGGCCAGCGAACTGGTGGGCCTGCGCAAGCATCCCTTGAAGCATCTGAACGGCGAGGTCTTCGGGATGATCTGCGTGGGTCGTATCAAGACCCCGGAGTGGAAAGCGGCCAACGAACTGCTTCAGATGAAAGAGGAACTGGAAGCAGCCAACCAGAACCTGGAAGAAGCTCTCCGGCACGCTCACCAGCTGAGCGACCAGGCCGAATCCGCCAATCAGGCCAAGAGCGAATTCCTGGCCAACATGTCCCATGAGATCCGCACCCCTCTGGGTGCCATCATCGGTCTGTCGGATCTGTTGGCCAAGACCGATTGCACCACCCGGCAAAGCTCCTATGTGAACAAGCTCAATCTGGCGGCCCACAACCTGTTGCAGATCATCAACGACATCCTGGATTTCTCCAAGATCGAGTCCGGGCACATGACTTTCGAGCAGGTGCCCTTCCACCTGGGAGAAACCATCGGCCAAGTCACCGAAATGTTCCAGGAGCGTGTCCTATCCCGGAATCTGAGTTTCCGGAACGTGCGGGATGAGGTGCCGGAATTCCTCATCGGCGATCCGGTGCGCCTGCGGCAGATCCTGATCAACCTCCTGGGCAACGCCCTCAAATTTACGGAAAAAGGCGGCATCACCCTGAGTGTCAGCGGTGGCCAGAAGATTGGCGAGCAGGTTTTCCTGGTCTTCACCGTGCAGGACACGGGCATCGGCATCCCGCCCGAGCGCCTGGAGGAGCTTTTCCACAAGTTCACCCAGGCCGACACCAGCACCACCCGCCGTTACGGCGGCACTGGTCTGGGGCTGAGCATCTGCCAGCAACTGACGGAATTGATGGGGGGCAATATCTGGGTTGAGAGCACCGTGAACGAGGGCTCGACCTTCCACTTCACCCTGCCCTTTGCCCTGATGAGCCCCGAACAGATCGACGCCTACTGGGAAGAGATGGAAGCCCGGCAGGCCACCCGCTCCGCCGCCCCCGGATCACCCCTTGCCGGTCTGACGATCCTGCTGGTGGATGACAACGAGATCAACCGCGAAGTCATCTCCGAAATCATGACCCAGCGCGGCGCCCGGGTCGACCTGGCGGAAAACGGCCAGCAAGCCGTGAACATGGTGACTGCCACCGACTACCACCTGGTGGTCATGGACATGCAGATGCCGGTGATGGACGGCCCCACCGCCACCCGCGTCATCCGCACGGAACTGGGCGCAAAGGATCTGCCGATTCTGGCCCTGACGGCCAATGCCCAGGCCGAGGACCGGGACATCTGCCTGGACGCCGGTATGGACGACTATCTTGCCAAGCCCGTGGATCCCGCCGAACTGGAGAGCCGCATCCAGGCCCACACCGCCGACGTGCAGCGTCACGACCATCCGGATTTGGTGGCCCGGAAGCAACCGGCCGAGATTCCCAACACCGAGGATCCCGTCACCGAGCCCACGCCCTCCGCCCCGGCTCTCTCGACGACACCGGGGCTGGACATGGAGCAGCTGATGAAGCGGTTGGACTCCAAGAGGGACCTCCTGGTCAAGTTGATCCGGATGTTCCTGGACCAGCATGCCCAGGATCTGGTTCTGCTGCAAGCCGCCCTGACGGCCGGGGAGCAGGAGCAGGCCCTGGCCCTGGCCCATTCCCTGAAGGGAACAGCCGGCAACCTGGGCGCCACGAAATTGCCCGCCATGGCCGCGGATCTGGAATCCCGGTTGCGCCAGGGGGAAGAAGAGATCAGCGAGATCCCGTCGGCCCTGGAAGAGGCCATGGCGGAGTTCACCGGCACCCTGCGGCAGATCCTGGATCAGGAAAAAGAAGACACCCCGGATCGGACGCCTCCGGAGATACCGGCCATGCCGCGCGAAGAGGCCGTGGTCGTGCTGGAAAATCTGCAACGCCTGTGTCAGGCAAACGACATCAGTGCCGAAGAAGAGTTCAACCAAGTCCGGGCTCAACTGGCAACGGTCACAGTTCCCGGCATCGTGGCCACGGTAGAACAGGCGCTGATGATCTACGACTTCAGAACCGCCGAGCGGGAGCTGGGCCGGCTCCTCCAGGACTTGACCAAAACCCCGGTATGAGGAAAACGTGAACGACTTCCTGCCTGAAGACACCATCCTGATCGTCGATGACGAACCGGCCAACATCAAGACCTTGGCCTCGACCCTTGGCCAGCATTACCGCGTGCTGGCGGCCACCAGTGGCGAGCAGGCCCTGGACATCATCTTCGAGCGTTCCTGCGAGCTGGATCTGATCCTGCTGGATGTCCTGATGCCCGGTCTGACCGGGTACGACGTCAACGCCAGGGTGCGCTCCTATCCCGAGACGGCGAATATTCCCATCATCTTCATTACCGCCCGCACCGATCCCGACGAGGAGGCCCGCGGCCTGGACATGGGTGCCGTGGATTACATCGGCAAGCCCTTCCACCCCGTCACCGTTCAGGCACGGGTCAAGACCCAGATCGAGCTGAAGAAGCACAAGGAATACCTGGACGACATGGTGGCCGCGCGCACCCAGGAACTGATCCAGGCTCGCGAGGATATCGTCCTACGGCTGGCCAAGGCCGCCGAAACCCGCGACAACGAAACAGGCATGCACATCATCCGCCTGAGCAAGCTGTGCGAGATGCTGGCCCGCGCCATCGGCATGAAGCGCACCATGGCCCGCACCCTGGCCACCGCCAGCCTGATGCACGATGTGGGCAAGATCGGCATCCCGGACAACATCCTGCTCAAGCCCGGCAGGCACACCGAAGAGGAACGGGCCATCATGCAGACCCACACCACCCTGGGCGGCGAAATCCTGGCCGACGGCGACAACGACCTGCTGATCATGGCCCGGGAAATTGCCCTGACCCATCATGAACGGTGGGACGGCACCGGCTACCCCTGCGGTCTGAAGGGGGAAGAGATTCCCCTGGAAGGCCGCATCACCTCGGTCTGCGACGTGTTCGACGCCCTGACCAGCGTGCGCCCCTACAAAGAGGCCTGGAGCGTGGAAAAAGCCGCTGCTTTCCTGCGGGAAAACAGCGGCTCCATGTTCGAGCCCAGGCTGGTGGATCTCTTCCTGGCCAACCTGGACCAGGTTCTGGATATCATCAGCGCGTACCAGGACGAACCCGAACGCATCCTGCAGCCGAACTAATCCCGATCACGACGCGTTCCCCTCCAGAAGGGTGGCCAGATCCACGACCGGCACGCCGGCCGCTTCCGCCGCCCCGACGTGGGTCGCCTGGCCGGCCATGATCCCCACCCCGCTGGCCAGGTGAGGCTGCGCGCCAAAGGCTCCGGGCAGACCGGCGTCAGCCACCGCCCGCACGTAGGGCAGCGTCTCGTTGGCCAGGGCGTAGGTGGCCGAACGGGCCACCAGGCTGGTCAGATTGGGCACGCAATAGTGGACGATACCGTCCACGACATAGGTTGGATCGCTCAGGCGGGTGGGCCGGCTGGTCTCGAAGCAACCGCCCTGATCCACGCTGATATCGATGATCAGGCTCTTTTCCCGCAGCAGCCCCAGCATTTCCCGGGTGACCAGGTGCGGCGTGCGGGCGGCGCGGGTGTGCACGGCCCCCACCACCACATCGGCATAGGACAGGACCTTGCGCAGGGTGGCTTCGTTGGCCCGGAAGGTGGTGACCCGGCCGGGGAAGGCCCAGTCGATTTCCGAGAGGCTGTCATGGCGGGTATCCAGCAGGGTGACCCGCGCCCCGGCGCCCAGGCAGGCCCGCACGGCGTTACGCCCCACGGTCCCGGCGCCGATGACGACCACCTCGGCCGGCGGCACCGCCGGCGCCCCGCCCAGCAAGATGCCCAGGCCGCCATGGTCGGTTTGCAGGTAACGGGCCGCGATCTGCGGCACCATGCGCCCGGCCAACTGGCTGATCGGGCGCAGCACCGGATAGTGCCCCGGGGCGTCATGGAGGGTCACGAAATCCACGGCCGTGCAGTTCCGCTCCAGCAGCACCTTCAGCAGCTTCTTGTCCGCCACCGCCAGATGCATGACGGCCATGAGGATCTGCCCCTCGCGAATCAGGGGGTATTCCTCCGGGGTAGGCGCGTTGACCTTCATCACCAGGTCCGCACGGCCGTACACCTCATCC
This sequence comes from bacterium DOLZORAL124_64_63, assembly GCA_002747875.1. Lineage (GTDB taxonomy): Bacteria > Krumholzibacteriota > Krumholzibacteriia > LZORAL124-64-63 > LZORAL124-64-63 > LZORAL124-64-63. Next base: position 5,980 of record PDQT01000229.1, read on the forward strand.
AGGCTGCGCACCACCTGCCCGCCGGCCTTCTCATACTGGCTGTCCGGAAAGCCGGATCCTAGTCCGGCGTGGCTTTCCACCAGCACCGTATGCCCGGCGGTCACCAGGTTCCGCACTCCGCGAGGTGGCAACCCCACCCGCAATTCATCCACCGACAGAGATCTGGGAATACCGACAATCATGGCCCTTACCTTCCGTTTCTTTCCCATAAAGCGATGCGACCGGACATACCGCAGCGGTGCCGGTCGCATCATGGTCACGGTGGACCCGCCCCGCCGCGGCGGATTCCTACCTACTTGCCGTTCTTGACGAAGTCATAGCCGCTCATGAAGGCGGTCATGTTCATGTCGATCAGGCTGCGCTTCTTGATCACAGCCTTCAGGGTGTTCATGGCGAACTCCGCGTCGAAGGCGTCGGTAGCCGCGCACAAGGCGCCCAGGACCACCACGTTGGCCACCTTGGGGGTGCCCACCTCGTCGGCGATGTCGCTGGCCGGGATCAGCACCACGTTCAGGCGCTCGGCATCCGGCCGGCCCTCCACCACCGTGGTGTCCACGATGATGGTGCCGCCATCGACGACATCCTTCTCGAAGGTGTCCAGCGAGGGCTGGTTCATGACCACCAGCACGTTGGGGTGATCCACCAGCGGGGTGCCGATGCGTTTGGCGCTCACGTTCACCGAGCAGTTGGCCGTGCCGCCCCGCATCTCCGGACCGTAGGCGGGGAACCAGCTGACCTGGTGCCCGGCGCGCATGCCGATCTGCGACAGGAACAGGCCCAGCGTCAAGATACCCTGGCCACCGAAACCGGCGAACTTGCACTGCAGATCACGGTTGAGGGTGTGATCCTCGTTCCCGTCGAAGGGGCTCTTCATCCGGTCCAGGTAGGCGTTGACGGTGGCGGGATCGAACTCATCGCAGATCCGGTCCCAGGTGCCCTCGTCGGTGTTGTGGGACTCATCCTTGAGCACGCCCAGGGGGAAGTGCGCCAGCATGTCGTCCACCAGCCAGTCGCGGGCCATCACCGGGTCCATCTTCCAGCCGGTGGGGCAGGCACTGACGATTTCGATGAAGCTGTAGCCCTTGCCCTCGGCCTGGATCTTCAGGGCCTTGCGGATGGCTTTCTTGGCCTTCAGGATGTGCTTGCTGTGCCCGATGGCCACACGCTCGATATAGGTGGGCGCGGGCAGGGTGGCCAGCATCTCGGCCATGCGGATGGGGTTGCCGTGGGCCTCGGTACGGCGGCCCTGCGGCGTGGTGGCGCTGCGCTGGCCGATCATGGTGGTCGGGGCCATCTGGCCACCGGTCATGCCGTAGATGGCGTTGTTCACGAAGAACACGGTGATGTTTTCGCCCCGGTTGGCCGCGTGGATGGTCTCGGCCGTGCCGATGGCCGCCAGGTCGCCGTCGCCCTGGTAGCTCATGACGATGCTGTTGGGGTTGGTGCGCTTGACGGCGGTGGCCACGGCGGGGGCGCGCCCGTGGGCAGCCTGGTAGTTGCCGCAGTTGAAGTAGTAGTAGCCGAACACGGAGCAGCCCACCGGAGAGACGAAGACCGACCGTTCGGTCAGGCCCAGGTCCTCCAAGGCCTCGGCGATCATCTTGTGGATGTTGCCGTGCCCGCAGCCGGGGCAGTAGTGCGTGGCTTCCTTGGCGGGCCCGCTTTTGCGCTCGAAGACCTCGTAGAAGGCATTGGGTTTCTCGAAGACTTTCATCAGTTCTGGCCTCCCTTGAGGATTTTGGCGTACTCGGCCACCAAGTCATTGCCGCCGGGCACCATGCCGCCGCAGCGTCCGTAGAAGTGGACCGGCGCCTTGCCTTCCACGGCCAGCCTGACATCCTCGACCATCTGACCGGTGCTCAGTTCCACGGCCAGGAATTGCCGGTTGCCCGTGGCCAGGTCGGCGATGGGCTTGCTGGGGAAGGGCCACAGGGTGATGGGCCGCAACAGCCCCACCTTCATGCCCTGCTTGCGAGCCTCGTCCACCGTGCTGTAGACGATGCGGCTGACCACGCCGTAAGCCACGATGACCAGGTCGGCGTCCTCGGTCTGGTACTCCTCGTACATGACCTCGTTGGCCATGATGTCCTGGTACTTGGCATCGATCTTGAGGTTGTGCTCCTCCAGCTGATCGGGCTCCAGCACGATGCTGCTGATGAGGTTGCCCTTGGTGGCGGGAGTGCCGTCGACCATCCAGTCGCTGTGATCGTGGGTCAGGGGCTTGGCTTCGGGAATGTCCACCACTTCCATCATCTGGCCGATGATGCCGTCCGCCATGATGCAGGAGGGATTGCGGTACTTGTCGGCCAGATCGAAGGCCTTCATGGTCAGGTCGCACATCTCCTGGGCGCCGTTGGGGGCCAAGGTGATCAGGCGATAGTTGCCGTGGCCGCCACCCTTGGTGGTCTGGAAATAATCCGCCTGCTCGGGAGCGATGTTGCCCAGGCCGGGCCCGCCGCGCACGATGTTCACCACCACGCAGGGCAACTCGGCGCCGGCGCAATAGCTGAGGCCCTCCTGCTTCAGGCTGAAGCCGGGGCTGGAAGAGGCGGTCATGGTCCGCACACCCATGCCGGCGCTGCCGTAGACCATGTTGATGGCCGAGACTTCGGATTCGGCTTGGATGAAGACACCGTTCAGGGCGGGGAAATGCATCGCGGCTGCGTGCGCGATCTCGCTGGCCGGGGTGATGGGGTAGCCGTAGTAGGCCCGGCAGCCCGCCGCAAGAGCGCCGAGGATGATGGCATCGTTGCCCTTCATGAATTGTCTTGCCATGGAAAAACTCCCGTCAGTTTGGAAGGCGCTAAGGCTTGACGACGACAATGGCACCCGGTTCCGGGCACGCGTAATAGCAGAGAGAACAACCGGTGCAGTTTTCCCCGATGTAGTAAGCCGGGTGATAACTGGCCGAGTTCAGTTTTCCGCTGATGGCGATGACGCTTTTGGGGCAAACCCCGACGCAGAGCTGGCAACCCTTGCAAAGCTCCGGGTTGACCTCCATGGCAGGGGAATCAAGGGTGGATTTGTCGATCATGAATTCACCTCACGCGATGGGTTGGCAGGATCGTTCCGACTCCTCCAAGATATACTCTGGGAAGGTACAGAAAAGTTTTGTTTGGCGGAAAATTATCCGGTTGCTCCGGAACGGAACAATCGGAAACAGACCGCACTAGGAATTCTTGAATTCCGGTTTCCGTTTTTCCAGGAACGCGGCGCAGCCCTCGTGCCCGTCATCCGAGGCTCCGGCCACACCGAAAAGCCCCGCCTCCAGGCGGCAACCGCCATCCTGGGTCATCTGCAGGCCGCTGTTGACCGCCTGCAAAGCCAAGCGCAGTGTCAAGGGGCTCTTGGCGGCCAGTTCGGTAGCCATCTTGTCCACCGCGGCCATCAGATCCCCCGCCGGGAACACCTTGTTGACCAGCCCGAGGGCGCAGGCCTCGTCCGCGGAGAGCATGCCGCCCGAAAGGATCAGTTCCAGGGCCCGCCCCTTGCCCACCAGACGGGGCAGACGCTGGGTGCCCCCGTATCCCGGGATGAGCCCCAGCCCCGTTTCCGGCAAGCCCAGCTTGGCCGAATGGGCGGCGTAGCGGAAACTGCAGGCCATGGCCAGTTCGCAACCGCCGCCAAGGGCGTACCCCCCCACCGCGGCGATGACGGGTTTGCCCAGGTTCTCGATGCTGTCCATGGCCGCCTGGCCGCGCCGGGCGGTAGCCTCGGCCTCGGCCGCGGTCATCCCGGCCAGCTCGCCGATATCCGCCCCGGCCACGAAAGCCTTGTCCCCCGCCCCACGCAGGATCACCACCCGAACAGCGTCATCGGTCCGTAGGTCCGTGAAGCAACGCTCCAGGGCGGCAATGGTGGCCGCGTTCAGCGCGTTCAGTTTGTCGGGACGGTTCACCGTCACGGTGGCCACACCGGCGTCCCGTTCCAGCAACAGGTTTTCGTAGGTCATGATGATCCTCTCTATGATGGGTTGGTCCCAAACGGGTCCCTGATTCGAAAAGACTATAACAGCCCGGCCAGCCCATGCCAAATGGCATCGAGATGCCATCCGCGCGAAAACGGACAAACAGAAAACAGATCTGCTTGTCGACGGCCCCAATAGCACTTTTCACCAGTTTGCGATGGACACTTTTTGGTTCCGCCGATACAGTCGGCCGGCCTGAACTAGAATATTATCAACAGCTTAAAGAGTCACCAGCTTATAAAGTCACCAGCTTAAAAGGATTGGCTGAAAAGGCACTAGCTCAAGAGGCTCGTCTCACCCATCCGTGGCAGAAAACACGCTGGTCACCCCCTTGACGTTGCGGTCACCGCCGTCACCGACAATGGCATCTGGGTCTATGGGGGCAGTGCTGAGCCCATCGATCTGGAGCCCGGAGACCAAGTCTGCATCTGTGGCGGATTGCGACAACAACGCCACCGGCGTGCTGACCTACACCTACGGCAGATAGAACGCTTGCGGAAAGGGACGGACTTATGTTCGTCCCTTTTTTGGCTCCGCCCTCCCTGACTCCCTATTTTCCTGTCCAGTTGCGAAGTTGCGCTTTCATCTGTTGACCTTTTCTGCCCGGGACGGTAACCTGCTCAAGCTGTAACAAGACCCGCATGGGCCCGGCATGGCGGAGCCATGTTTCCTACCGCCTCCGCTCGGCGCTCATCCCACCTGCGAAGAGGATCCGCTATGGCCAAATCCTTTGCTGACAAGCTGCATCATCTGAATGAATTGCGCGCCCAGGCCCTGGGCGGCGGCGGCGAGGACAGAATCGCCAAGATCCATGCGAGTGGCCGCCTGACGGCCCGCGAGCGCATCCATCTGCTTCTCGATGAGGGCAGCTTCCAGGAAACCGGTGTCTTCGTGACCCACCGGAGCCACGAGTTGGGCATGGAGAAAAGCCGTTCCGTGGGAGACGGAATGGTCACCGGCGTGGGCCGCATCGACGGCCGCCAGGTGTACGTCTTCGCCCAGGACTTCACCGTCTTCGGCGGCAGCATGAGCGAGAGCAACGCCCTGAAAATTTGCCGTCTGATGGACCTGGCCCTGAAAAACGGCTGCCCCATCATCGGCCTGAACGACAGCGGCGGGGCCCGTATCCAGGAAGGCGTGCGCTCCCTGGCCGGCTACGCGGAAATATTCTGGCGCAACACCATGGCCAGCGGGGTCATCCCCCAGCTTTCGGCCATCCTGGGGCCCTGCGCCGGCGGGGCGGTGTACTCCCCCGCCATCACCGATTTCACCCTCATGACGGACCAGACCAGTTACATGTTCGTCACCGGGCCCAACGTGATCAAGATGGTCACCAACGAGGATGTCAGCTTCGAGGAACTGGGCGGCGCCGAGACCCACAACACCAAAAGCGGCGTGGCCCACTTCATGGCCAGCAACGACGCGGACTGCCTGCTGATGACGCGCCGCCTGCTCAGCTTCCTGCCCCAGAACAACCTGGAGGAAGCCCCGCGCGTGGAACCCAACGACACGCCCGACCGCCGGGAAGAAAGGCTCAACAGCATCATCCCGGAAGACAGCAAGAAGCCCTACGACATGCTCGAGGTCATTTCCCTGCTGGTGGACGAGGGAGACTTCATGGAGGTCCAGCCCCGGCACGCCCAGAATCTGATCTGTGGTTTCGCGCGCCTGGACGGGCAGAGCGTGGGCATCGTCGCCAACCAGCCGAGCTACCAGGCCGGGGTGCTGGACATTGCCAGCAGCATGAAGGGCGCCCGCTTCGTGCGCACCTGCGATTGCTTCAACATTCCGCTGATCGTCCTGGAGGACGTGCCGGGGTTCCTGCCCGGCACCGATCAGGAGTACGGGGGCATCATCAAGCACGGTGCCAAGTTGCTGTACGCCTTCTGCGAGGCCACCGTGCCCAAGCTGACGGTCATCACCCGCAAGGCCTACGGCGGGGCCTACGACGTGATGAACAGCAAGCACATCCGCGCGGACTGGAACGTGGCCTGGCCCCAGGCCGAGCTGGCCGTCATGGGCAGCGAAGGGGCCGTGAACATCCTCTTCCGCAAGGAGATCGAGAGCAGCGACGATCCCGAAGCCCGTCGCCAGGAACTGATCGAGGAATACAACGAGACCTACGCCAACCCCTACATCGCCGCGGGGCTGGGCTATCTGGACGACGTGATCGAGCCGGCGGATACGCGCCCGCAGCTGATCATGGCCCTCAGCAATCTCAGAAACAAGAAGCAGCTGCTGCCACCCAAGAAACACGGCAATATTCCGCTGTAGGGGGAACATTTTGAGCAGGAAATTCAGCAAAGTCCTGGTGGCCAACCGCGGCGAGATCGCCGTGCGGGTCATGCAGGGACTCAAGGAAATGGGCATCGCCACCGTCGCCGTCTACAGCGATGTGGACCGCACCGCCCTGCACGTCCTGGTGGCTGACGAGGCCGTCTTCATCGGTCCCGCCCCCGCCCAGGAAAGCTATCTGGTGGGCGAGAAGATCATTGCCGCGGCCCGGGAGACCGGAGCCGAGGCCATCCACCCCGGCTACGGCTTCCTGTCCGAAAACGGACCCTTTGCCGAAGCGGTGGAAAGGGCCGGCCTGGTTTTCATCGGTCCCACCAGCGAGAGCATGGCCCTCATGGGCGACAAGCTTTCGTCCCGGCGCAAGATGCGCAGCAGCGGGGTGCCCGTGGTGCCCGGCACCGACGAGGCCGTCACCGACCCTGAGGAAGCCATCCGTATCGCGGACGAAATCGGCTACCCGGTGCTGCTGAAGGCCAGCGCCGGCGGTGGCGGCAAGGGCATGCGCGTGGTGAACGAAGCCTCGGAGATGGCCAGCGCCCTGCGCCAGACCATGGGCGAGGCCGGCGCCAGCTTTGCCAACGACGCCGTCTTCGTGGAGAAATTCATCACCAACCCCAAGCACATCGAGGTGCAGGTTCTGGGAGACGGCCAGGGTCACGCCATCCATGTCTTCGAGCGGGAGTGTTCCGTACAGCGGCGCCACCAGAAGGTGATCGAGGAAAGCCCCTCGCCCAGCCTGACGCCCGCGCTGCGCCAGGAAATCTGCGCCGCGGCCGTGCGTACCGCCGAAAGCATCAACTACCGGGGCGCCGGCACCGTGGAATTCATCCTGGCCCCCAACGGCAAGTTCTACTTCCTGGAGATGAACACCCGTCTGCAGGTGGAGCACCCCGTCACCGAAATGGTCACCGGCACCGATCTGGTCCGGGCCATGGTGCTGATTGCCCAGGGCGAAGGCCTCTGCTACACCCAGGAAGAACTGGCGCAGAAAGGCTGGTCGCTGGAATTCCGCCTCTACGCCGAGGACCCGGGCCAGAACTTTGCTCCCAGCATCGGCAAGATCCTGGCCCTGACGGTGCCCCAGGGCCCCGGCGTGCGCCTGGACACCGGCGTGTACGAAGGTTTCGATGTGCCCATCCATTACGATCCCATGCTGGCCAAGCTGGTCGTGTGGGCGGAAACTCGGGAGTTGTGCATCGCGCGCGGCAAGCGGGTTCTCGAAGAGATGGTCCTGCACGGCCCGGTGCACAATCTGCCCTTCCACCGCTGGGCTCTGGATCAGCAGTCCTTCGTGGACGGCAGCTACACCACCCATTTCGTGGACGAGAACTTTGATCCCGAGACCTATCTGCCCCAACAGGATGAAGAGCAGGCCCAGGCCCTGGTGGCCGCCACCGCCCTGTATGAGTCCATGCGCCGCAGTAGCGATCCCGACAGCCCATGCCGGCAAACCACCACCAGCGGCTGGCGCCAGAGCGCCCGCCGCGCCATGACCAACAACCGCTAGGAGCCCGGACCGTGTGGATGAAGAAGAAATACGCCGTGAATCTGGAGGGCGAGCGGCGGCATGCCGTGGTGGCCCGCCTCGATGATGAGACCAGGGTCCGCGTGGACGAGGGCGATCTGGTACCCGTCGACCACCACCCCGTCTTCGAGGGCAAGGCCATCAGCATTCGCCACGGCCGCAAGCTGTACCTGATCCACATCACCGGCCTGGACAATCAGGGCGGCATGGTGGCCACCATCAATGGCCGTCCCGCCAACCTGCAGGTGATGGATGAGCTCAAGGCCCAGGCCCTGGACACGGGCCCGGAAGCGGCCAATGGCGGCACCATCACCGCAGGCATTCCCGGGCTGGTTCTGGACGTGAAGGCCGAGGTGGGCCAACGGGTTCAGAAGGGTGACCCGGTCATCGTGGTGGAAGCCATGAAGATGCAGAACGAGCTGGCCGCGACCATCGCCGGTACCGTGACGGACATTCCCGTGGAAACCGGGCAGACCGTCAATCCCGGAGATGTCTTGGTGGTGATCGAAGCCGATCCGGAAGACTGACGCCGCGAGCAGGTTGTCGCCTGCCCACACCCCATCCCGCCACCGAGCGGGAAAAGGCCGCCCCCTTGGCAGGGAGCGGCCTTTTTTCCTTACACAGAATACCAATCAGAAGACGAAGCGCGAGAGGAACACACCCGCGGCCACGGCCGATCCGATCACCCCGGCCACGTTGGGAGCCATGGCGTGCATGATCAGGAAATTGGTGGGGTCCTCCCGGGCTCCCACCATCTGGCAGACCCGCGCGCTGTCCGGCACCGCCGAGACACCGGCCGCGCCGATGATGGGATTGATCTTTTCCTTGGCGAAGAGATTCATCAGCTTGGCGAAGAGCACGCCCGCCGCCGTGGCGATGCAGAAGCTGATGGCGCCCAGCAAGGCGATCTTCAGGCTGGCGGGCGTCAGGAAACGGCTGGCATCGGTGCTGGCCCCCACGCAGAGCCCCAGCAGGATGGTCACGATGTCGATCAGGCTGTCTCGCGCCGTCTTGGCCAGGCGCTCGGTCACGCCGCTCTCCTTCAGCAGGTTGCCGAAGAAAAGGAAGCCCAGCAGCGAGATGGCCCCCGGAGCGATGCCCGCGCAGATGATGAAGGCCACCACCGGGAACAGGATACGCACCCGTTTGCTCACCGGCCGCGAAGGTTTCATGCGGATCAGCCGCTCCTTGCGGGTGGTCAACAGCTTGATGATGGGCGGCTGGATCACCGGCACCAGAGCCATGTAACTGTAGGCCGCCACGGCGATGGCACCCAGCAGATGCGGCGCCAACTGACTGGACAGGAAGATCGCCGTAGGTCCGTCGGCCCCACCGATGATGCCGATGGCCGCGGCATCTTTTTGCGGGAAGCCCAGCAGCAACGAACCGGCAAAGGTGATGAAGATACCCGCCTGCGCCGCCGCTCCCAGCAAGATGAGCCGGGGGTTGGAGAGCATGCTGGAGAAATCTGTCATCGCCCCGATGCCTAGGAAGATCAGCGAAGGGTACCAGCCCTGTGTCACACCGCTGTACAGCACGTTCAGCACGCTGCCGGACTCGTAGATGCCGATATTCATGCCCGGCGACAGGGGGATATTTCCCACCAGCATGCCGAACCCGATGGGCACCAACAGCAAGGGTTCATAATCCTTGGCAATGCCCAAGTAGATGAACACGCACCCAATGGCCAGCATGGCCAAGTTGCCCCAGCTGAAGTTGCCGACGATACCGACCTGTAGAAAATCCCAAAGGATATCCATGGTTGTCACGCTTTCCGTCGTTCGGTTATGGGAATTCGGTTACGCCAATGCGACAACGCGAATTCGGCCACTCGAATTCCACTACTCGAATTCTACCAAGGTCTGGTTTTCGCGCACGGTGTCACCCGCGGCCACCAGCACGCTCTTGACGGTGCCGGCGCTGGGCGCGGCGATGGCCGTCTCCATCTTCATGGCCTCGATGACCAACAGGTCCTGGCCCTGGCTGACGCTGTCCCCGGGTTTGCATTTGAGTTCCAGAACCGTACCGGCGATGGGCGAAGCCACGCCGCCTTCCGCCGAGGTCGAGGACGCGGCAGGGGCCGGAGCCGCCGGAGCCGCCGGGGGCGGGGCCATGGTCGCGGGCGCGGCGCCGGCGCTGGCCGGGGGAGCGGGAGGCAGCGGGCCACCCTGCATCATGGCGCCGTCGCCGGCATCCAGCACTTCCACATCCACTTCGTAGGCCACGCCGTGCACGGTGATCTTCAGTTTCATGTCATCTCTCCGTGGGACCGTCGTCCCTGTTGAAGGCTATCGGTTTCCCGATGGCTGATTGGTCTTCCGCTATTGGTCTTTTCTGCTACTTGCTTTTCCTGGTGATGGCATGGCTGCCCTGCAGGCTCAACCGGCCACGCGCCGACCACGGCGTGCGCTTCTGGCGTGGGGAGAGCAGACGACGGATCTTGCGCACCCGGAATCGTCCACCCACCACGGTGGCCACCGAGGCGCTGATCAGCAGCAAGGTGGTCTCATCGATGGTGGGTTCCTTATCCAGGGAACGCTGTTCCGCCTGGGCCTCCTGTGCCTGCCAGTGATCATCCAGCCGCTTGAAAAGGCCCACCACCGCCGCGATGAGGGCCAGCACAGAGAACACGATGCCAACGCCCACCAGGGTCAGCATACCCATTTCACTGGTGATTTGTCCGTTCAAGAGCGTGCTCCTGTTTACAGGGGGATGAGGCCGTGCTTCTTCTCCGGCCGCATTTCCCGCTTGGATTTGAGGATCTCCAGGGACAGGGCCACATAGGCGCGCGTGTCCGCCGGCTCGATGACGTCGTCCACCATGCCGCTGGCCGCCGCCTTGTAGGGCGTGGAGAAGTTTTCCTTGTACTCGTCCATCTTCTCCTGCCGGGTGGCGTCGGGATCATCCGACGCGGCGA
>PDQT01000217.1 GCA_002747875.1 bacterium DOLZORAL124_64_63
TGGGGATGGAGATGAGCGTCTCGGGTCTGGGTCTGGCCACCAGCGACGGCGAGTACCTGCCCATCGTGAAGATCGAGCCGGTGTACCCGCGGGTGGCCCGTAGCCGCGGTATCGAAGGCTACTGCCTGGTGGAATACACGGTGACCACCACCGGCACCACCAAGGACATCATGGTGATCGAGGCCGACCCGCGCGGCATCTTCAACAGCGTGAGCATCGCCGCGGCCAAGAAATTCAAGTACCGCCCCCGCGTCGTCAACGGCGCCGCCATCGAGGTGCAGGGCGTGCGCAACCTCTTCATATTCAAGCTGGAGAAGTGACCCGGATGGCGCGCAGGTTCGCTCATATCCTCATCGTTGCGGTGCTGATGCTGATGCTGATGCTGACGACCGGCACCGCCCTGGCCGGCGGCCCCACCATACGCCAGAAGGTCTACGAAAAGCTGAGCCGGGCCCAAGAGGCCGTCGAGGCCCAGGAATACGACAAGGCCAACCGTCTGCTGGAAGATGTGGCCAAGTACAAGGACCTGAGCCCCAACGAGACCGCCCAGCTGTACAACGCCTTCGGCTACACCTACTTCAATCAGGAACGCTACGCCGACGCCGCCCAGGCCTACGAGAAGGTGCTGCAGCAAGAGGATCTGGCGCCCGTCATGCGCACCGGCACCCTCTACACCCTGGGCCAGTTGCACTTCCATCTGGAGAACTACGACAAGGCCCTGAGCTTCCTGCAGGACTGGCTGGCGGTGGCCGAGAACCCCAGCCCCGAGGCCTACATCCTGGTGGGACAGGCCCACTACCAGCTGGGCCAGCTTGCCGAGGCCGCCGCCCCCGTGCACAAGGCCATCGCCGTGGCCCGGGAGCGCGGCCGCGAGCCCCAGGAGAACTGGTACGCCCTGTTGCGGGTCATCTACTTCGATACCAAGGAATATGATAAGCTGCTGGATGTGCTGGAGACCCTGGTGACCCACTGGCCCGCCAAGGAGTACTGGTTGCACCTGAGCGGCGCCTACGGCGAGATGGGCGACACCGACAAGCAACTGGCCGCCTACGAGATGGCCCATCAGCAGGGCTACCTGCAGCGCAGCAGCGAACTGGTCCTGCTGGCCCAGCTCCTGCTACAGGCGGAGGTGCCCTACCGCGCGGGCGTCATCCTGCAGGAAGGGCTGGACAGCGGCGCCATCGACAGCACGGCCACCAACTGGCGCCTGCTGAGCCAGGCCTGGATCCTGGCCCAGGAGCATGAAGCCGCCATCGCCAGCCTGCGGAAGGCCGCCCAGATGGGGGACGATAGCGAATTGTACGCCCGTATCGCCCAGAGCCACGCCAACCTCGGGCAGTGGGAGCAAGCCGCCGAAGTGGCCGCCACCGCCATCGCCAAGGGTGTGGATGATTCGCAGAATATGCACATGCTGCGTGGCATGGCCTTCTACGAATTGAACCGCTTCGACCAGGCCAAGCTGGCCTTTGCCGAGGCCGCCAAGGCGGATGCCACGCGCAACACAGCCACCAAGTGGCTGAGCTACGTGGAGCGCGAAGAGGCGCGTCTGAAGGATCTGGGAGCCCGGTAGCGAGAATTTTTTCCTGTCCTGCCGGGTAGGTATCTCAGACCCCAACCCCGGGAGGCGATCATGCGGGACAACTTCACCATCATCGAGACCTTCACATCCTCCATCGAGGCCGAGATGGCCGAGAAACTTCTCCGGTCCGCGGACATCGACGCGTGCATCGAGACGGAAAACCCCAGCGGCGTGATTCCGCCGCTGGATCTGACCGGAGGGGTACGCCTGCTGGTTCCCTCCGAGGCGCTGGAAAAAGCCCGGACCATGCTGGCGGGCGCGGAGCGACGCAACACGGCCTCCCCCTGGACCTGTCCCGACTGCGGGGAGGCCATCGAGGCGGGGTTCGACACGTGCTGGCAGTGCGGGGCCGCCATGCCCGCGGCCCGCTAGCGGTCTATTCGCCGGACACGATCTCCAGAGCCACTTCCGCCATGCGCGGGAAACCGGTTTGGCGCTGCTCGGCCGTGGCCGCGGCGCCCGTCACCAGGCTGTCGCTGACGGTCATGATGGCCAGGGCATCCACCCCGTGCCGGGCGGCCAGGGTGTACAGGGCGGCGGCCTCCATCTCCACGGCCAGGGTGCCGTAACGGGCCCACAGCCGCCACCAATCGGCCTCTTCCTCGTAGAAGACATCCGCCGAGAGGATACCCCCCACATGCACGGGGAAACCGCGCTTCCGGCCTTCGGCGTGGGCCGCCTGCAGCAGACGGTAGCTGGCGCAGGGGGCGAAGTCGCGCCCGTGGAAGGTCAGCTTGTTCATGTGGTTGTTGGTGGAGGCGGCCATGGCCAGGATCAGATCCCCCATGCCGATATTCTCCTGCAGGCAGCCGCAGGTCCCCACCCGAATCAGTTCCTTCACGCCGTATTCGGTGATCAGCTCGTGCACATAGATACCGTGCGAGGGCATGCCCATGCCCGTGCCCATGACCGAGACCCGCTTGCCCTGGTAGGTGCCGGTGAAACCCAGCATGCCGCGCACCTCGTTGAAGCAGACGGCGGATTCCAGCATGTTCTCGGCAATGAATCGGGCCCGCAGGGGGTCGCCGGGCAGCAGGATGGAAGAAGCGATGTCGCCGGGCTTGGCCCCGATATGGATACTCATGTCAGTCTTGTCCTCCGACGTGGGCGGCCCTCCGAAAGACGGGCCGCGCTTGTTGATCATGCGCGTTGCCCACCAATATCCGACATGCGCCGCGGTATGTTTAGTATTATTATCGGGAAATGACCCAACCCCGGCCCAAGGCGGAGAGCATGACCCCGGACAACGCGGATCGCCCCAGTTTCGAACAGGTGTACATGGACTTCGCGGATCTCATCTCCCGGCGCAGCACCTGCGCGCGCCTGCAGGTGGGCACCGTCATCACCACCACGGATTTCCGCAAGGTCCTGGCCGTGGGCTACAACGGCAACGCCAGCGGCCTGCCCAACACCTGCGATCGCCAACAGCCCGGCAACTGCGGCTGCCTGCATTCCGAGGAGAACGCCGTCATCAACTGCGACGCGCCCCGGCAGACGGAGAAGTACGTCTTCGTCACCCATCTGCCGTGCGCCATGTGCGCCAAGCGGTTGATCAACCTGGGCAACGTCAAGCGCATCCACTACCGGAACGACTACCGGAACAAGGACAGCATCGCCATCTTGCGGAATGTGGGGATCGAGGTGGTGGGGATGCCCGGTGAACCGGGCTGACAAAAATATCCGACAAAAAAATATCCGGCCCAGGGGCTACCTGAGCCGGACACGTTCTCCACGCTCTGTCGATCATCCAGGAACGAACTACCGGTAACGCTGGATCAGGTGGAACCCGAAGGGCGTCTCCACAACATCGCTCACGCCATCCACGTCCAGACCGAAGGCCGCCGACTCGAAAGCCGGGTGCATCACGCCGCGCCCGAAGGGACCCAGGTCGCCGCCGCGCGGAGCGCTGGGACCGTCGCTGTATTCCTTGGCCAGAGCCTGGAAGTCCTCACCCGCGGCCAGCTTCTTCTTCACTTCCTGGGCGCGGGCCAGAGCCTCTTCCTTGGTGCGCGTGACGTTGGGCGGCTTGCGCATGGAGCCCTCGTGCATGATCAGGATGTGCCGCGCGGCAACCTTCTCCACCTTCTTGCGCATGATGACATGGTAACCGAAGGCGGTCTCCACCGGATCGCTGATCCCACCGATTTCCATGCCCAGGATGGCCTCGTCGAACTCGGGTACCATGCGCCCCTGGACCCACACGCCCAGGTCGCCGCCGCGCGGACCGCTGGGGCCCTCGCTGTATTCCTTGGCCAGTTCGGCAAAGTCCTGCCCATCCTTGGCCTTCTGGGCGATTTCCTTGGCCAGGGCCAGGGCCTCTTCCTTGGTGCGGGTGACGTTGGGCGGCTTGCGCATGGAGCCCTCGTGCATGATCAGGATGTGCCGCGCGGCAACCTTCTCCACCTTCTTGCGCATGATGACATGGTAACCGAAGGCGGTCTCCACCGGATCGCTGATCCCACCGATTTCCATGCCCAGGATGGCCTCGTCGAACTCGGGTACCATGCGCCCCTGGACCCACACGCCCAGGTCGCCGCCGCGCGGACCGCTGGGGCCCTCGCTGTATTCCTTGGCCAGTTCGGCAAAGTCCTGCCCATCCTTGGCCTTCTGGGCGATTTCCTTGGCCAGGGCCAGGGCCTCTTCCTTGGTGCGGGTGACGGTCTCCGGAGCGCGCTGGCTCCCCTGGTACTGGACCAGGATGTGGGCGCCTGACAGTTCCTGGGGTGCCGGGGGCGCCACGGGCTGGGTCGGTTTTTGTTCAGCGGACGCCTGCCCGGAAGCCTGTTCCCCGGTGGTGTTCGCGGCGGAGGACGAGGTGTCGGTCTTTTCGGTCTTTTCGGTCTTGTCGGCATCGCCACCGCAGGCGGCCAAAGAACCGAGGGCCACCACGAAGACGGCCAACAAGAGATATTTCATGCGCAACATGGGTTTCCATTTCCGGGCTGGGATCGACCCCCACATCCGACGGGACGACCACCCTGAATCCAAAGAGAGCGAGAAGAACCGTTCCCGCGCGGGTCGGGGCCTTTGCCGCGATTGAGGTATGGTAATCCACCTTGGGGTGTACGTCAAAGCACCAACCCCAAGAAGGCCCCGAGCCGAAACCCGGAGCCTCCCTAGACCGTTCGTCCACCCGATCAGATGGCCTTCGTCTTCTCCCGCAACCACTTCTTGTGGGCCGCGTCCAGGCTGGGCGCCAGCTCCTTGTAGACCCGCTTGTGGTAGCTGTTCAACCACGCCACCTGGTCCTTGGTCATCAGGCTCTTGTCCACCAGCCGCGTGTCGATGGGGCACAAGGTCACCGGCCAGAAGGTGTACCACAGCCTGTCCGCGGTGCTGTGCTTCTCGTCCTTGACCACGAAGGCCAGGTTCTCGATGCGGATGCCGAACTTGCCGGCCTCGTAGTGGCCCGGCTCGATGGACATGATGTTGCCCTCCACCAAGGGCGGGGTGACCAGGTTCTTCAGGCTGTGCGGGCCCTCGTGCACGCCCAGGTACTGGCCCACGCCGTGGCCGGTGCCGTGGGCGTAGTCTTCGCCGATGGCCCACAGGGCGCGGCGCGCGAACATCTCCTGGCGCTGGCCGGTGGTGCCGGCGGGGAAGGGGATGATGGTGCAGTCGATGGTGCCCATCAGGACGCGCGTGAAGCATGTGATCTGGCGCTTGGTGGGCTTGCCCAGGGGCACGGTACGGGTGATGTCCGTGGTGCCGTCGGGATACTGGCCGCCGCTGTCGATCAGGTACAGGCCGCGCGGCTTGAGCTTGGCGTTGCTTTCCTCGGAGGCGCTGTAGTGGATGATGGCCCCGTTGGCCGCGTAGCCGCTGATGGTGTTGAAGCTGAGGTCCATGAAGCCCTCGCCCTCGGCACGGAAGGCGCGCAGCTTGTCGGCGGCGCTCAGTTCGGTGACCCCGCCGGCGGGCACGGCTTCTTCCAGCCACTTGAGGAACTTGACCATGGCCACGCCGTCCCGTTGGTGGGCGGCCGCGAAACCGGCGATCTGCTTGGCGTTCTTCACGGCCTTCAGGGCGGTGATGGGCGAAGCCGCGAAGTGGAACGCCGCGCCGGCCAGGCTGTCCAGGACGCGGCGGTTGGTGACGCCCTCATCCAACCAGACGCAGGCGCCCGCGGTGCCGGCCAGCTTCTTCAGATCGGCCCAGACGGCGTCGTATTCCTTGATCACGGCCTTGCCCTTGAGGGTCTTGGTGATGCCCTTACCCACCTTGCGGCCATCCACGTAAAGGGTGCAACCGCGGGCCGTGACCACGGCGTAGGCCGTCACCACGGGCGTGAACGCGATATCCCGGCTGCGCACGTTCAGCAGCCAGGCCACCTGGTCCAGGCCGCAAACCACGTGGGCGGTGGCGCCGGCTTCCTTCATGGCCGCGCGCACCTTCCCCAGCTTGGACTCCACCGTCTCCCCCGCGTACTTCACGGGGTGGTTGACCATGGGGGCCAGCACGGGATCGGGCCGATCGGTCCACAGCTCATCCACCAGGTTGGGCGTGAAGTACTTCACCTGGATGCCGTGCTCGGCCAGAGCGGCGTCGAACTTGCGGGCCGCCGCCACGTTGATCACGCTGGGATCCACGCCCAGGCACTGGCCCTTCTCCAGCTGGGAAGCCACCCACTGCTCCATGCTGGGGGTGTCGGGTTCGCCCATGCGCATCAGTTCGATGCCGGAATCCTTCAGCTCGATGCTGCCCTGCAGGAAGTAGCGCCCGTCGGTCCACAGACCGGCCTTCTCCCGGCCGATGAGCACCTCGCCCACGCTGCCGGTGAAACCGCTGAGCCAGGCGCGGTGCTTCCAGCACTCGGGCAGGTATTCGCTCATGTGCGGATCGGCGCTGGGAATGAAGTAAGCATCGACCTTGTGTTCTTTCATCAGTTTGCGCAGAGCGGACACTTTCTCACGGACAGTCATGGGGTTGCCTCCAGGGCGGTTGGGGTTGCGTGACACAAGGCCGGATAGGATTCAGCGCCACGATGGTCGCGTATCGTCCAAATCTTTGGCGTCCAAGCTTGCGGGATTCAGGATGCGCGCGGCGTCCTCTTCCAGGGTGGTTTCAGGGGTTTCGACGATGCGTCCCAGTTCCTCATCTCCCCGCTTGAAAATGAAGGTGGGCACCAGCTGGACATCGTACTGCTCACGCAAGGGCACGTCGAAGCCGATTTCCGCCAGCAGCGCGCGGGCCTGCCGATCGTGGCCGCGTCCCACGCCGAACATGACCAGTTGCAGGTGGGGGTTGGCCGCCTCCTGCAGAATCTTCCAGAAGCGCGGCACCTCGCGCCGGCTGTCCCCGCACCAGGTGCCCAGGATGCAGAAGATGTCCGTATCCTCGGTGATGGCGCGCAGGGTGGCCACGTCCTCGGGACGGGGTTCGTAGGTGGCGCATTCCTCGTCCCAGCCGGGCAACAGGCGCGGGAAGTCCCCCCGGACCAGTTCTCCCAGAAGTTGCCGTCCGCGTTCCGTTTCATGGAGGCGCATACCCGCGCGGCAGGCCGCCGACTCCTGAGCGTTCAGGATTCCCGCGGCTTCCACGGCCGAGGTCTGGGCCGCGGCCGGCTCCGGCAGCAGAAAACCGAAAACCAGAGCAAACAGCATCAGCATACGCGACAAAGTGGGCGGCCTCCTTGGATCGGACAGGGGAAATTTGGTATAATGTAGAGGGGGCCATCTGTTTTTCGCCACAAATTCCTTTCTTCAACCAGTGAGGATGCCATGCCTGACCGCCTATGGAAAGCCCTGGGGCTTGTTTCGTTTCTGATGCTGCTGGGGGCCGTCGGCGCTTTGGCCGCCGGACCGATAAGCCATGAAGCCGCCGGCCTGCCCCGCATGCAGACCCCCGCCCCCTCCGGCACGGTGGTGCTGAAGCTGCGCCCCATCGCCGAAGACGACAAGGCCTCCGTCCTGCAGGATCTGCAGAAGGCGGCCCGCCCCTGGCTGGCAGATGCCCGCCTGGTCTCCCGTTTCGCCGGCCTGGGCAAGGCCCTGAACGATGACGATCTTCGCCGCTACCACCAGCTGGCGGCCAAGGGCCTGGACCGCGCCGACCTGTTGCGTCTGGTGGCCCGCCTGAACACCCACCCCGCCGTGGAGACGGCTTTCCTGGAGCCGGTGGCCGTACCCGCAGCCCTGGGCTTCGATGCCTTCACCGGCGCCGGGCCTGAAACGGCCCAAACCGGTCCTCTATCCCAAGCCGGTCCTCTATCCCTGCTGAACACGCCCGACTACACCGACATGCAGGACTACATGAACGATGCCCCCCAGGGCGTGGGGGTCCTGGCGGTGCGCCACGTGCCCGGCGCCCTGGCCGACGGTCTGACCATCATCGATGTGGAGGGCGCCTGGTTGTGGTCCCACGAAGACCTGCCCACCCCGACGCACGAGATCGGCGTGCAGATCCACGACGTGGACTGGCGGAACCACGGCACCGCGGTCATGGGCGAGATGCGGGGCCAGGACAACGGCTTCGGCGTGACCGGTATCGTGCCCCTCTGCGACGTGGGCAACGCCTCCATCGGCAACGGCGCGGGCGCCGCCTGGGCCCTGGCCGCGGCCATGGAGGTGCTGGAGCCCGGTGATCTGATCCTGGTCGAGCTGCACGCCCCCGGCCCCAACGCCAACGGACAGGGCCAATTCGGGTATGTGCCCATGGAATACTGGCCGGATGTTTTCGATGTGATCCGGACGGCCACCGCCCGCGGCATCATCGTCTGCGAGGCGGCCGGCAATGGCCACCAGGATCTGGACGACCCCGTGTACCAGGGCCTTTTCGACCGCAACGTGCGTGACAGCGGCGCCATCATGTGCGGCGCCACCGCGGGCGATGCCCTTTACAGTGCCAACTTCAGCAACAACGGCACCCGCGTGGACCTGAACGGTTGGGGTTGGGACGTGACCACCTGCGGGTACGGCGATCTGCAAGCGGGCCCCGAAACGGAGTGGTACACCGCGGGCTTCAGCGGCACCAGCAGCGCCTCGCCCATCGTCACCGGCGCGGTGGCCGCCCTGCAGGGCATGGTCCGCGAGAGCCTGGGCTTCGAGCTGGATGCTCGCCTGGCCCGGGACCTGTTGCGCGAAACAGGCACGGAGATGGTCAGCGGCACCCTCATCGGCACACGCCCGAATCTGGTGGAGGCCATCGACCTGGCCAACACGGTGGCCGGCCGCGTCACCGGGATCGTCACGGACCAGAGCACCGGCCAGCCCGTGCCCGATGTGTGGGTGCAGGTGGGGGAAACCGGCAGCTTCGCGCGCACCGACGCCCAGGGCCGGTACGCCCTGACCCTGGACACGCGCTCCTCCCAGGTGGAGCTGACCTTCAGCAACTACTATTACCACAGCCTGAGCATCAGCCCGGCCATCGCCCCCGGCACCACCGTGCAGCAGGACGTGAGCCTGCAGCCGTTGGCTATCATCAACATCCGCGGTCGCGTCAGCGGGCCCGGCGGTCCCCTGGCCGGCGTGCACATCACCCCCCTGGAGCATTCTCTGTCCCAGACCGTGACCGATGCCCAGGGTGATTTCCTCATCGAAGGGGCCGCCGCCCTGTACGAATACAGCCTGCTCCTGGAAGGCGCGGCCGGGCATGGGGCCGTCCTTGCCGTCGTGCCCACCGCCGGCCTGGAGCAAGACGCCGTCATCAACCCCTTCCTGCCGATGGTGGACGAGGACTTCAGCACTCCCGGCGGCTTCACCAGCAGCGGCACGGAATGGGAGCACGGCCAGCCTCCCGCCGCCACCGGCGGCGCCTTCAGCGGATCGTCCTGCTGGGGTGTGGGCATGGCTGGCCAGTACGGCAACAGCTGGTTCGGCACGCTGACCAGCCCGTCCTATAACCTGAGCGGCGCGGCGGGGCAGTCCTACTTCCTCAGCTTCCACTACTACGTCCAGTGCGAGGCCAACTACGACGGCGCGAATCTGGAAATCGAACGGGACGGGCAGTGGGTCCTGGCCGAACCGCTGGAAGGCTACCCCGCCACCGACCTGAACGGGCTGGACGCCGAACCCGGCTGGAGCGGAGACAGCGGACGCTGGGTGGGCACCATCTTCGCCATCACCGACGACGTGGATGAAGATTTCCGCTTCCGCCTGAAATTCGGTTCCGACGGGACGGCGACCGACACCGGGTTCTTCATCGACGGGATCACCTTCGGCAGCGACCAGTACCCCACCGCCGTGCCTGACGAAGAGATGCCCCGCCCTCGGACGGCTTCTCTAAAAGCCTGGCCCAATCCCTTCAACCCGCAGGTGCGCATCGACTTCGCGCTGCCGGTGCCCGGCCGCCTGCAGGTGCGGGTGATGGACATGCGCGGGCGCCTGGTGCGTACCCTGCTGGACGCGCCCGTGGCCCGGACCAGCGGCCAGCTGATCTGGAACGGGCAGGGCGATGACGGTCGGCCGGTGGCCAGCGGGGTCTATCTGGTGCAGTTGCGCGGACCGCAGGGCGCCGTGGCCACGCAACGGGTGGTGCTGGCCAAGTAATGTCCGATTAGGGAGAGCCATCTTCCGGCCCGGGCGGGATCTTCCCCGTCCGGGCTTTTTTCAGGCCGGTGGGGGGATCAGCCTTCCAGCATCTTCATGAACTCGAACTCATCGCGAATGGGGATCTCGTAATAGCCCACCCGGGGCACGTTGGGTTTGAGCAGCCGGATCTTGGTCATGGTGTTGATCCGGACCTGGGAAAGGAAATACCCCCGGCGCTGGAAGAAACGGTGGGAATCGAGATTGTCGTTGGTGGTGATCAGCCAGATCTTGCGGCAGCCCATGGCCAGGGCCGTCTCCTCCACCTTTTCCAGCAGCATCGTGCCCACGCCGCAAAACTGGCTGAGGCTGTCGATGGTCACCAGTTCGCACTCATCGCCGATGATGTTGTAGGTGGCCAGCCCCAGGCGCTCGCGCCCGAGGGTGGCGATGAAGCCGGGCAGCTTGTGGGGGTCGTGGACCTCCGTGCGGGAAAGGACGAAATCGCCGCCGAAAAGAAGTTCGGTGCGCTCTTTGACCCAGTTGCGGTCATCTTCGGACAGCAGGCTGACTTTCATCGTTTTCCCGACAATCGTGAAGGCTTCGGGTGATGGGATTTGCCCCCAATATTGGGAAACGCCGCGCCCGGGCGCAAGGCGACCCTATGGGGTCCGCGCGAAAAGGCAGGATCGCCATCAAGCCTCCACCCCCGCTGCCGATACAGACAGAGGCGTCTCCATCCCGGAGGCCGGGAACCATACCGGAATATGAGGTGCAACGGCTTGTCTGGACAATCCCATCTCCCATATATCCCCCCGCTGGACAGAATGGCCAATGCGGAGCTTGCCCAACGCTCCCGGCGGGTGGTCTGGGTCTATTTCTTCCTGGCTATCATCATGCCCTACATGACGGAACTGTACCGTCATGAGCCCGCGGCCAGCGCCATCTACGCGGGCATCACCTTCGTGGTCGGGTATCTGCGGACACGCAACGCCCGCCGGTTTTCGCGGGTCTACGGTACCGACCCCAGCCGCTGGCTGACGTCTTTCTCCATTCTTTCCACCATCCAGTCCTTGAGCATGGGCATCGCCCTGCCCGTCGTTTTCTTCAGCCAGGGGGCGGGTTGGGCTTTCGCCATCAGCCTGATGTGTTTCACCGGCATCAGTGCCGGCGCCGCCAGCAGCCTGGCCCCTCAGCCTAGGGTGCACTCAGCCTTCCAGTGGACCCTCCTGGGGCCCATCGGTCTGACCCTTCTGCTGTTCGGCGACAACCGTCTTCAGGCCCTCAGCGTGCTGGTCTTCCTCTGGATATTGCAAAACGTCATGCTGGGGCGTTATCTCCACCGGCAATTCCGGTCCGGCCTGCAGGCCCAACGCCAACTGCGTCTGCGCGCCGAAGCCCTGGAAAAGGCCAAGCGCACAGCGGAAGAGGCCATGCGGGTCAAGGGCGACATCCTGGCCAACACCAGCCACGAAATCCGCACGCCCCTGAACGGCATCATCGGCATGACGGATCTGGTTCTGGAATCGGACCTGACGGACGAGCAGCGCGAGCAGTTGGCCGATGTGAAAAGCTCCGGCGAAACCCTGCTGACGATCATCAACGAAATCCTTGACTTCTCCAAGCTGGAGGCCGGCCAGGCCGTGCTGGAGACGGCCCCCTTCAGCCTGGCCGAGACCATCGACAAGGTGGCGCGCCCCCTGCACTACCTGGCCCAGAGCCGAGGCAACAAGCTGATCGTAGAACTGGAGCCGAACCTACCCGCCCGTCTGATGGGAGATTCCCATCGCCTGTGGCAGATCCTGACCAACATCGCCAGCAACGCCGTGAAGTTCACGGAGGAGGGCCAGATCACGATCCGCGCCCGCGCCCTGGACAGCACGGCGGACCCCTGCCCGGTGGAGCTGATGCTGAGCGACACGGGCATCGGCATCGCCCCCGCAGCCCAGGAGACCGTTTTCCAGGCCTTCAGCCAGGCGGACAGCTCCACCACCCGCCGTTACGGCGGCACCGGCCTGGGACTGGCCATCACCAAGAAGCTGGTGGACCTGATGGGAGGAGAAATCCAGCTGGACAGTGCCGTCGGGCAGGGCAGCACCTTCACCATTCGCCTGGACCTGCCCGTGGCCCCGGCCGAATCAGGCTCACGACCCCGGACCGCTCCCGCGACCGAGACCGGCAACCTGGAAGGGTTGCGGGTTCTTCTGGCCGAGGACAACAGCGTCAACGCCAAGCTGGTCCACCGTGTGCTGGGCAAGAGCGGGATCGTGGTGGATTGGGCGGAGAATGGGCAGCAGGCCCTGGACGCCTGGCAAAAGGGCGGCCACGATCTGATCCTCATGGACGTGCAGATGCCCGTCATGGACGGCTTCCAGGCCACCACGGCCATCCGCGCCCTGGAGGACGGCAAGACACGCATCCCCATCATCGCCCTCACGGCCCACGCGTTCGCGGGCTATCGGCAGAAATGCCTGGACCACGACATGGATGACTATCTGACCAAACCCCTGAAGCCCAGTCTGCTGCGGGAAACCCTCGGGAAATGGGCGGCTCAGGGGGAACCGCAGTCCGTCTGATCGCCCTGCATCTTGGCCACCAGATGGGGCACCGCCGCCCACACGGCCTCCAGATTTTCCAGGGCGGCCCGCGGGCTGCCCGGCAGGTTGATGATCAGGGTACGCCCCCGGATGCCCGCCACCGCCCGGCTGATGATGGCATGGGGCGATTTTTCCAGGCTGGCGGCGCGCATGCGCTCGCCGAAGCCCGGCAACGCGCGGTCCACAACCCGGGTGGTGGCTTCCGGGGTGACATCCCGCGGGGACACGCCGGTGCCGCCGCAGGTGAGGATCAGATCGTAGCCGGAGTGATCCGCCCAGTGGCGCAGACGGTCGACGATGGCCTCCTGGTCATCGGGCAACAGATCCAGATGGGCCTCGGGATGGCCTTCCGCCGCCAGGAACTCCACCAGGGCCGGGCCCGAGGTGTCCACCCGCTCCCCGCGCGCGCCCTTGTCGCTGAGCACCAGCACCGCGCAGCGCATCACGCCTCCTCCGCCGGGGCGGTATAAGGACCGCTCTTTCCCCCGGTCTTGCTCAACAGCCGGATACCCTCGATGCGGATACCCTTGTCCATCCCCTTGGCCATGTCGTAGACCGTCAGCGCGGCCACCGTGGCCCCGGTGATGGCCTCCATCTCCACGCCCGTGCGCTCGACGGCGGCCACCTCGCACACGATGCGCAACGCGCCCGTATCCAGGTCCGTTTCAAAGGCCACCGACGTGTGGTGGATGGCCAGCGGATGGCTCAGCGGGATCAGATCCGGCGTGCGCTTGACCGCCGCGATGCCGGCCAGGCGCGCCACCCCCAGCACATCGCCCTTGGCCACGTCGCGGTCCAGGACGGCCGCCAGCAGCGCGGGGCCCAGTTGCACGCGGGCCTCGGCCCGGGCGCGGCGTTGGGTCTTCTGTTTCCGGCTCACATCCACCATGTGGGCGTGGCCGGCGTCGTCGAAATGGTTGAAAGCCATGTTCTCTCCTGATCAGCCGATGCCGAAGGTGCAGTCGGGGAAGTGGTCGTCGCAGGTGGGCTGGGCCAGGCCGCCGTGCCCCAGGCGGTGGATATCTTCGGCGGTGATGGGCACGCGGGCCAGCAGGCGCGGCAGCAGCACGTCCAGGCTGGTGGCCCGATGGAAAAGGGTGGCCGCCGGCACGGCGCAGACCGGCGTGTCCCCCACCGCGCCGATGGTGAAATTGTTGCCCGGCTGCATGGGCATGCCGCGCACGGCGAAGACGGCCCCCGCATCGGCCATGGCGGCCACCGTGACATCGTCCGGATCCACGCTGGTGCCGCCCGTGACGAAGACGATATCGCACTCGCGTGCCGCCTTGGTCACCGCCTCGGCGATGCGCTTGCGGTCATCGGGCAAGATTTCGCCCAAGGTGACCCGCACGCCGAAGGGCTCCAGGGTGCGCCGCAACCGGGGCTGGAAACCGTCCTTGATACGGCCCTCGTAGACCTCGCTGCCGGTGACCAGGACGGCGGCCGTCCGCAGGACATAGGGCGCCACGCTCAGCAGCGGCGTGTCCAGCTCATGCAGCACCTGGTCGATGATGGCCGGATCGCAGGTCAGCGGCACGATCCGGAAGCCGGCCACCTGCGTCCCCTTCCGCACCGGGAAGTTGGTGGGCAGGGTGACCAGGGTGGGCACCTCCAGGCGGTTGATGCGGTACAGCCGCTCCGGATCCACCCGGAAGACGCCGTCGCAGGCGGCGCGGAAGTTGATCTTGCCCTCCCGCGGCTGGGTGTCGTGTTCGATGTGGGTCCCGGCGGCCCTGGGGGCCACGGCCAAGGCCGCGTCGTCCTCGTGCATCTCGTTGCTGTCCGGGTCGCTGACGTAGATGGCCGTCTTGCCCAGGTCCAGCAGGCGGGGAATATCCTCCGCAGCGATGACGTGGCCGCGCCGGAAGGCCACCTGTTTGCGTTTACGACCGGCGGCGGCATCCACCGCGATTTCGGTGACGTCGTGGCCCAGGATCTGGCCGATGGCGTCATGGACTTCTACTCTGCGCATATTTTCTCCTATGGGGGCCGGCTGCCGGATGCCGCTACGGCAACCCACGGCAACCCCACAGCAACCCCACAGCACGGCAACTAACGGCTATCCTTATCGGAAGCCGGATGATACATTGGGCGGCAGGAATGGCGTACCCGCCGCAGCAAAGGATGCGATCTCGTGAGCGAAGACTTCTACAAGGGCAAAACCGTCCTGATCACCGGGGGGACCGGCTCCTTGGGGCACGCCCTGGTCCGCCGTCTGCTGAAGACCGACCTGCGCCGTATCATCATCTATTCCCGCGACG
>PDQT01000218.1 GCA_002747875.1 bacterium DOLZORAL124_64_63
GGGACCGGCTTTACCGCGCCTTCGCGGGGGTGGACGTGGTCATCCACGCCGCGGCGCTCAAGCACGTGGACCTGATGGAATACAATCCCATCGAGGCCGTGAGCACCAACATCACCGGCGCCACCAACATCCTGGACGCGGCCATCGACCGGGGCGTGGGCAAGGTGGTGGCCCTGTCCACGGACAAGGCCGTCAACCCCATCAACATCTACGGGGCCACGAAACTGGTCAGCGACAAGCTTTTCCGGGGCGCCCACGCCTACGCCGGGTCCGGCGGGCCGGCCTTCATGATCGTGCGTTACGGCAATGTCATGGGCAGCCGGGGCTCCGTGGTGCCGCTGTTCCGCCAACTCAAGGCCCAAGGCGCCAAGACCCTGCCCATCACCGACCCGCGCATGACCCGTTTCTGGATCACCCTGGAGCAGGGCGTGGATCTGGTCATCAAGAGCATGGAGCTGGGCACCGGCGGGGAAATCTTCCTGGCCCGCATCCCCAGCTGCCGCATCACGGACGTGGCCCGGGCCATCCATCCGGACGCGGAGCACGAGATCATCGGCATCCGCCCCGGCGAGAAGCTGCACGAACAGCTGCTGACCGAGGACGAAGCCCGCAGCACCTTCGACTACGGCGACCACATGGTGGTCTACCCGCTGCACGCCCTGGACAATCCCGCCGAGTGCATCCGCCCCGGCGGCAGGCAAGTGCCCGGCGATTTCCTCTTCACATCGGAAAACAATCCCCACCTGCTGTCCCTGGAGGACCTGCAGCGGATGGTGGCGGAATTACCTGAACGGCGAGGGCTGAAGTGAGCGGAAAAATCCCCTACGGGCGGCAGAGCATCGGGCCGGACGAGAAATCCATCGTGGAGCAGGTGCTGAGCAGCAACTGGCTGACCCAAGGACCGCGGATCGCGGAATTCGAGCAGGCCCTGGGAGAACTTTGCGGAGCCGCCCACGCCGTGGCCGTGGCCAACGGCACCATGGCCCTGTACCTGGCCATGCGCGCCGTGGGGCTGGGCCCCGGCGACAAGTTCCTCACCACGCCCATCACCTTTGCCGCCACCGCCAACGCCGGGCTGCTGTGCGGCGCGGAGCCCGTCTTCGCGGACATCGATCCCGACACCCTGAACCTGGACCCGGCGCGGGTGGCCGAAGCCCTGGCCAGGCACCCGGAGATCAAGGTGATGCTGCCCGTGCACCTGGGCGGTCTTTTCTGCGACATGGACGCCCTGGCGGATCTGGCCCAGCAGCACGATGTGGCCATCATCGAGGACGCCTGCCACGCCATCGGCGGCCAATGGCAGGACCGGGACGGCGCCTGGCACGCGGCGGGCCAGTGCCATCGCTCGGCGCTGACCACCTTCAGCTTCCACCCCGTCAAGAGCATGACCACGGGCGAGGGCGGGGCCATCACCACCCAGGATCCCGAACTGGCGGAAAAGATGCGCCTGCTGCGCAGCCACGGCATCACCCGCGACCGGCGGCGCATGACCCGCGACGAGGGCGGCTGGTTCTACGAGATGCAGGAGCTGGGCATCAACGCCCGCCTGACGGATCTGCAGGCGGCCCTGGGCGTCCATCAGCTGCGGCTGCTGCCCGGCTGGCAGAGCCGGCGCCAGGAATTGGTGGCGCGTTACGGCCGCCGGCTGGCCGATGTCGATGGCGTGCGCCTGATGACCCGCACCGACGACGCGGACCGCAGCTGCTACCATCTGATGATCATCCGCGTCCAGCGGCGGCGCGAGTTGTATGATCATCTGCATGCCCAGGGGATTCTGGTGCAGGTGCACTACATTCCGGTGCATCTGCAGCCGTTTTATCAGCGGGAATATGGGTTCGCTCCCGGGGATTTTCCCCAGGCGGAGGCTTATTATGCCGAGGCTCTTTCGTTGCCGTTGTTTCCTGCTTTGACGGATGAGGAGCAGGATCGGGTTATCGGGGCGGTGCGGGGGTTTTATGGGGGGTGAGGTCTTAATGGAATGAAAAAAGTTGTTCAACGAATTGAAATTATGGCCTTTCAAGGTGCCAAGCCAAACCAGGAGATAGTTTATGCCCACACCTGTCCAAAATAACTTTCTGATCGAGCTATGAAAATGCCCTTCGGCATGGCATTCTGAAGGTTACTACAGCCATTCAGGACCACGCAAACGAAGGGCACAGACAGATGCTACGACATGCCAGCCTATTTAGCCAGCTTTTACACCTTTTTCCTCGCCATGAGTTTTACAGGGCCGTTCGTCGGAAC
>PDQT01000078.1 GCA_002747875.1 bacterium DOLZORAL124_64_63
GCAACATCACGATGCTGCCAAAACCAAGTTAATTAAGGATCGAGACCGCACCCTACCCCATTGCGAACATCAATGGCAAGCAAAAAATAACTTTTTTGAAATTATTATCACAAACAGGTAACGATTAGCCATCCCGCCGTGACAAACCGCCCCGGAATCACCGCAACCGGGTCACTATTACCCCACCGTAGCGATCAACCCGCCGCAGATAGGTCCCCAGATCCACAGCCTGAACCCCAGGCTCATCATAAATCCCCGACAAGGGCTTGCTGGCGGCATGAACCAATCGTCCCTGCCCATCCAGAATCCCCACGTGCCCGATGGCCAGGCCATGGTCTTCCCGCAGAGCGCGCGCCTTGGCATCCGCCGGATCCAGCACGAACCAGAGGATATCGCCGGCCCGCAAACCCGCCCCGGCCAGCGCCGACTCAGGAAGCCAGCTGAAGCTGCCCGCCGGGTAGCGGGCCGTGCCCACCGAATCGGCGCAAGCGCCCTTCAGCTCCGCCGTCACATCGCGCCCCCAGTTCCCCGAGCGCACCATGTCCAGGCTATAATCCAGATGCTTGGGGTGGTCGTAATCGCAGCGGCCGTTCTCGTCTACCACCTCGGCCGGATCCGCCCCGGCGAAGCGCGTACGCAGGGCCCAGGCCAAACTGCTCCGCCGATCCCGCGCCCGCGCCAGCTCCGTGCAGCGGTACAGGAAACTGACACAATCCTGTTGCCCGCCGGCGGGAATGATCGCCCCTTCCCGGGCATATCCCCCCTCGGCCAGGCCAAAGAGATAGCCGCCGCTGGACCGTCCCAGCGACAGCGCCGTCTCGGCCACGGCCTGCCCGGCGGCGGTCTTCTCATCAAACCGGTTGGCTTCCTCCAGACGGTCCAAGGCCGCTTCGCGCGCGGCGTGAAAAGTCTCCGCTTTGCGGGTCAGCCGGGCCACGGCGGTGATGACGCGTTCATCGAAGGGTGGATTCTCGCTGACCAGGGCCAGCTGGGCGGCCAAGGGGCTGCCGTTCTGCAGGGGTTTCAAAAGATGCCCCAGGTTCTCGCAAAGCAGAAGCTCGGCCTCCGGCTTGGCCTCGTGCAGCAGGCGGGCGTCCTCCTCCTTCACCTGTGTATCCAGCAACCCCTGGACGATGAGCACCGGACACGCCAACCGCGCCATTTCCCGCGCGGGCTCGTACCGGTCCCAGGAGATGTAGAATTCCTGCACCGACGGCCGCAGAATGATGGCCATATCCTGGGGCACTTCCGGCACCATCCGCCCGGCCTCCAGTTCCTCCAGGATGGCGTGACCCTTGACCCGGGTGCGCACGGGCAATAGCGCATCCATTTGCTCGCGCAGGACCGCCAAAAACGGCCGTCCGGCGCCGGACAGGCTGGCCAGGCCATCGGCATCCACCCGCCAGGCCGCCGCCATACCCACCAGGGCCCCCTGGCTCTGACCGGCAATGGTCAAGGAGCTGAAGCGCGCGTCGGCCTGCAACAGGCGGCACCAGGCCACGGCATCGGCCACGAAATGGTGCAGCCGTATATTGTCCTCGCCCATGGCCGTGCCGCTGCTGGTGCCGGCACCCCGCTTGTCCACGCGCAAGCTGGCCACCCCTCGCGCCGCCAGGCCCTCGGCCAGTTGCTTGAGGTGGTTATTCTTACCCGGCGGATAGACCTGATTCCCGTCCCGATCGGTGGGGCCGCTACCCGGCAGAATCAGCACCACGGGCCAGGGCCCCGAGGCTTCGGGCAGCAACAAAGTGCCCCCCAGCTCACCGCCCTCCACCGCAATGGTCAACTCTTCGGCGCCGGCCCAAGCCAGGCCGACGGCCAAGCTCGCGGACATGGTCAAAGTCAGGATCAGCATCGACAGCGTTCGCACTCAATACCCCTTTCGCGCGTAACGATGGCCCAACCGCAGCATAGGCCCTTCGAAGAAACGGAACGACAACTCGGCCAGCCCCGCCACCACGGCAAAGATCAGCAACGTGATCCCCGCATCGCCCCAGTCGCGGAACGACGGTTCCGGGGATGGTCTCAGCAGCGCGCGCAAGACCCCGCCCACCGGTTCATGCAGCAGGTAGATGGCGTAGCTGCGCAATCCCAGCCACAGCAGGAACCGGTTTTGCAGGAAGCGACTCCACCAGGAAAAACGCCGCGTCAGCGTCAACAGCACCAGCAGACCGAAGCCGCCGGCCAGCACCAGATGCAGGTACTTGTCGCCCATGCCCGCCTGCCGCCCCATGAGCAACCACACCGCCACCGGCGGCAGCGGCAACAGCAGTACCCCCAGGCGCGCGTTTTTCTTCACCATGGCCCACGCCGCGGGCCAGCGATACAGCATGGCCAACAACCCGCCGGTCAAGATGGCGTCGGTGCGCGTGTGCGGGAAGGTGTAGGCCCCCAGAGTGCCCACCTCATGGCGCAGGAAAGGCGCCGCCGCGATGGCCAGCACGAAAAGCCCCGCCAACTGTCGCCTGTTCAGCAGAAAAACCAACAGCGGAATCAGCAGATAGAACTGCTCCTCCACCGCCACGGACCAGGTGGGCGCCAGGCCCAGGGCGCCCCAGCCCGCCTTGTGCATGAAGAAATTCTGGGTGAAGGTGAGGTAGCTCCACTCCGGCAGCAGGTTGGCGAACAACCACCCGCTTTGGATCCATCCCGAACGGTGTAGCAGCAGATAGGCCACGGTCACGGCATAATAAAGCGGCAGAATACGGCAGACACGCCGCGCGTAGAAGGAGCGGAAATAACGCGCGCGCCCCTTTTCGTCCAGCAGCAGGCCCACGATCAGGAAACCGGAAAGGATGAAGAAAAGATCCACCCCCGTCCATCCCAGCATCAAAAAACGCGCGGCGTTGTCGGAAGGCAGAAAATGGGACCAGGGGATCTGGCAAGTCACGGTGTGGCACATCACCACCAGCAGGATGGCGATGCCCCGGATACCGTCCAGTTCATGGATGCGCTTCATGGGTGGTTGGGACCTTCCAGCGTCAGATCCGGATTCAACCACACCAGCCACCCCCGGCGCAACCACTTGTCGGGCCGAGCGATGCGGAACCCGCGCTCGACCATGCGGCACCCCGCGGCGGCGAACCAGTCCCGCGGTCCCCATACCGCGCGGGCGCGCGTCTCCCGCGCCGACGCCTTCCACGCCTCCATGAACGCGAAGATGCCCTCGCCCGGCACCATGCGATGGATGAAGCTTTTGGGCAGGCGCGTCTGGTGCGCCTCAGCAGCGAAACCGGCGCGCAGATTGGCCCCCAGCACCAGGGCTTCCAGCCGCCAACTTTCGGCGGTGCGGCGCAGCATCATGCCCGTCCAGGTGCGCCCGAAGGGATCGCTGGTCCCGTCCATGAAAAGGCCGCCGGGGCGAATCTGGGACATGATCAGCGCGCAGGCCGGCAAAGCTTGGTCAGGGTCGTACTGGCGCAGCACGTTGAAGGCGCGCACCAGGCGGATGGACTCTCCCGGACGCAGGGGCATGTTGAAACCGCCCAGCCGAAAATCCGTCCGCCGGTCCACGAACGGTTGACCGCGCCGCACCCGCTCCGGCTCGATCTCCACGCCCAGCACGGGCAGCTCCGCGTTCAGGCGGCGCAGGCGGGCGGCACTTTCCAGGGTGGTGACGGGTTCGGCGCCGTAGCCCAGGTCCACGTAGAGGGCATCGCGCCAGTCGCCGTCGGCGCGGGCCATGAGGGCCGGATCATAGCACGCCAAAAAATGGTCCACGCCGCGCAGACGGTTGGGCGCGGTCTTGCCGCGTGTGGCCTGGCCTTCGGGCCGGGAATCGGGGGAGGGATGGTGGTGCATGGCCTCGATAATATGACGGCAAAGGGCCATCCACCAGGATGGCCCTTCGGTTTTTTTTCGGACAGCGACTAGGGACAGACGGTGTCCACCAGGTCGGCATCCCAGCAGGCGGGTTCTCCGCCGTTGTAGTCAGGGGTGGTCAGGCTGCCGGAACCATCATCATCCCAGCGGAGATGGATTTCCGTGTTGCCTTCATAACGCGTGTAGTCGATGGCGGACAGGGAATCATGCCGCTCGAAACGCAGGATATCGCCATGGTTGTTTTCCGCCAGCCCCATGAGCTGCAGGAAGACACCGTTCTCCAGCAAGCCCCAGGAGACTTCGCCCACCACCGGGTGCTCCGGATCGTTCATGTCGCGCAGGGACCAGGTGCCCGCCTGGCCGTTGTTGGTGGTGGGGCCGTAGAACCACTCGGTGACTTCCGTGGCGTCCCCTTCGCGCAGCCCCAGGGTCCACATCACCTGCTCGCCATCGGGCAACCCGCGCAGCACGACGGTCACCTCTTCTTCCCCGAAGGTCCACGTGTAGGACCAGACCCAGGATCCGTCCCCCTCCGCGACAGGGGTCTCACTCAGAGCCAGCGAGAAGGCGGACACGGGCGGCGTCAGGATAACGGCCCCCACGGTGCCCAGCACCCCGGCCCGCAGAACAGCGTTCAGGAAATGCTCATGCTCGCCGCTGGCCTTGCCGGCAGGACTGCTATCGGAGAAGAAACTCAGATCGAAGGTGAGGCGCTCGACAGCGGGCAACGTGGGCGCGGTGGCGTTCGGCTCTTCATCCGGGGTGGTGCTGGAGTCGGAGCAGGCCGTCAGGTTCAGGGTCAGCAGCAACAGCATGCCGACCATGGCCAGAAGACTCGTAACCGAACGTAGGTATTTGTGCTGGATCATGATGGCCTCCAGGGAAATTCCATGATGGATCAGAATTCACGGTTTGAATGATGACAGAAGGAATCGGCTTTCATGCCGGCCAATAAAGCACAATTTCTCCGCTGCGGCTATAGCGCCGGCGGAAATCACTCTTTGCCCGCCGGCGGGAAATCGCTACCCTACGGAGAAATCTCCCAGCTTCCTCCAGCCCGGAAAGGCAACCCGTGACCCTGCCCGAATCTCCCACCCAGCGCCTGGCTCTGCTCACCGGCCCGGAAGCCGTCCAGCGGCTGCAGCGGGCCCGCGTCATCGTCTTCGGCATCGGCGGCGTCGGAAGTTGGGCCGCGGAAGGCCTGGTGCGCTCCGGCGTGCGGGACATCACCCTGGTCGATGGCGATGCCGTCGCCCTGAGCAACCTCAACCGCCAGTTGCAGGCCACGGTGGACAACCTGGGCCGCCCCAAGGTGGATGCCTTGCGCCAACGCCTGGAAAGCCTGGCCCCCGCCGTGCGGGTAACCACCCGCCAGGAGATGTATACGCCCGAAAACGCGGACACTTTCGACCTGAATGATTACGACTACCTGCTGGATTGCATCGACACCGTCAAGAGCAAGACCGAACTGCTGTGCCGCGCCGCCGCCGCGCCCGGCACCGTCTACTCCAGCATGGGTGCCGCCCGCAAGCTGGACCCCACCCTGGCCCGCGCCGACTCCATCTGGGAAACCCGGGGCTGCCCCCTGGCCCGCGTCATCCGGCGCAACCTGCGGCAGCGCGGCGTGACGGCGGCCATCCGGGCCGTCTATTCCCCGGAGGCCCTACCCCTGCCCCCGCAGCACGAGCAAGACCCGGAAACGGGACAAATCGTCAACGGTTCGGCGGTGCATGTGACGGCGGTGTTCGGGATGATCATGGCGGGGTTGGTGGTGCGCGATGCCGTGGGGTAGTTCCTATCTGGTCCTGAACGTCCCCCTCACCGCCCTTTCTTCTCCCGCTTCTGCCCCACCCGCGAAGGCAGAGCCAGGTCCATGGGCACCCCCCGCGTGGAAAGGATCATCAGCCGCCGCTGCCCTTGCACCGTGACCGTGCCCGGCAGGATGCGCTGCTGCAGCAGATGCTGCACCTGCCGCGGCGCCAGCGTCATCCCCTTGTATTGCGGCTCCAGCACGAAGGGGCACCCCTCCTTCCACCCGCTGCAACCGTAGGCCCGCTTGCCTCGGACCACATCCCGACCGCACAGCGGGCAATCCCCCCAGCGGTCATCGTCCAGCCGCCACGTGTTCCGGCTCTGGATGCTTTGCCGAATGAACGTCGCGATGCCCTCCCGGAACGCCGCGCCCGGCGCCTCCGCCCGCTCGATCTTCTTCAGCTGCTCTTCCCACTCGCCCGTCATCTCGGGCGACTTGAGCAGCGGATCCCCGATCAGCGCCACCAGGCAACGCCCCATGTCCGTGCACAGGATCTTCTTCTTCTCGCGGCGGATGTACCCGCGGTTCAGCAGCGTCTCGATGATGGACGCGCGCGTGGCCGGCGTGCCGATGCCGCGCTCCTTGAGGGCCTCGCGCAGGGTGTCATCGTCCACCAGCTTACCGGCGGCCTCCATGGCGCCCAGCAGGCTGTTCTCCGTGAAGTGGCTGGGCGGCTTGGTCTTGCCCTCGTGCAGGAAAGGCTCGTGGGGACCGCTCTCGCCCTCCGTGAATTCGGGCAGGTCCTGGTTCTCGTCCGACTCTTTCTTCTTCTTGGCCGGAAAAAGAGCGCGCCAGCCCGGCTCCAGGATTCGGGTGCCCTTGGCCTGGAACTTCAGCCCCCCGGCCTGGCCGCTGACGGTGGTGACGCTTTTCAGGCACACCGGATAGAACGCCGCCAGGAACTGCCGGACCACCGTCTCGTACACCAGCCGTTCGTTCTCGCCCAGCCCGGCCGGCCGCACGCCCGTGGGGATGATGGCGTGGTGATCGGTGACCTTCTTGTCATCGACGATGCGCTTGGTGAACGGCAGCTTCTCCAGATCCAGCGGGGCCACCGGCTGGGGCCGGAAGGCGGCCAGTTGCCGCATGACTTGCGGCACGCGCGCCTTCATGTCCGTGCTGAGGTAACGCGAGTCGGTGCGCGGGTAGGTCAGCAGCTTGCTTTCGTAAAGATTCTGCGCCGCGTTCAAGGTGGCGGCCGCGGACAGCCCGTGCTGGGTGTTCAGCTCGCGCTGCAGGGTGGTCAGGTCGAAAAGCTGCGGGGGCTGCTCGCGCTTCTTCTTGCCGACGATGCCGGTGATGGTGAATTCCCCATCCGCCGCTTTCCGCAGCAGCTTCTCGGCCTTCTCCTGGGTGTCGCGCCGCTTGCCCGTGTGCTTGAAGACGGCCTCGCGGTACCTGGTGCGCAGCTCCCAGAATGGCTCGGCGCGGAACTGGGCGATGGTGTCATCGCGCTCCACGATCATGGCCAGCACCGGCGTCTGCACCCGGCCGACGCTCCACAGCACCCGCTCGCCGCCCCCGCCGATGCCGCCGTGCCGCACCGTATAATAGCGCGTGGCGTTCAAGCCCACGATCCAGTCCGCCTCGCTGCGGCAGCGCGCCGCGTCGTAGAGGGGATCGTAGTCGTGGCCTTCGCGCAGATTCCGGAACCCTTCCAGGATGGCTTCGGCCGTCATGGAGCTGAGCCACAGCCGGCGGATGGGTTTGTCCTCGCACTCGGCCACCGCCAGGATGTAGCGGAAGATGAGTTCGCCTTCGCGCCCGGCGTCGGTGGCGCAGATGATTTCCTCCGCCTGCTTGAAAAGGCCCCGGATGGTGGCGAACTGCTCCTGCACGCCCCGGTCGCCGATGACCTTGAGCTTGAATTCCTCCGGGATGAAGGGCAGCGTCTCCAGGGACCAGCGCTTCAGCCTCGGGTCGTAGGCCGCCGGTTCATCCAGCCCCACCAGATGCCCGAAAGCCCAGGTCACCGCGCACCCGCGCCCCTCCAGATAGCCCTTCTTCTTGCCCGTGATCTTCAGGACCTGGGCAATATCCCGCGCCACCGAGGGCTTCTCTGTGATGATGACCTTCATGGCGCCCCCGTCATCACCCCGCGCGCATGGCCAGGATCTTTTTCAGATCCAGGGGCTTGGTGAAGGGCTTGAACGCCGTCTCCCGGCTGTCGATGCCGTGGATGGACATGCGGTCCGCCAGCTCGTTCCCCTCCACGCCCACGTGGCCGTTCACATGCAGCACCGGCACCCGCGCGCGCAGCGGTTTGTAGAGGGCGAAAATTTCTTGGATCAGCTCCAGATTCTGGATGGGACCGCCGGGCTTGATCCAGCCCTTGCGCTCCCAGTTGAAGGCCCA
Organism: bacterium DOLZORAL124_64_63; assembly: GCA_002747875.1. Classification (GTDB taxonomy): domain Bacteria; phylum Krumholzibacteriota; class Krumholzibacteriia; order LZORAL124-64-63; family LZORAL124-64-63; genus LZORAL124-64-63. Next base: position 7,991 of record PDQT01000078.1, read on the forward strand.
CTGGGTGATGCACTGGATGGCGTACTGCGAGTCGCAGAAAATGGCCACCGACACTCCGGTCCGCAGTTCGCGCCGGGCCATGAGCAGGGCCTGGTGCAGGGCGTTCAGCTCGGCGGTGTTGTTGGTGCCCTGGGGGTTGAAGAGGCCGAACCACAACTCCGCCACGGCCCCGTCCCGGTAGACGGCCACGCCGGATGCGGCCTTGCCCGGGTTGGGCTCGCAGCCGCCGTCGGTGAAGATTTTGGTGTGGGCGGGATGCCGGGCCACCTCAGCCGCGGTGTGGGTTTTGGGGCCCCGGCGAGGGGCTTTTTTCTGCTGGGCGGCCCGGGCTTTCTTGAGGGCGGCAGCGGGGTTGTCGGCAAAGGCGGCCTCGGCTTCGGCCAAGGTTTTGTAGGACTTGTATTTGGCGTTTTTGACGCCGCTTACCTGGGCCTTGCAGCTTTCCCAATCTCGGTAGATGCCGGGGGTTTTGCCGGACCAGACGACGTAGTATTTGCTTGCCACGGTTGGCTCCGTTTGGGGAGGTATGAGGAGGGTTGCCGGGGGTAATATATTGGTTTGGGGGTGGGGTGGGGTAGTTTTTTGGACATCGGGTGCCCTGACAAGGTTGGGTTGGCGGGTAGAAACCTAAGGTGGCCCATGGCGAAGCCTGGATTGTTCATGAAGAAGCATATCCCATGAACAATCCAGGCCACCGACTCATCCAAGTCTCACTTCAACTTGGACCTCATTCACCTCCCACCCTTTCCGGCAAATCATGCTCCGAGTTCAGCGACCATCCCGTCTTGAGGCCCGCCACGAAGTACGCCAAGGCCAAAACGCCCACGGCGAAAATCACATCCCCGACCACACGCAGCCAGCGCAAGATCTGCAGGTAGTCCTGCTGCATGAACTCCGCGGAGCGGGCATACCACAGACCGTGCTTGACGCTGGCCATGGTCTGGGCCAGGCCGACCGGCAACACGCTGATCAGCACCATCAGCAGCAGACCGATGTTGATGGACCAGAAGGCGAAGCGCAGCACGCCGTCCTTCCAGACCCGGCGCGCCGCCAGCCCCTTCAGGACGAAGAGCATCAGCCCGATACCCAGCATGCCGTAGACGCCGAACAGCGCCGTGTGGCCATGGACCGGCGTGGTGTTCAACCCCTGCATGTAGTACAGGGCGATGGGCGGGTTGATGAGGAAACCGAAGATGCCGGCCCCCAGCAGGTTCCAGAACGCCACCGCGATGAAGAAGTAGATGGGCCACTTGTAGGCCTTGAGCCACTCGGTCGCCTTGCTGATCTGCAGGTTGTGGTAGACCTCGAAACCCAGCAGCACCAGCGGCACGACCTCCAAAGCGGAGAACGTGGCGCCAAGGGCCAGAACCGCCGTCGGCGTGCCGGAGAAGTACAGATGGTGGAACGTGCCGATGATGCCCCCCGCCAGGAAGACATTCGTGCTGAACAGCGCCGCGGCACTGGCCAGGCGCACGGACAGCAGCCCCAGGCGCACGAAGAGGAAGGCGATGACCACGGTGGCGAACACCTCGAAGAAGCCCTCGACCCACAGGTGCACCACCCACCAGCGCCAGTACTCGGCCATGGCCAGGTTGGTCTGGCGGCCCCACATCAGGCCGGCCCCGTAGAAACCGGCAATGGCCACGCACGACATGACAAGCATGATCAGCAGGGTGCGGCTCTCATCCTTCTGGCGCAAAGCCGGCAGCAGGGCGCGCACCATCAGCACCAGCCACAGCAGCAGCCCCACGAACAGCAGAATCTGCCACAACCGACCCAGATCGACATACTCATAACCCTGGTGGCCGAACCAGAAGTTCTTCACCAGATCCAGCTTCTGCATGACTCCCAGCCACTCGCCGACCAAAGAACCGCCGACCACCACGACCAGCGCGCCGAACAGCACGTTGACACCCAGGCGCTGAAAACGCGGCTCGTGGCCCGAAACGGCCGGGCCGATGAAAAGGCCGGTCGCCAACCAAGAGGTGGCGATCCAGAAGATGCCCAGCTGCACGTGCCCGGTGCGGGCCACGCTGTAAGGCAGGATGTTGTCCAGGTTCAGCCCGTAGAAGCCGGTACCCTCGACACCAAAGTGGGCCGTGGTCACGCCGGCAATGACCTGCACGACGAACAGCGCGCACACCACCCAGAAGTACTTGAGGGTGGCCTTCATGGAAGGGGTGGGCTGCAGAGCGGTCAGCGGATCCGATGCCGGCAAGGTGGCCGGGTCCAGTTCGTGGTCCCGGTTGGTCGCATGGTGCCAACCGAGGGCCGCGATACCGGCCAGCAGCAGGATCACCGAGAACCCCGTCCAAAGAACCAGGGAGCTGGGCGGACGGTTGCCCACCGTGGCGTCCGGCGGCCAGTTGCTGGAGTAGGTGATGTCGGAGTCGGGCCGTTCCGTGACGCACGCCCAGGCCGTCCAGAAGAAGAACGCCGTCAGGTCGTTCAGCCGGTCGGCATCTTCCAGCGTGGGGGTGCGCATGGCGTAGGCCTCGCGCAGGTGGGCCAGGGCCGGATCGTCCCCGAAAAGGCCCTGAAAATGCTTGGCCACCGCGGCCATGGCGGCCGCCCGTTCGGTGGAAACGACCATGTCGCCGGTTTGCGGGTTGTAGGTGTTTTTCCGCAGTTGCGCCTGCAACCGGGCATCCAGGGCGGCCTGCTCGCCAAGATCCAGGGCGGCGAATTCCCGGCCGAAGTTCTCACGAGCCCACTGCTCGCGGATGTGCACCGCCTCGCGGTGCAGCCAGTCGGCCGACCAGTCCGGCGCGACGTAGGCGCCGTGGCCCCACACCGTGCCCAGTTCCTGGCCACCGGTGGACTGCCAGACGTTCTGCCCGTCGCGAATGTCGTCTCCGGTGAACAGCACGCGGCCGTCCTCGGTGACGACCCGCTGGGGCACCGGTGGTGCCTGCCGGTAGATCTCGCGACCAAACCAGCCCAGCACGGCAAAGGATATACCCACCACTAAAGCTAAGGTAATCCATAGTTTACGGTATGCCATGACATTGAACCTTTCCTTTTGGCGTGACAATGGATCGGCGATACGATTGTCCTTGAGCAGGGGCGATGAGACCGCCAACGGGGAGTTGGTCGCGCTGACCACGGCGGATTCTTCGGGGTGAATTCTCTTTCATCCGGATCTCGCCCCCGGGAAAACTAAACCTGGACATCTTTATACAGGTAGATAACCGGCTCAAATATGGACGTCAAGGTATTATTTAGATATATTAGAGGTAACGAGAGGTGAAAATCCCATGATGATTTCCCAGACGGCGGAATACGCCCTGCGGGCCGTGGTTTGGTTGGCCCGCAAGCCCGATGAACAGCAAGGCACCAAGAAGATTTCGGAAGCCGTGCAGGCTCCTTATGGCTATCTGTCCAAGGTGCTTCAGCAGCTTACCCGCGCCGGTTTCGTGATCTCCAGTCCGGGGCGAAGCGGAGGATTTCGTCTGGCCCGGGATCCGGCTGATATCAGGATTCTGGAAATAGTCAACGCCGTGGATCCATTGCGTCGCATCCAGTCGTGTCCGTTGGGGTTCGATAGCCATGGGCCGAATTTGTGCCCGTTGCATCGGAAGTTGGATGAGGACTTGGCGCGTACGGAAGAGGCTTTTGCGTCTACGACGATCAGTGATCTGCTGGTGGATACGGGGGGGGCGCGGGCGCTTTGTGAATTTTGAGCATGAACGCGGGGTATTCATGGTGAGCGGTGCGGGTTTTCGGGTGCAGTGAGGATCGTTCCTAAATTGAGCGATTCCCTTCCAGAAGATCGCCTCTATGACCGCCGCGGTCTGGCCACACGCTTTCCCTTGCGGAACAGTTCCACCGTGGTGTCAGTCATCCGCGCGTCCAACTCCTCTTTGACCAGTTGGTGCGGAACCGAGTAGTAGTGTTTTTGGATGTGTACGTGGTAGTCGATG
>PDQT01000291.1 GCA_002747875.1 bacterium DOLZORAL124_64_63
GGCTGGGACCCAGTGGTGAAGCCCGCGCCCTGGGCGCGGAGGCGCCCCTGGCCGCCGAGATGGGGCGCGCCCTGCTGTATCCCAATCCCATCCACGATACGAATTTGACGGTGCGTTTCTACGCCCCTGCCGCGGGTGAGGCGCGTTTCCATCTGTACAACCTGGAAGGTCAGGAGATCAGCCAGGCCCGCTTCCCGACCACGGCTGGGGCCGTGAACGAGCACCAGATGGATGTTTCCGGCCTTGTGAGCGGCATGTACCTGGCGCGCCTGATTTATCCGGGCACCCATGGCCAGGAAACCCGAACCCTGACCCTGGCGGTGGAGCGATGATGCCCACGGCCCCGCGGGAGGATATGATGTTCCGAATGACGATGATTGGTGTGCTGGCCGGGCTTCTGCTGCTGAGCGCCGGCGGTGTCCTGGCTGCCGACGCGCGGGGTGGGGACGCCTTGCTGGGACGCGGCGGTTGGCTGCTGAACCGGGCCGATATGGAGAATCGGGCCCTGACGGGGCTGGCGTTGGATCAGACCGGATTGGGTGATGAGTTCGGCAGCGACATCTACGTATCGGAGGCTGACGACGAGTTCGGGAACAACACCGGCACGGGGCTGGCCATGCTGGCTTCGGCCGTGCTGCCGGGCGCGGGCGAGGCCCTTCTGGGCCACAAGCGCGGCTACCTGATGATGGCCGCCGATATCTTCAGCTGGACCCAGGTGGCCAAGCACCACGGCGACGGCGTCGACAAGCGGGACGAGTATTACGCCTACGCCGATGCCCACTATAGCGACGAATTGCTGGTGGAGGCCTACCGGCCCGGCAGCGAGGATGTGGAACGCGGCGGTGAAGGGGCCATCTACTTCCCGGAGATCGGGGCCGTGAACGACGTCAGCGAACTGGGGGATCAGCTACCTCTGTACGTGACGGTGGAAGAGGACCGGCGCGAGTACTACGAGAACCTGGGCAAGTGGGACCAATTCATTTTCGGATGGGATGATTACACCCGCGCCAGCGTGGACCGCCCCGAGTACGGTTACGTGTCGACCGGGGATCGGGGCTACGATTTGCAGCAGCCCTGGGTCAGCCGTCACCGCGAAATTTATCGTCAGATGCGTATCGATAGCAACGATTCCTTCAAGAGCCGGGATCGCTGGATGTATTTCAACATCGGGTTGCGGGTCTTCAGCGTGCTGCAGGTGGCGTATCTGGACGGCCTGCTCGGCGGTGACGATGGCCAGCAGATGACGGTGGCGGGGCATCCCGTCCAGATCATCGCCCAGCCCCGGGGGCTGACCCGCGGGGTGGTGGCCACCAAGGTGCGATTCTAGAAGGTGCGATTCTAGAAGATGGGATTCTCGCAGGAACCGGCGGCTTCGGCCGCGCCCGGGCCCTGATCAAGGAGTGCGGAATGAAAAGCTCGATGACAATTTCCCTGCCGGTCTTGTTGGTGCTGCCGGTCCTGCTTGTTTTGCCGGTCTTGCAGCCGGTGACGGCTCTGGGCGCGGACCTGCCCGATGGCTCCGGTTTCCTGCGCACCGAGCTGGCGGTGACCGGCAGCGTCGGCAGCAGTGTCTGGCGCGGTCCGGCCGCCGGCCTGGCTCTGGACCAGATCGGTGGCGACGGCCTCGGGAATAACCCCGAATTCGGGGCAGGGGGCGAGCGGGAGAAGGACGAGGACAGGCCCGATTCCGGCCCTTCGAACCTGGGTGAGAAGGTCAAGGCGGCCGCTCTGTCGGCCGTCCTGCCGGGCGCCGGGCAATTCTTCAACGGCCAGCGCAAGAAGGCCTACATCATGGCCGGGGCGGAGGCGGCCATCTGGACCGCGTTTTTCGTCTTCGATGCCCAGGGTGACAGCCGCATGGACAGCGCCGAGGAGTACGCCGGCATCTACGCCGGAACCCATGGCGAGCACGCCACCAGCTACTGGCAGAGCGTGGGCCGCTACATGGACAGCGACGCCTACAACGAGGCCCGCCTGCGCGAGGCCCGAGCTCTGCAGGAAGAGGCCAGCGGCCTGGTCGGCAGCGACGAAGCCTGGCAGTGGGTGAACGACGGTCGCCGCCACGACTTCAACAAGTTGCGCGCCGATGGCAACAGCGCCTACGATCGGCGGGACTTCATGATCCTCTTCGCCGTCATCAACCGCGGGATCAGCGTGGTGGACGCCGTGCTGGGCGCCGGCAGCAAGCCCGGTGTTCTGGAGACCCAGGCCCTGGGGCTGAAGATGGAAGTGCAGATGTTGCCCAGTTGGCGGGATCCCGGCACCCGCTGCGTGATCTCCCGGAGCTTCTGATGCGTCGGGTGGCGGTGATCTGGCTGCCTGTGCTGCTGCTGGCCTGCGCCGGTTGCGCGGGGGCGGGAGGCGGCGCGGAGGGGTACGGGGGAACCGGGCCCCGGAACACGGTACCTGCCGCCGCCCGGAGCACGGGGACCACCCCCGTGGCCATCACTCTGGTCAAGATCTGGGAGAACGAGGCCAGCCAGCCGTACTTCCCCCTGGAAGGCCTGGCCGGCTGCGTATACACCGCCGACGGCAGCCTGCTGGTCTGCGACGAGAAACGCGGCATGCTCTGTGGCCTGGACAGCGGCACCGGCCGTTGGTTCCAGTTCGCCACCCCGGCGATCCGTCCCTACCGGCCGGTGGACGTTCAGGTGGATGCCTTCAAGGTCCTGGTCCTGGACGCGGGCAGCCGGACCGTTCAGCGCTTCGATCTGTCGGGCGCGCATCAGGACGAGGTGCTGGATTTCCGTGACCTGGATCCGTCCGTGAGCACCCTGCCCGGGGCCTTCGCCCTGGACCGGGACGGCCGCATGGTGGTGACGGACCTGGACCAGCAGGATGTTCTGCTCCTGGACACCTTCCTTTCCCTCAACAACCGTCTGGGCGGACCCGGCGTGGCCGACGACCAGTTCCTGGATCCGCGCGGCGTGACCTTCCTGCCCGATGGCCGCATCGTGGTGGCCGACATGGGCAACGCGCGGCTCAGCCGCTACGGCCGCCAGGGCTTCCACGAGGACATCGCCGGCGGGCGTTTCGATCCCGACAATCCCTTCATCGCCCCATGCGGGGTGGCCGCGGATAGGCACGGGAATCTCTTCGTGGTCGATCTGCTGGCCGGGGGCATCATCGTCCTGGACCGTGATCTGCGACCCATACCCGTCCTGCTGGATGGCGAGTTGCCGGAAGGCCCGGTGGCCATTGCCGTGGGGCCCGCGGGGCAACTGGCCGTGACGGACCGCCTGCGGCAGGCCATTCTCATCTACCGGGTCCTGTACGAATGAGACCGGCCCGGTCAGCGGGCTGTCTTGTCCTGGTGTGCCTGTGCCTGGTGTGCCTGTGTCTGGTGTTGGCGCCTGCCCTCGCGCGCGGGGACGACGCGCCCCGGCCCGAGGAAACCGAATTCTTCCTGCCCAGCCAACCCGACGCCGGCCTTCAGCTGGCCCATCGTTTTCTGGAACTGGGGTCGGTGCGCCTGCAGGTGGAGGGCCGTCCCTGGCGGGAGGGCACGCAGTTTCGGGTCCAGGCCCGCAGCGGCGTCATCGTCCCCTTGGAACCCTGGCATGACGGAGCGCGGCCCGCCCTGGTGGTGGTGCGCTATCGGTACCTGCCGACGGGGCTGCCCGTGCGGCGGGAGTTGTGGCCCCTGTCACCACCACCGCGCGTGGGGGACGATGGCCGCTGGCAGCCGCAGGAAGGGCCCGATCCGCAGGACACCAGCTGGCGTGCCGGCCAGCTGGATGTGCAGGGCAGCAAGACGGTGCAGGTCAACAGCGGCAGCCGCCGGGAGATGACGGTGGACCAGAACCTGCGCCTGACGATCATGGGGCAGCTGACCGAGGATATCGGCGTGCGCGCCTTCCTGTCGGACGACAACCTGCCTGTCATTCCCGAAGGCAATACCGAAGAACTGCGCGATATCGACAAGGTGCTGGTGGAGTTGAAGGCCCCCCATTGGGATGCCACCCTGGGCGATTTCGTGGCGCGCCGGCGGGGCACCGCCTTCGGGAACTACCGCCGCAAGCTGCAGGGATTCAGCCTGGCCGCCCGCCCGGGCGACACCCGCTTCCAGCTGCTGGCCGGGTCGCCCCGCGGGCTGTACCGCACGCTGCAAATCCGGGGGCAGGAGGCCAACCAGGGACCTTATTATCTGGGCACGACGGGCGGGGCCGAAAACCTTTTCCTGGTGGCCGGCAGCGAGCGCGTGACCCTGGACGGTGAGGTCCTGACCCGGGGCGCGGATCGGGACTACACCATCGATTATGTGGCCGGCACCGTTACCTTCACCTACCGACGTCTGATCACCGCCGAAAGCACCATCGTCGTGGAGTACGAACAGGGTGAAGGTCCCTACGGGCGCACCGTGGTGGGTGCCGGAGGGGGGGCGGATTTCCAGGTGCCCGGCCTGGCGGTGCCCGGCTTTTTCCAGGCCCGAGTGATCCGTGAGAGGGACGACCCGCATCGTCTGCGTCGCGGCGAGCTTTCCACCGCCGACGAAGCGGTCCTGGCCGCGGCGGGGGATGATATCTATCTGGCGGTGGCCTCGGGTGTGCAGGAAGTGGATGAGGGCACGGGGCTTTACGACGCGGTCAGCGCGGGCGGCGAGATCATCTACGTGCACAACCCCGCCGGGGGGCGCTACAACCTGAGCCTGTATTACGTGGGGATGGGCAACGGGGACTACGTCCTGGATTTCCTCTCCGAAACGGGACAGCGCGTTTTCGAACATCGGGGCCAGGGCCTGGGCAACTACCGCATCGGCCGGCCTTTGGAGCGTCCGCAGCAACAGAGCATGGCCACCCTGAGCGCCGCGGTGGGCGACACCGCGACCACCCATCTGCGGGCCGAGATGAACTTCAGCAGCCTGGACCAGAACCTGCTTTCGGAGGTGGATGACGCGGACAACCACGCCACCGCCGGCCGTCTGAGCGCGCGCCTGGCCCCGCGCCGTCTGGCGGGGGGGACGTTCTCCTTCGAAGGGCACCATGAACACCGCCAGGAGGGCTTCGCGCCTTTCCAGGTGGCCAAGACGGTCTTCGCTTACGATCGGTGGGGCCTGGCGGAGCGGGCCCGGCGCGCGGGCTTCCTGGATGAGAAGGACAGCGAGTCGGCGCTGTCCGCGCGCTGGGAAACGGGGCAGGGCGGCCGCCGGCTGGTCTTCCAGGGGGATTGGGGACGGTTGCGGCATGGCGCGGCCCTAGAGGCCGACCGCCTGGCCGGTCAGGTGGACTGGCAGGCCCTGGGGCTGACGGGGCAGCACAGCGAGCATGTCGCCGATGCCCGGGATCAGCGGGATCCCTTGAACATCCGCCACACCAACCGCCGGCACCAGCTGGGGTGGCGGCGTGGTCCGGTGCAGCCGGAAATCCGCTACCGGCAGCGAAGCTGGCAAGACGCCGTCTCAAGGGGCGGGCGGGCTTCCGGCTACCGTCTGGAGGAAGTCGGGGCGGGGCTGCGTTCCGCGCCCGGTGCCGCTTGGGTCTGGCGCGTGGATTTCCAGCGCTCCCTGGCCGACAGCCTGGAAACCGGTACCTGGCGCCACCAGCGGGACGGGCGCACCTGGTCCGCCGCCCTGACAACCCCCCGCTTTGGGGGCATGCGTCTGGTGGGTGAAGGGACCCAGCGCCGCACCCTGAGCCCCGGTCGCCCCGAGCAGCGCACGCGCCTGGGCCGCCTGAATCTGGCCGGCCAGTGGGAGCGCCTGGGCAGCGACTGGTCCCTGGGCTACCGGCTGGACAACAGCCGCACCCAGGTGCTGGACCGGCAACTGGTGTACGTGGGCGAGCGGCAGGGCGATTACAACGAGAACGGCGATTATCTGGGCGAAGACTTGGGCAGCTACGACCTGATCCAGGCGGCCACCGACAGCCTTCTGGCCACCACCGGGGTGGTGGCGGATCTGAACTGGCGGCAGGGCTTCGGTTTTCTGGGCCAGGATCGCTGGTACGCCTCCTGGACGGCCTTGACCCTGGCCTCGGTGGAGGCCCGCAGCACCAGCCGGGATGTGGGCGGGCTGTTGCGCCTGGCCCCCTCGGCCGTTTTCGATGACGGCCGCACCGTGTTGGGGAACTTCCAGTTCACGGAGGAGTGGCGTTTCCTGCAGCACATCCCCAGCGTGGATCTGCGGGGCAAGTTCGAGTATCGCCAGACCATGGACCGGCAGTACGCCGACCACCCTGAGGATCGGCTGATGCGTGGTTGGCGGGTGAACAGCACGGTCAACGTGAGCCGACGCAACTCTTTGCGTGGTCGATACTCCCGGCGGCAGGAAAGCCGGCAGAGTACCGAGAGCGTTGCCAGCAGCCGCCGCCCGTATCGCTCCCTGGTCAACGAGTACGAGGTGGCCTGGGGGTTCCGCCCCCACGCGGGTCTGCGCCTGAATCTGGCTGCCATCTACACCGATCGCGGGGAAACCGTTTCGGGTGTGGCGCAGCAGGAGTACGCCTTGCGCCCCGGCGCCCGCAGCCG
>PDQT01000287.1 GCA_002747875.1 bacterium DOLZORAL124_64_63
TGGTGGAGCACCCCGGCAGCGCGTCCTTCGTGCAGGATGTGAAGGATTGGCGCGCCCTGACGGACAACATCTTCCTGTGGGATTACGTCATCAATTTCCGTAACCTGTACAGCCCCTTCCCCAACCTGCGGGTGCTGCAGCCCAACTTGCGGTTCTTCCGGGACCAGGGCATCACCACCGTCTTCGAGCAGGGGCTGTCCACTTGGTACGGCGAGTTCGCCCAGCTGCGCCAGTACCTGCTGGCCAAGCTGATGTGGAATCCCGATGCCGATGCCGATGCCATCATCGACGACTTCCTGGCCGGTTATTACGGCCCCGCCGCGCCCCACCTGCGCGCCTACATCGACGCGGCGCACGATGCTTTGGCGGCCTCGGGCGAGGGGCTGGGCATCTACAGCTACCCCGTGCCCTCGGAGGACGGCTTCCTGTCGGCCGCCAACCTGGACCACTATGAGGAGCTGTTCGCCCAGGCGGAGAAGGCGGTGGCCGGGGATCCGGTGTTCGAGCCCAGGGTCTGGGCGGCGCATCTGCCTGTGCAATTCGCGCTGCTGGAGCAGGCCAAGATGAAGGCCCTGGGGGCGCGGGGTTGCTTCACCCAGGCGGCTTCGGGGGCGCTGACGGTCAGGCCGGAAGTGGCGGACCGGCTGGATGTCTTTGTCCGGCGCTGCCAGGAACTGGGTGTGCCGGCCCTCTGGGAGTACGGGACCTCGCCCCGGGAGTACGGCGACTGGACCAACCATTTCCTGCGCCGCAGCGAGAAGACGCACCTGGCCCAGGGACGGCCGGTGCAGTTGGCCGCCCCGGCCAGCGACAAATACAACGGCGGCCGAGCCGAGTCCCTGACCGACGGCATCCGCGCCTGGAACGACTATCACTTCCACTGGCTGGGCTTCGAGGGGCAGGAGATGGCGGCGACCATCGACCTGGGGGCGGTCCACGCCATCGAGGACATCGGGGTGGACTTCCTGCAGGACATCAACTCCTGGGTCTTCATGCCGCGGTCGGTGCGCTTCCTGGTTTCCGCCGATGGACGGGATTTCCAGGAGGTGGGCCGTGTCGCTGCCCGGACCGATCCGCATCTCTGGGGGCCCCAAGTGGAGACCTTTCAAGTGGAACAGGCCTCGACGCGGGCCCGCTTCATCCGCGTCGAGACGGACAGCTACCGGCAGTGCCCGACCTGGCACAAAGGCTCTGGCGGTCCGGCCTGGATCTTTGCCGATGAGATCAGGGTCAATGATGGAGGGGGGCTGGAGATGGAGAGTCACGGCCCTGGGGGCCGCTAGGTTGCGGATGCTGCCCGAACCCGAGGCGATCCGCCGGCTTTTTCTCCTGCGGCCGGACGTGCACTTTCTGAACCACGGTTCTTTCGGTGCCTGTCCGCGCCCCGTCTTTGAGGAGTACCAACGCCTGCAGCGGGAGTTGGAAGCCGAGCCGGTGGAATTCCTGCACACGGCCTTGGACCTGCCCCGGCGCCTGTCCGCCGCCCGCGCCCGGCTGGCCGCGTTCATGGGCTGCGACCGGGACGAGATGATCTTCGTGCCCAATGCCACCACAGGTCTGAACATGGTGGCCCGTTCCCTGGATTTGCGACCGGGCGATGAAATCCTGACCACCGATCAGGAGTACGGCGCCATGGACCGCATGTGGCGCTTCCTGTGCGGCAAGACCGGCGCCCGGTATGTCCCGGTGCCTCTGCCTGTTCCTTTGCCGGATCCGCAGGAGGTGGTCGAGCGGATCTGGTCCGCGGCCACCGACAGAACGCGGGTGTTGTTCATCAGCCACGTCACCTCATCCACAGGGATCATCCTGCCGGTGCAGGAGCTGATCCGCCGGGCCCGCCGGCGGGGCATCATCACCATTCTGGACGCGGCCCACGCGCCCGGCCACATCCCCTGCCATCTGCACACCCTGGGTTGCGACTTTGCCAGCGGCAACTGGCACAAGTGGCTGCTGGCGCCCAAGGGTTCGGCCTTTCTCTACGCCCGTGTCGAAAGGCAGGCATTGCTGGAACCCTTGATCGTCAGCTGGGGGCGGCAGTGGGCTGAGCCCGGCCCCTGCCCCTTCGTGGACGAGCAGGAATGGACCGGAACCCGCGATCCCTCCGCCTGGCTGGCCACGCCCGCCTGTCTGGATTTCCGCAAGGCCCACGCTTGGGCCGAGGTCGGCGCCCGCTGCCGCCGGATGCTGCGCGCGACCCGCCGGCGGGTGCTGGACGCCACGGGTCTTGAACCTCTCTGCGAACCCGATCCCTGGCTGGCCCAGATGGCCACCCTGCCGTTGCCGCCGGGGGATCCGGATCGGTACCAGGATCGTTTGCGGCGCGAGTTCCGTATCCAGGCGCCGGTTCTGCGCTTTGCCGAGCGCAACTGGGTGCGCATCTCGGTCCAGGGGTACACCACCCAGGAAGATCTGGACGCCTTCGTGGCGGCCGTGCGCGCCTTCTGCTGAGATGACAGCTTCGGAACATCCGGTTTTGCTTTCTGTGAAATTTTTAGGTAGAGCTAATCGGTCCTTGTGTTAGACATGTCTGCATTGTAATGTCTCGCACCGAACACCAACCCGAGGTTTGATTTGGCATGAAACGAAAACTTTCCCACGCGTTGCTGATGTTTCTGTTCTGTCTGTCGGTTCTTGCCTGCGGCCCCATGGGAGCGGCCGCGCAGGACAACGACGCTTGGCTGGAGGGCCTGTACTTCACCGGTTACGCGGACGTCCTCTACTCCCACTACAATTTCGGTCCCGACCAGACCAGTGGCGCTAACGGCGCTCCCGAGGACAGCCGGGCGATCATGGACCTGCAGCGTTTCGTGCTGGGTATGGGCTATGATTTCGACGAGACCCTCACCTTCCAGGTAGAGGTGGAGTTCGAGCACGGCGGCACCGGTGGCGCCATGGAATTGGAGTACGAGGAGTTCGGCGAATACGAGCTCGAAATCGAAAAGGGCGGCGAGGTCGTCCTGGAGCAGATTCACCTGACGAAGGTCTTCAATCAATGGGTGGCGTTGCGGGGTGGCCACATCATCGTTCCGGTGGGCGGCTTGAACAGCGCGCACCTGCCCCTCAACCACTTCGGCACCATCCGCCCCGAGGCCGAGGCCACCATGATCCCCACCACCTGGCATGAGACGGGACTGGAAGTTTTCGGCGAAGCGGGAGACTTCGGTTACCAGGTCCTGCTGGTCAACGGGCTGGATTCCACCGGATTCGACAGCAAATTCTGGGTGCGCGGCGGCCACCAGTTACGCTTCGAGCAAACCCGGGCCACGGATCTGGCTCTGGTCGGTCGTCTGACCTGGACCGGGGTGCGAGGACTGGCGGTCAGCGTCTCGGCCTATCACGGGGACACCACCGGCAACCGCCCGAAACCGGATATGGAAGGTATCAGCGCTCCCCTGACTCTGGTGGGTGCGGATCTGCGTTACGGACGCGGTCCCCTGCGCGTGCGCGCCAGCTATCTGCACGGGCATCTGGACAATGCCGCCGCGATCAGCCGCAAGAACCGCCGCTTATCCACCAACCTGGGCGTGGCTCGGACCCCGGTGGCCGAGGGGGCCCGTTCCTTCGGCGCGGAGGCGGGTTACGACATTCTGCCCCATCTGGGGGGCCCGGCGCACCAGGCCCTGTTGCCTTTTGTGCGCTACGAGCAAGTCGACACCATGCACGATGTGGCCGACGGCTTCTTTGCCGATCCGCGCTTCGACCGCCGTGTCACCACGCTGGGCTTCAACTGGTTCCTCCGGTCCACCGTGGCCATCAAGGGGGACTACTCGGTCCGATCCTTCGGGGCGGACCGCTATCGCAAGGAAAAGACTTTCGGCCTGTCCCTGGGCCTGATTTTCTAACCCTGCGCCTCTGATCGGGAATGACCCGGAAACTTTGACAAGGAGAAATGACGATGAATCGCAAAAATTTGGCTCTTCTGATACTGCTGGCTGCTCTGCTGGCCTTTGTCGGCTGTTCCAGTGACGACGACCCCGGCACTCCAGAAGATGAAGATTACAATTTCACGAGCATCCTGGCCGACTACACGGCCAACGTGGTGGTCGCCACCTACGCCGAGATGGCCACCGACTGCGCCTCCCTGCTGGCTGCGGTGGAAGCGGTCGAGAACGATCCGACCCAGGACCACGTCGACGCCGCTTGCGCCGCCTGGGTAGAGGCTCGCGCGCCCTGGGAAGCCAGCGAGGCCTTTCTCTTCGGGCCGGCCGGTTTCATGAACCTGGATCCTTCCGTGGACAGCTGGCCGCTGGACCACCAGCAGCTGGATGACGTGCTGGCCAGCAGTTTCGAGCTGACGCCCGAGTTCGTGGCCGATGGTCTGGGCCCCGCCCTGCGCGGCTACCACACGGTGGAGTATCTCCTCTTCCGCGATGGCATGCCCCGCAACGTCGCCGACATCACCGAGCGTGAGCGCCAGTACCTGGTGGCCGCCACCACCGTTCTGTCCAATGACGCCACCCTGCTGCATGAGGCCTGGGCCGTGGGTATCGACGGCGGTACTCCCTTCAAGGACGAGTTCGACGCCGCGGGGACCGGCGGCAGCCGTTACTCCAGCCAGCGGGCGGCCGTGCAGGAACTGATCGAGGGCGCCATCGCCATCTGCGATGAGGTGGCCAACGGCAAGATTGCCGACCCCTACGATGAGAACGACCCCGGGCTGGTGGAAAGCCAGTTCAGCTTCAACTCGCTGAGGGATTTCCAGAACAACATTCGCAGTGTGCAGAACGCCTACCTGGGCACCTATGGTGGCGTTCCCGGCACCGCCCACGGCCTGACCGATTTCGTGGCCGAGAAGAATGCCGATCTGGACACGCGCCTCAAGGGCGAGATCGAAGCGGCCATCGCCGCCATCGCCGCCATTCCGGAGCCTTTCCGCAACAACCTGAACGCCTCAACGGAAATCGAGGCGGCTCAGGCGGCCATCGTCACGGTGATGAACACCCTGTCCGATGATGTCTCCGGGCTGGTCTTCGACTAGCGTGTGTTTTTCGGATGAATTTCTGAGAGTGGGCCTCGGCGGTAAGCCGGGGCCCGCTTGCATAGCCGGGACCGGAGTCTTGTTGTTGGTGCTGGGGCTTTCCCTGGCCGCGGTCCGGGCGGAGACTCCCGCCGAGGGCACCACTCCGTCGTTTGAGCACGGCACGCACTGGGCCACCGGCGTGCTGGATTGCGCGGACTGCCACACCGCTTTGCAGGCCACGGCACCCGTGGCGGCCACCATGCCGCGGAACACCGTGTGCATCACCTGCCATGAGGATGAAGACCGGGCCGCCTGGTTCCCCCGTCCTTCCAGCCACGGTCCCGACCGTTTGGCTACCCATCAGGGGTTGGAAAATCTGGACCGCCGGGATTGCGCCGTCTGCCATCGGCAAAGCCTGTCCTGCACCGAATGCCACCACGGTCCTCGTGACGGCTACCTGGTTCCCCGGGACGACTGGCTGGTCACCGGCCATGCCCAAAGCGCCGATATTCGCGCCCAGGCTTGTGCCTCCTGCCACGATCTGGTCGAAGATTGCAGCGGGTGTCATCTGGAGCAGAAGGTCGAGCCCCGGAATCACAGATCTCCGGCATGGGGAACCCGCCATGCCCGCTACGGCAAACGGGTCGCCGCCTGCGTCATGTGTCATGGCTCACCCGCTCGGGTCTGCACCACCTGTCATGGATAAAGTTTGGGTCGACAAACTTTTTTATTTACTTCTAAGAATTTGGGATTATTTTGGGCGAGAGATCGTCACGTCGTACCCTGTTTTGGAGAGGGGAATTTGGTGAAAACGCTTCAGCCCAAGGTCAGACTCGCCCGTTCCTGCAACAATACGGTGGACTGGAATCTGGACACCCAAGAAATCACGATCATGCTGGGGACCCAAGAAATCACCCTATGCCGCTGTTGCTTCGAGCAGCTGACGGATATTGCGGCCCAGGCGGGTCAGGAACTGGCCCGATTGGAAGGGAAGCAGACGGAAGGCGAGCGGGAGCGGGAGCGGAAGCTGAGGAAGGCCCTGGAGGCCTTGAATATTTCCTGGATCAAGACGGGCTGCAAAAAAGCTTCCCGTTGTTCCTGAATCCGGGAGGGCGAGCCGAAGGGGAAAATTCAAGATATTCCCGCAGGGCTGGTTCGGCCCGCCCTCTACCGATGATGATTCTTATCAGAAGCTGGAGCTGATCTGCTCAACCCAAGCGGTGATGCGCTCTTCGGATTTGTGGCCCTCGTTGTCCACATCCAGCACCAAGCCCGCAAACTTCCCGTCGACGACGGCGGCGCTCCCATCGAAGCTGTACCCATCCGTCGGCCAGGAGCCCACGACCTTCGCTCCGCAGGCAACCACCTTCTCGTAAACGATGCCCAGGGCATCCACGAAGGTCTCTTGGTACCCGTCAGAATCCCCGAGACCGAACAGGGCGACGGTTTTACCGGAAAGGTCCAGATCCTCCATGTCGGGCAGGAAGTCTTCCCAGTCGTCCTGCAGTTCACCCTCGCCCCAGGTGGACATCCCCAGGATCAGCCCGCTGTAGGACAGCATGTCCTCGGGGCTGCAGTCAGCCACGTCCTTGAGCTCCACAGGATTGGGCATCTTCTCGGCGATGAGTTCAGCCATATCCTGGGTGTTGCCGGTGGTGCTGCCGAAAAAAAGTCCGATGGTTTCCATGCATATCCTCCAGATCGAGTTCAGGGTCTGTTCAGGGCTTCTCGGGCGCCCTCATTAGCTCCAGGAGCGCGCCATTCTCTTCCGGGCCGTCGCCGTCATTCCTGATGCTTTCCAGTTGCTGGTTGGCTTCGGTGAAGAAGGCGGCCATCTGGTCGAAGCAACAGGAACAAAGCCGGATGGTCACCCCGGCAATCCGGAAATAGATCTTCCGGGATTCCAGATCATAATCCAGAGTTCCGTTTTTGCAACGAGCCAGGCGGATCCTGGTGCTCATGATCGTTCTCCTTCGGTGGGTCGCGAAAGATGGCTCATGAATGCGAAATCTAGATCCCCCGATATTAGTCGTAAAGAAAAAAGTTTGGAATTTAAAACATATTGCGTCAGGGGGGGGCTTGTCTTTGTGACAAAATCATGTCATCTTAATAGGAGGTCAGTACGGTTTGGAGAAAGGATGACGCATGTCTGAAACGCCTGTGACGGCCACCCAGGAGGATTATCTGGAGGCCATTCTGTTTCTGGCGGAGGAAGAAGGGGGGCAGGCCGCTGTCCGTTCGCGGGATCTGGCCAAGCGGCTGAACACCCACAAAAGTACGGTGAGCAACACCTTGCGGGTTTTGGTAGATAAGGAACTCATCGATTTCGAGCCTTACGGGGGGATCCGCCTGACTGAGAAAGGCCGGAGCATCGCCGAAAGGGTGGCCCACAATCACCGCCTGATCATGGCCTTTCTCCAGAACACCCTGCTCATGGATCCGCAGAAGGCGGAAGAGAATGCCTGCCGCATCGAGCATGTGGTCGATGCCGAGGTGGTGGAGCGGCTGGCCCTGTTTTCCCGGCACATTGGGAATTGCCCGGACAGCGCCGGGCATTGTTTCTCCCGGTATTCAAGCCATATCAACGGCCTGGTCTCGGAAGACCTTTCCTTCCCCGACCTGGAGCCTTCGTCCGAAAAGGAGTGACCCTGGGTGTGTGGCCCGTCCGTCGGGCCATAGCGGGGGCGGGGGAAAGGAAGTATCGTGTGTGGGTGTTGTTTGTCGAGCATGGGCCAACGAAAAGGAGCAAAGCATGCTGAGTGAAAAAATGTTAGGCCTGTTGAATGATCAGATTACCCGGGAGCATTTCTCCAGCAACCTCTATCTGCAGATGAGCGGCTGGGCCAAGACCCAGGGGCTGAACGGAAGCGCCAAATTCCTGCGGGATCACGCCCAGGAAGAGATGAGCCACATGATGAAGCTCTTCGATTTCGTGGTGGAGTGCGGTAGTCAGCCCATCATCGAAGGGATGGATAAGCCCAAAGCGGAATACGATAGCATTGAGCAGATTTTCACCGAGATCCTGGCTCACGAAAAAGAGATCACCAAGAGGATCCACGAACTGGCCCACACCGCCATGCAGGACAAGGACTATCTGGCCTTCAATTTCCTGCAGTGGTACATCGCGGAACAGCACGAAGAAGAGACTTTGTTCTCCGACATCATGGACAAGATCCACATCCTGGGCACCGAGGGTCGGAGCCTGTTCATGCTGGATCGTGAATTGGGCAACATGGTCGATGACTAGCCGGATCTGAGTATGGGCCCGGCTTCCGGCCGGGCTCTTACCCTTACTCCCACTCGATGGTTCCCGGCGGCTTGGAAGTCAGATCATAGGCCACCCCGCTGATCCCCGGCAACCGCATGATCTTCTCCTTCACCTGGGCCAGCAGTCCGTGCGGTAGCCGCGCCGCCGTCGCCGTCATGGCGCGCTCGCTGTGGATGGGCCGCAGGATGCACAGCTCCCGACCCTGACCATCCATCTCCAGCGGCACCAGCACCGTGGGGCACTGCCACACCTGGTCGTACAGGTTGTGGCGACGCAGGGCGTCCATCATGATGAAATCGCACTCGCGCAGCAGATCCAGCCGGTCACGGGTCATGGTGGCGGGCAAGGAACGCATCGTTGCCGGTAGCGCGTCCCCCAGATTCCACAGCGCCCGATTCAGTCCACCCACGGTCTTGAAGATGGTCCCGCTGGCGGTGGCCAAGGTGTCCCAGTCGGCATCACCGTGGATCAGGAAGGGGTGTTCGTAGGAGCGCAGGTCAGCCTTCACGCCCACGGACTTGATAGGCAACGGAGCCCCTGTCAGGCCATACTTCGCCAGGGCGTTCGACACGGCGGGCCCGATCTTGGCCAACTCGGCCTCATCCTCGTTCCGCCCCGTGCTACACAGCAGCCGCACGCCCAGGCCGGGGCCGGGGAAGGGGTGGCGCCAGATCATGTCGTGGGGGATGCCCAGCATCTCGCCCAGTTCGCGCACCTCCACCTTGTAGAGGTCGGCCAGGGGTTCGATGACCTTGCCCGCGGCGATCATCTCCTCGATGATGGGCACGCGGTTGTGGTGGGTCTTGATGGTGTCGCTGCGTTTGGTGGCGCCGCTTTCGATGGTGTCGGGGTAGATGGTGCCCTGGCCCAGCAGATGATCCTCGATGCCCAGCCGCCGCGCCTCGGACTCGAAAACGCCGATGAAGGTGTCGCCGATGGCGCGCCGCTTCTGCTCCGGTTCCACCATCCCCTTCATGGCCTCCAGGAAGGTGTCGGTGGCGTCGATGAAGTGGAAGTTCTTCCCCAAACCCAGTTCCTGGAACATGGCCACCACGGCCTTGGATTCGTCCTTGCGCATCAGGCCGTTGTCCACGTGCAGCAG
>PDQT01000180.1 GCA_002747875.1 bacterium DOLZORAL124_64_63
TGGTCTATGACCTGGACAATGCTCTGCCCGCGGAGGGCGTGACGGTGCGCCTGCCTTTGGCCGGGGGGCCGGCGACGACGCCGGAACGCCCCGAAGTGGTGGGGCTGCTGGTGGCCGATCCCGCCGGCCGGGAACACGCCGTGGAGCAGGAAACGGTTGGGTCTTTCTTGGCGGGCCGCCTGTCGGTCTCGCCGAATCCCATGGGCCGGGCCACCACCATCCGCTTCCGCAGCCAGGACCCGCGGCCCTACACCCTGAGCGTGTATGACCTGCGCGGGCGTCTGGTGCGGGAACTGACGACGGGGCTGGACGAGGCCCGGGGCGCCGGTCTGGATTGGGATGGGCGCGACGCCAACGGGCAGGCGTTGCCCTCGGGGGTGTACTTCGTGCGGGCGAACCAAGGTGGCCGGGCGCTGACGACCAAGGTGGTGCTGAGCCGCTAAAGGTCGGGCCGAAGGAGATGGGCGCGCCCCCTTTGATAGGGGGCGCGCCTTGTTTACACGGTCAGCCCAATTTGATCAATTTGATCAGCCTAATCTGGTCAGCCGCCCATCACGCCAAGCGGCGAGGGCCTCGCGCAGGCTCATACCGCCGGCACCCACGCCACTGGCGATGGCTACTCTCATGCGGGGCTCCCTGGGGCCGGCCCGCGCAGACCGGCTCCGGGCTGGGTGTTCCGATGGGTCAGGATTCTTCGGTCTGGTCGGCGATACGCGCCTCCAGTTCATGGACTCGACGGCGCAGGGCGTCCCGTTCCTCGAGATCATGGAGACGGGAGGGGAATCCGCGCCTCATGCCTCGTCCCATGCCCTGTCCCATACCCCGGCCCATGCCCCGGCCGTGACCGCGCCCCGGTCTCCGGCCCATACGACCACGCCCCATACCGTGTCCGGCGCGGCCCATGTGGGGGTGGTCGGCGTCGCAACCGGGCTCATCGTGTCCGGTGCAGTATCCCAGGCCGCGTCCGGTTTGCGGGCCTTCGTCCAGGGGGCCTTTTTTGTTTCCTCTAGGCATGACGATTCCTCCGGGAATGTTGGTGGAAGCTGCGGCAACAGCGGCCATGGCCGTGCCCGCCGGCCAGATCCACCAGGTGGTGGCTGCCGCAGTGAGGGCACTTCTCCATCTCCGCATCGAGGGCAGTATTGAACAAATGTCCACAGCCTTGGCAGCGGATCATGTTCCGCTGGAAATGGATATCCCCGCCTTCGATGCGCAGGTGCCGGCCTTCGATCAGAAAGGTGGCCAGTTTGCGGCGGGCCTGGTCGATGAGCCGGCTGAAGGTGGGCCGCGAAATGCCCATCTGTTCAGCCGATTCGGCGTGATCAAGGCCCTGGAAGTCGGCCAGGCGGATGGCTTCGAACTCGTCCAGGGCCAGATCGAGGGGCTCCAACTCGCTGGCGCGGATTCCGGTGGGTTTGAAATCCGCGATCAGGGGCGGGTGCTGGACGGAGCGCATTTTCTTGGGTCGAGACATGGGATCTCCTTGGTTCTGCTCTCAATTTTAGAGCATATGTTCATAATTGCAAGAAAAAAGTGGTGCCGCGGAAATTGTTGGTCCTTGGGATCGGCGGTGTTTTGGTGGCGGTTGACCTGCGGGGCTGTCGTATCCATTGTGAATAATGAATCGGCAACCACTCTAGCGTGTAGACCGTAGAGATCATGCGCCGGGCGCCATGTGGGCCTCGGCTTAGCCTGACAATTCGGAGGAATCCTGTGAAAAAGATTATTGCCACGGCCGCGCTGACGGCCCTTTGCCTGAGTCTGCTGACCGGCTCGGCCCTTGCCATGGACAAGAAGGAACTGATCCAGAAGGCCCTGGAGGCCCAAGGCGGCGAGAAGCTGCTGAAGGGCACCAAGTCCATCGAAGCTCACGGCAAGGCCCTGGCCCAGGGCATGGAGTTTCCCTTTGCCATGTACCAGCAGCGCCCGAACCTGATGCGCCTGGAAGTGGAGATCATGGGCATGCGGATGATCCAGGCCTATGACGGCCAGAAGGGGTGGACCGTGAACCCCATGGCGGGTATCACCGAACCGAAACTCATGGGAGAGGACGAGAACAAGGGCATGAAGCTGCAGGCCGACATGGACGGCGCGCTCATCGATCCGGAGAAGAAGGGGTATACCCTCGAGTACATCGGTGAAGCGGACGTGGAAGGCACCCCCTGCTACCAGCTGCGCGTGGACACGGGCATGGATCTTGTGCAGGATATTTTCTACGATAAGGAGTACTTCCTGGCCGTCAAGGTGACCAGCACCATGCAGATGGGCGAAACGGAAATCGTCGAGGAGACCTACCTGAGCGATTACCAGGAGATGGAAGACGGTCGCGTGATGCCCTTCAGCATGGAGATGCGTATAGCTGGGGTCACCTCCAGGCAGATCATCATGGAGAGCCTGGAGTTCGACAATGATCTGTCCGCCATCGAGTTCACCATGCCCGAGCCTGTCGGGGCGGCCGCGGAATAAACAAGGGGGAGCGTGATGAAGAGGCTTGTTCTGGGCCTGGGCTTGCTGTGTGTGCTGGTTCTGCCCGCGGGGATCCAGGCCGAGGACGAAGCACGGGATCTGGCGGGAGACGAGGGCATCCCCATCACCTCCCACGTGTTCGGTGATCTGCCGGTCCGGGAAATCGGGCCGGCCATCATGAGCGGGCGCATCAGCGCTCTGGATGTGGTCGACGACGATCCGCGTATCATGTTCGTGGGCACCGCCGGCGGCGGCGTGTGGCGGAGCCGGGACGGGGGCATCTCTTTCGCGCCCGTCTTCGACGAGCACTGCCAGAGCATCGGTTGTGTGACCATTGACCAGGCCCGGCCGGACACCATCTGGGTGGGCACGGGTGAGAGCTGGGTGCGCAACAGCGTTTCGGTGGGGGATGGCATCTATCGCTCCACCGACGGGGGGCGGACCTGGGAGCACAAGGGGCTGCCCAACAGCGAACGCATCGCCGAAATCATCATCCATCCGGAAAATCCGGAGGTGGTGTACGCCGCGGTGCTGGGGCCTCTGTGGAGCGCGGGTCAGGAGCGCGGGCTGTACCGCACCACCGACGGGGGCCAGACCTGGGAAAAAATTCTCTATGTGGATGACACCACCGGGTGCAACGACATCGCCATCGACCCCCAGGAACCGGACATCATGTACGCGGCCATGTGGCAATTCCGGCGCGCGCCGGATTTCTTCACCAGCGGCGGACCGGGCAGCGGTTTGCACAAGAGCATGGACGGCGGCCGGACCTGGCGCAAGATCCAGGACGGTTTGCCGCAGGGCGATCTGGGGCGCATCGCCATCGCGGTGATGCCGTCGCGGCCCAGCGTGCTGTACGCGGCGGTGGAAAGCGGGAAGAGCGGATTTTACCGTAGCGATGACCTGGGTGAGAGCTGGCGCCTGACCACCACGGAGAAGGGCATCACCGGTCGGCCCTTCTATTTCCAGCATCTGGTGCCCGACCCGCGGGATCACGAACGCGTCTACAAGATGAACACCTTCGTGCAGGTAAGCACGGACGGCGGAGAGAATTTCCAGGGCCTTGGCGGCCGGGCGCACGCGGACGGGCACGCCATGTGGATCGATCCTCACAACCCCCGGCGCATGGTGCTGGGGACCGATGGCGGCATCTACATCAGCCAGTCCCGCGGCAGCAGCTTTCGGCACGTGGCCAACCTGCCGGTCAGCCAGTTCTACCGGGTAAGCGTGGATGACCACCGGCCGTTCCGGGTCTACGGCGGCTTGCAGGACAACGGCAGTTGGTGCGCGCCTTCGCGCTCGGAAGCGGGCATCGAGAACCGGGATTGGGAAAATCTTGGTGGCGGCGACGGCTTTGCCGTGGTGGTGGACACGGCCGATGAGGACATCGTTTACTGGGAATGGCAGGGGGGCAACATCAGGCGCCAGGATCGGCGCACGGGCGAGGACAAGGACATCAAGCCCCTGGAATGGGAGGGTGGCCCGGAACTGCGTTGGCACTGGAACACGCCCATCGTGGTGGGCAACGGGCCGGAGTCGCGTCTGTACGTGGGATCCCAGTTCCTGCACCGCAGCACGGACAGGGGAGACAGCTGGGAGGTCATCTCCCCGGACCTGACGACCAATAACGAACGGTGGCAGCGGCAGGCCGAATCCGGCGGGCTGACGGTGGACAACACCACGGCGGAGAACCACTGCACCATCTTCAGCATCGCGGAATCTCCCCTGAACCGGAACATCATCTGGGTGGGCACGGATGACGGCAACCTGCAGGTCACCGGCAACGGCGGCCGGGATTGGCGGCTGACGAACAAGGATCTGGCGGGCTTGCCGGCGGGCACCTGGGTCAGTTGCGTGGAAGCGTCCCGCCATAACCCGAACGAGGCCTTCGCCACCTTTGACGGCCACCGGCGCGGCGACATGAGGCCGCACGTTTACCACACGGTGGACATGGGGCGCAGTTGGACGCGCCTGGCGACCGCGGAGATCCAGGGCCACGCCCACGTCATCCGCCAGGATCCGGTAAACGCGGATCTGCTTTTCCTGGGCACGGAGAAAGGGCTGTTCATCAGTCTGGACCGTGGCCGGCACTGGGCGCGCTTCGCCGAGCATATGCCGCCGGTCGGCATCCGGGACATGGCCATCCAGGCGCGCGCGAGCGCTCTGGTCATGGGCACCCACGGGCGCGGCATCTGGATCATGGATGACCTGGAACCCCTGCGGAATCTGACCCGCGAGAATATCGAATCCGGGGTGGCCTTGCTGGCTTCGCGCCCCGCGGAAATCCGTGTGCCCCGGGGGCGCAGTTTCTCGCCCGGAGACGAGCATTACGCGGCGCCCAATCCGGATTCCGATGCCGTCATCGCCTATTATCTGCAGAAGCGGCATCTGTTCGGCGAGATGAAAATCGAGATCTTCACCCCCGAGGGCGAACTGCTCACGACCCTGCCGGGCGGCAAGCGCAAGGGCCTGAACTTCGTGACCTGGTCCCCGCGCCTGAAGCCGCCGAAGGTGGCGCCGTCGCCCGTTCTGGACCCCAGCACCAGCTTCGCCGCGGCGGTGGGCCCGCCGGCCCCCGAAGGCGTCTACACCTACCGTCTGACCAAGGGCAAGCGGCAGTACGAGGGATCTCTGGAAGTGCGGTACGCCCCGGACTATCCCCACGACCCCGCCGAACGCGCGGCCCAGCAGAAGGTGGTCGACGAACTGTACGGCATGCTGGCCCGCCTGGCCTACGTGGCCGAGGCCGCCGTGGATTTGCGGGATGCCGCCCGTCAGCGCGCCGACACCCTGGGCGAGAAGGAGAAGCTGGCCCGCAAGCTGCGCTCTTTTGCTGATGAGGTGGATGCTTTCCACAGCACCCTGATGGTGACCGAGGATGTGCAGGGCATCCCCGGCGTGCGGAAGCTGCGCGAGAAGGTGGTGCGGCTGTACGCGGCCATCGCCGGTTTCGGTGGCGCCCCCACCGAGAGCCAGGTCCAGAGGCTGGCGGTTTTCCGCAAGGAGATTGCCGCGGCCGATGGGGCGTTCGGGGATCTGACGGCCGGGAAGCTGGCCAAGCTGAACAAAGGTCTGCAGAAGAAGGGGCTGGCTCCGCTGGAATTGTTGACCCGGGAGGCGTTCGCAGAGCGGGAGCGGTGACGGTTTACCGAAGATTGTTCTTCGAGAAGGCCTCCCTTGGGGGCCTTCTCTGCTTGTGGGTACCCGCCGGCGGGTATTTTCCCCGAGAATACTGGTGAAGAAAATTCGGGCCTGTGCGTCTACCCCAACAGGAGCCCTGAAAACGTGGAGAGAAACCGGGCAAGGGGGAAGGTCGATGACCATGCAGCAACTGACGGATCGCTACCTGGACGGCGTCTTCCGCTTCATCCTGTCCCTGGTGCGGGATGCTGAGGCCGCCGCCGACCTCACGCAGGACGCGTTCCTGAAGCTGCAGCGTGCCGGCGGCCATCCGTCCGAGGCCTACGTCATGGCCACCGCCCGCAACACGGTTCTCAGCTGGCTGCGGCGCCGGGCCCTGGAGCGCCGGCATGTGGATGTGTGGGCGCCGGAAGATCTGGAGGGAGGGAGGCTGGAGGAGGGGATTCTGAGGCCCGGCAGCTTGGGCGGGACTCCGGATCGGGTGCTGCGGCAGCGCGAACTGGGGGCGGCCCTGGCGGCCGCTTTGGACGCCCTGCCGCGGGATTTGCGGGAAGTGTTCCACCTTTCGGAAATGGAAGGGCTCCGTTACGAACAGATTGCCGAGGTGGTGGGTTGTCCCGTGGGCACGGTGGCCTCGCGCAAGCACCTTGCGGTGCGCAAGCTCCGCGAACATCTGGAAAGGTCCGGCCATGCGTTGTGATCAGATCGACACCCTGCTGGACGCGTATATCGATGGAGAATGGTCCACCGTTGAAGCCGGGCTTCCGCGGGCCCGGATGGAAGCTCACCTGGCGCAGTGCGCCGCCTGCCGAGCCGAGTTGGAAAGCCGGCGCGCCCTGCGTCGGGCCTGCCGGGAGGCGCTGCCGACCAGCGGGGCGCCGGCGGATTTGCGGGCTCGTATCCAGGCGGCGGCTTCGTCCGGGGCAACCTCCTCACAGCCCGCCAATCACCGAGTATTCCGCCGCCGAGTATTCTGCCGCCGCACCGCCTGGCCTCTGGCCCTGGCCGCTGCCGCCTCGTTGGCGCTGGTGATCCTGGTCCCCAACCTGCTGCCCCGGCGGCAGGACGGGGACCAGCCCCCTGCATTTTCCACCCCGGCGCGCGTGATCGTACCGCGGTACGGGGAGCGGGCGGGACGGACCATGCCCGCGCGCTTTGGGGGGATTGATCTGGTCGGAGGGATTGATTCGGGAGAACCCAGCCAAAGGAGATCGCCATGAAAAAGCTGTTGTGCCAGGGAATCATCGTCGTCTTGCTGCTGGCCGTCACCGGCATGGCCCAAGGTGCAGAGCCCCCTCGCCAGGAGATCAAACTGCGCGACGGCAAGACGCTGCGGGGGGTTATCCGGCAGATCCGTTCCAGCCTTTATCTGGTACAGACCAAGCAGGATCTTTATGAACTGTGCGCCGAGGATATCGTTTCCGTGGGGGGACAGCCCGGGGTGCCGCCGCAGGCCGCGACCCAGCCCTTGGACTACGACCAGCGCCGGGTGGTGCTGCATGCCGACGGCACGGCAGAGGTGTGGGTAGCCCATGATATCACCAACAACTTCGACCGCGTCCTGACCTACGCCATGTTCGGGGCCAAGGAGCGGGAATTGCCGTCCATGCGCACGATGGCGGCCTATGACCAGTTCGGCAACAAGCTGAACGTGCGCATCGAGCCCCGGACGGGGACCGACCTGTACAACGTGTTCGTGGATTTCGTGGTGCCTGTCCTGCCGGGCGAGACCATGAGGGGATCGCTGCGGACCCTCCATACGGACCGGATCCAGCGCGAAGGTAAGAAGTGTCGCTATGGCTTCTGGGGCAATATGCCCGGCGATCGGCTGCTGACCCGGCGCGTGGAACTGCCGCTGGGCGCGAAGCTGACGAAGGTGGAGCCGCGGCCCAATCTGGAGATCGAGCACGAGGGGCGGACGATCATCGTCTGGCGGCGATACTACCCGGCCTTGAGCGAGTTCCCGTTGGTGGTGGAGTACGAATTGCCGGGGGAATGATCCGGTCTAGGCGTCCAGCAATTCCCGCACCTTGTCCATCAGCGCGGCCACGCTGAACGGTTTCTGCAGGAAGTGGATTCCTTCCTCAAGCTGATCCGGGCCGGAAACCACATCCGAGGTGTAGCCGGAAACCAGCAGGCAGGGGAGCCCGGGGCGATGGGCGGTCAGCTTTTTGGTCAGTTCGATGCCGTTCATGCCCGGCATGACCACATCGGAGATGACCAGGTCGATCTCCTCGCCCCGTTTGGTGAACAGGTCCAGGGCTTCGCTGGGTAGAGATGCGGTCAGCACCGTGTAGCCGTGCATGCGCAGGATGCCGGAGGTGGCCATCAGCAGGGCGTCTTCGTCTTCGATCAGCAGGATCGTTTCGGACCCTTCCTGCTTCCGCTTCTCCTGGTGGTTGCCGCTGGTGGCGAGCGTGGGGGTTTCCAGCCGCGGCAGATTCACATGCACGGTGGTGCCTCGGTCCACCTGGCTATCGATGTGGATGAATCCCTTGTTCTGGCGCACGATGCCGTAGACCATGGCCAGCCCCAGTCCTGTGCCTTGACCCTTGGGCTTGGTGGTGAAGAAGGGCTCGAAGGCCATGTCCAGCACTTCCCGGCTCATGCCGTAGCCCTCGTCTTCGACGCTGAGGGTCAGGTAGTCGCCGGGTTCCTGCTTGGGGGGCAGGGACGTGTGGTTCGGGGGATAGCGGGTGTTGCGGGTGCGGATCACGACACGGCCGCCTTTGGGCATGGCATCCCGGGCATTGATGCACAGGTTCACCAGGATCTGGTCCACCTGGGTGGGGTCCATGTGCACGGGCCAGGAATTGGGGTCGGGTCGGAACTCCAGGACAATGGACTCGCCGATCAGGCGCGTCAGCATCTTGCTCATGTTCTCGAGAACGGTGGAGAGATCCAGGGGCTGCGGGACGATCTTCTGCTTGCGCGCGAAGCCCAGCAACTGGGCCGTAAGTTGGGCCGAACGTTGGGCGGCGTTTTGAATTTCCTGCACCTCGCCGCGCGCGGCCTCGCTCAGGTCGTTCCGTTCCAGGAGCATTTCCGTGTAGCCCAGAATGACGCTCATCATGTTGTTGTAGTCGTGGGCCAAACCGCCGGCCAGGCGTCCGATGGTCTCCATTTTCTGGGCCTGCTGGTACTGGTTCTCCAGTTCCATCTGGGCGGTGACGTCACGCCCCACGCTGACAAAGCTGACGATCTCATCGTCTTCGTCCCGCACGGCGGTGATGGTGAAACCGTCCGTGAACAGGGTGCCGTTCTTGCGGCGGTTCTCGCAACGTCCGGTCCAGGTCTCGCCGCGATTGATCGTCTCCCAGATGTCGTGAATGAAGGCCTCATCATACGGGGTGTTGTTGAGGATGGTCGGCTTTTTGCCGATCACTTCGTTGCGGGAGTAGCCCGTGATACGCTCGAAGGCGGGGTTGACGTACTGGATATTCCCATCGCGATCGGTGGTGAGGATCATCTCGCCGGCCTGGTCGATGGCCTTGGCCAAGCGCTCTCTGTCCGCCTCGGCCTGCTTCCGCTCGCTGATATCCAGGAAGCTCGCCAGTTGATAGGGCCGGCCGTCGATCTGCACGGTGACGGTCGTTCTGAGCACGGGGATATCTCTCTGCTTGCGGGTGCGCAACAGATGCTCCGCATGGTCTTCGGAAGAATGCTGGTCCGGAATGGGGCCGTGCCCGGCTGAGTCGAGACAGAGAAAGTCGTTGCAGGGCCGGCCGATGATCTGTTCCGCATCCAGGCCGATCATGGTCGTCGCGGTGGGGTTGGCCATGGTGATGGTCCGGTTGTCGGTTTCGACCAGAATCACACCCACCGGCAAGGTATCCAGAATCTGCTTCAGGAACCCCCAGGCCCGGGTCTTTTCTTCGGCCAGTTCCCGGGTTCGCCTCAGCTGCCTTTTCAGGCGGTTGGCCCGGAGTTCCGCCACCAGAACCAGCGCGGCCAGGACCACGATGCCCACAAGCCAGGGCCATTCTGGATAGTGCCGGGTGGAGCGGTCCGGGTGGATGGTCTCGCCATGGCTTTCGTCCGTGCTGATGGTGCGCGGGTCGGCGGGGGCGCTCTCGGCCTCCATGGTCATGCGCTCGGTGATATGGCTCCGCACGCTTCCCGCATCGATCGGGCCGTTGAATACGGCATGGGCCACCGTGTCGTGGGTGCCGCGCTTGGCAAGCACGCCGATTTTGACCACAGCCGGCTCCGCCTGCGCCAGTCCCGTGAGAAGAGAACCTACAAGTAGCAGGATGATTTCGGGACAGCCCGGTATCCGTGTCTTATTACTCATGCCGGCTCCACCGCATACAGGTGTGCATAATCCCCTTTGAGAAAACACATTATTACTAATTATCGAAATAGCACGCACTTTTCCTGCTTTGTGGTGTTTCTTGATCAAGCAGTTTCAGCCTTTGGGCGTTTAACTCTGAAAATGTCTAAGGGTTAGAGGATTTGGACCTTCCGGGCGGATTTATGAACGGCGGCCATGGCGGGCCATCTTCCTGACACTCCTGCAGGGACCATTCGACCGGCTCCGACGGGCTTGGGTCCGCAACGGATCGGTATGGACCGGCCAGGTATGGCGGACAAATCAGGTTTTTCTGGATTTTGACAACATGCCTGAATAGTTTTCCCAAAACCCTTATTTTAGTCGCGACTAAAACCAAGGAGGCCTGAATCATGCTTACTCGTCGTTCCCTTATCTGGATGTGTTGTTTGATGCTGATAGCCGCCGTGGCTCTGGCCGAAGACAGCCCCAACCAGGACGAGAAATCGGCCCGTCCCGACCAGGAAGAAGTCGTGGTCACCGGCACCCGGACGGCGCGCCTGCTTTCCGAAGTGCCCGTCCGGACCGAGGTCTTGTCCCGGGATATTCTGGATGCCGCGGCCGCCCGCTCCCTGGCCGACGCCATCACCTTCACACCAGGCGTGCGGGTTCTGAACAACTGCCAGAACTGCAACTTCACCACCCTGAGCATGCTGGGGCTGGAGGGCAAGTACAGCCAGGTCCTTTTTGACAGCCAGCCCTTGTTCAACAGTCTGTCCATGGTCTACGGCCTGGAGCAGATCCCCGCGGACATGGTGGAGCGTATCGAGGTGGTCAAGGGCGGGGGCTCGGCCATGTACGGACCGGGTGCCGTGGGTGGTGTGGTGAACATCATCCCGCGCGAGTTCGATGTCTCCGGGGGCCGCGCCTATGTCAACACCGAATTCATGGACACGGTGCGCAACTGGTCTGCCGGCTTCAACACGGGCCTGGTCAGCGAGGACCGGAGCAACCATCTGAGCATGTTCGGTATGTCCGCCAGAAACCATGCCTACGACCGCGATGCAGACGGCTTCAGCGACACCGCTCGCCGCAACCTGACCACCTTCGGCGGCCGCATGACCCATACCATGGCCGGCGGCGGCCGCTTATCCCTGGACTATGGTCGGGTGGACGAGGATCGCCGTGGCGGGAACAACCTGACGGCTCCTCCTTTCGAGTCCGACATCGCCGAATGGATCCGCACCGAGCGGGACATGGTGGCCATGAACGTGGATCAACCGCTGGGCGAGACAACCGATATGAAGGTGAATGTCTCCTACGCCAACACCAACCGCCACGCCTACTACGGTGTGGGCGGCGCGCTGGACGCCTACGGCACCACCATCAACCCCCTGTGGGTTGTCGATACCCAGTTGAACCACCGCCTGGGCGACCATACCCTGAGCTGGGGCCTGCAATACACCGATGACAAGCTGGATGACGACCACCCGGGCCACAATCGCCACCTGCGCAGCCACGCCGTCAACCGGGGCCTCTTCGTTCAGGACGACTGGACGTTGCAGGAGCACCTGACTCTCCTGTTCGGCGTTCGCGTGGATGATCACAACATGCTGGCGGACCCGGTGATCTCGCCCCGCGCGGCCCTGTACTACAAGCCTGTCGAAAGCACCACCGTGCGCGCCTCCTTCAGCACCGGTTTTCTGGCCCCTCAGGTCTTCGATGAGGACCTGCACATTGCTTTGGCCGGTGGTGAACCCCAGATCATCGTCAACGGAGACAACCTGAAGGAAGAGAAAAGCCGCAGCTTCACCCTGGGCGTGGAAAGCACCCCTAAGGTGGGCCACGGCTGGGTTCTGCTGGAAGCCAACGTCTTCCACACCGAGTTACATGATGCCTTTGCCCTGACGGACGAAT
>PDQT01000235.1 GCA_002747875.1 bacterium DOLZORAL124_64_63
AAATCGGCCAGAAGATTGACGCCGTCCTGGTGTTGCGGGCCCCGGCGGACGAGATCGTCCGTCGTCTGAACGGCCGCATCACCTGCCGGGCGTGCAACGAGGTCATGAACCTGGTGGGCTTCGGCTCGGTCACGCCCGCGTACTGCCCGTTCTGCGGGCGGGACAAGGATCCCAAGCGGGAGGGCAAACCGGCCCTGTACCAGCGGGCGGACGACACCGAGGAGACCATTCGCCACCGGCTTGATGTTTTCCGCAAGAAGACCTTGCCCGCGGCCTGGATCCTCGAGGAAAGCTACAACCTGCATGAAATCGACGGTTTGGGGACACCGGAAGAGGTCTCTGAGAGGATTCACCGTGTCCTTTCGTAAGCAGAAGATTTCGCTGAAATCAGCCGATCAGGTTGACAAAATGCAGGCCAGCGCCGAAGTTTTGGCTTCCGTCTTTCTCGAAGCCAGAAAGCTGGTTCGCCCCGGTGTGACCACGGGTGAGCTGGACGAAGCCATAGAAACGCATATCCGGCAGGCCGGTTGTATCCCCTCGTTCAAGGGGTATCACGGGTTTCCCGGTTCCGCGTGTATCTCGGTCAATGAAGAAGTCGTCCACGGTATTCCCGGCCCCCGGGTCCTGAACGAGGGGGATATCGTGGGTATCGATATCGGCGTCATCAAGGACGGCTGGCACAGCGACAGCGCCGAGACCTTGCCCGTGGGCACGGTCTCCGCGGAAGCTGCCCGCCTTCTGAAGACCACCGAGGCGTGCCTGAATTTGGCCATCGAGGCCATCGCCCCGGGCGAACGCCTGTCCGTCATCGGCTCGGCGGTGGAAGACCACGCCAGAGGGGCGGGCTATTCGGTGGTGGAGACGCTGGTGGGGCACGGCATCGGACGGGAACTGCACGAAGATCCGCAGGTGCCCAATTTCCGGTGCTACACCATGCCCGACCCCGTGCTGGAGGCCGGCATGGTGCTGGCCATCGAGCCGATGATCAACTGCGGAACCAAGCGGGTGATCACCGCCCGTGATCAGTGGACCATCCTGACCCAGGATCGTCGGCTGTCGGCGCATTTCGAACACACCGTGGCCATCACCGAAGACGGTCCGCGGGTATTGACCCGGCGGGAATCCGTCCTGGCGGGCCTGTAAAAGAAAGCGGTAGACATGGCCAAGGAAGAAGGAATCAGCGTAGAAGGAACGGTTGTCGAGGCCCTGCCCAACGCCATGTTCCGGGTTGAACTGGAGAACCAGCACGTGGTGCTGGCCCATGTCTCGGGCAAGATGCGCATGCATTTCATCCGCATCCTCCCGGGCGACAAGGTGACGGTGGAGTTGTCCCCCTACGATCTGAAGCGGGGCCGCATCACGTACCGTTACAAGTAGACGAGGAGTCATCTCATGAAGGTACGCAGCTCGGTCAAGAAGATTTGCCCGAAGTGCAAGTTGATCCGGCGCCACGGCGTGGTCCGCGTGATCTGTGTCACGCGTCGCCACAACCAGCGCCAGGGTTAGTAGCAGCCCGGCGGCGACGACGGCGCGACGCTGTCGCCGACCAGGCTATAACAGGACGAGAGGAGCCATAGTGGCACGCATTGCCGGTGTGGATATTCCCAACAACAAAAGGATTCGCACGTCTCTGACGTACATCTTCGGGATCGGCGACCACCGCGCCCAGGAGATCTGCAAGAAGGCCAGCATCGATCCGGAGCTGAAGACCCGGGACCTGACCGAAGAGCAGACGCGTTCGATCATCGGAATCCTTGACCAGGAATATTCTGTCGAAGGTAACCTGCGCACCGAGGTCTCCATGAACCTGCAGCGGTTGATGGACATCGGTTGCTACCGTGGTCTGCGGCACAGGCGCAAATTGCCCTGCCGTGGCCAGAACACCAAGAACAACGCGCGGACCCGCAAGGGCCCGAAGGGCCGCCCCGGCGGCAAGAAGAAGTAGGAAGACCTGATCTTTCAGGAAATCTTCCAGGAGGTTTGAAGTGGCGACTGCCAAGGACAAGAGGGGAAAGGCCCGCAAGTCCAAGAGGAAGCTAGACAGCGTGGGCGTGGCCCATGTGAAGAGCAGCTTCAATAACACCATCATCACCATGACCGACCTGCAGGGTAACGTCATCACCTGGTCGTCCGGCGGACACCAGGGCCGTTACAAGGGCAGCCGCAAGAGCACGGCTTTCGCCGCTCAGCTGGCCGGCCGGTTCTGCGCGCAGGAAGTCCTCGCGGGCGGCATGCGCAAGGTCGAGGTGTGGGTGAAGGGTCCCGGTTCCGGCCGTGAGGCTGCCGTGCGCAGCCTGAAGGCCGAGGGCCTGGAAGTGACCCGTATCAAGGACTGTACTGCCATTCCGCATAACGGCTGCCGGCCCACCAAGCGGCGCCGTCTGTAATTCCGGACCGGCTAAGGCCGGCCCTAACAAAAGTTGTGCGACCTGGATGAGAAACCCGTCGCACAGGAGGTTCCATTAATGGCCAGGTACACCGAGGCAAAGTGCAAGCTTTGCCGCCGTGAGGGGATGAAGCTCTTTCTCAAAGGCGAACGCTGCTATTCCAGCAGCTGCGCCATGGACCGCCGGCCGTACGGCCCCGGTCAGCATGGCCGCCGGCGCGGGCGTAAACCCTCGGACTACAAGCTTCAGCTTCGTGAGAAGCAGAAGGTCCGTTCGATTTATGGCGTTCTCGAAAAGCAGTTCCGCCTGTATTTCCAGGAAGCGAATCGCCTGCAGGGCGCCACGGGTGAGAACCTCTTCAACCTCTTGGAGAAGCGTCTCGACAACGTCGTCTACCGTCTGGGCTTCGCGCCCAGCCGTTCGGCCGCTCGTCAGTTGATCCGTCACAAGCATGTGCTGGTCGAAGGTACCGTCTGCGATATCCCCAGCCGCCAGCTGCGCGTGGGGCAGACCGTGACCGTCCGCACCAAGAGCCACAACATCCCCCAGATCGTCCAGTCCATCAAGGACAACGCCAAGCGTGATCGTCTGCCCTTCGTCGAGGTGGACGAGAAGAAGCTGCAGGGCCAGTTGCTGAGCGAGCCTCAGCTGTCCGACCTGCCGATCCCCATTCAGGAAAACCTGATCGTGGAGCTTTACTCGAAGTAAGACGATTTGAGCTTAACGAAAGAAATGGTGGAATAGATGAAGTGGATCAATATGATGATGCCCGAGGGCGTGAAGGTGAACAAGGACACCCAGTCCGACACCTTCGCGGAGCTGGAAATCGCGCCTCTGGAGCGGGGTTTCGGCCACACCTTGGGCAACGCCCTGCGTCGCACCCTCCTGTCGTCCATTCATGGGCAGGGGATCGGGGCGGTTCAGATCGAGGGCGTGAAGCACGAGCTGAGCACCGTCTCGGGCGTTCTGGAGGACGTCACGGACATCGTGCTGAACCTGAAGCAGGTGGTTTTCAACCTGACCGACGCGCCGTCCGGTTGGGCCACCATCGAAGTCAGCGGTCCCGGTCCTGTGACCGCCGGCGACATTCAGGGTCTGCCCGAGCTGGAGGTGGCCAATCCGGAACACCAGATCTGCACCATCACCGAGGATGGGGCCCGGTTCAGTGCTCGCGTGTATGTGAACACCGGCCGCGGTTATGTGGATCGTGACACCCACAACATTCCCGACGAGGTGATCGGGGTCATCCGCATGGATACCAACTATTCGCCCGTCCGGAAGGTGAGCTTCCGTGTGGAAGACACCCGTGTGGGCCAGCGCACCGACTTCGACAAGCTGGTGCTGGGCATCACCACCAACGGCGCCGTTCGGCCCGAGGACGCCATCGGTTTCTCGGCCAAGATCCTGAAGGATCAGCTCCAGCTGTTCATCAACTTCGACGAGGCGCCCATCGACGCCCAGGAAGTGGAAGTGAACCAGGAGCACGAGCGTCTGGTGGATCTGCTGTCGCGCAACGTGGAAGAGCTGGAACTGAGCGTGCGCAGCGCCAACTGCCTGAAGAGCGGACACATCAAGACCCTGTTCGACCTGGTTACCAAGACCGAGCAGGAAATGCTGAAGTTCCGTAACTTCGGCCGCAAGAGCCTTAACGAGATCAATGAGATCCTCGGCGGCATGGAGCTGGACTTCGGCATGTCTTTTGAGCCGGAAGTCTGTGATAAGGTTCGGGAAAGAACCGGCAGCTGACCGGTTGCGCCGGCGGAAGAATTTCCCGCGGGCGACATATTAAGGATGGAATGAGACATGCGACACAATGTCAAGGGGCGCAAGTTCAACCGGACGGCGGCCCACCGCAAGATGATGTTCCGGAACATGGTGACCTCGCTGTTCGAGCACGAGCGCATCACCACGACCGTGACCAAGGCCAAGGAGGCCCGTGGCGTGGCCGAGCGCCTGATCACCTTCGCCAAGAAGGGGGATCTGCACTCCCGCCGCATGGCGGCCCGCAAGGTCATGGAGCCGGCGGTTCTGCAGAAGCTGTTCGATGATATCGGACCGCGCTATGCCGACCGCCAGGGCGGTTACACCCGCATCCTGCGCCTCGGCCCCCGCCGTGGCGACAACGCCGAACTGGCCATCCTGGAACTGGTGGACAGCACGGCCAAGCGCAAGCATCTGGACAGCAAGAAGCGCAAGCGGGCCCGCCGTATCCTCAAGGCCGAGGAAAAGGCCGAAGCCCAGGCCGCGCTGACCGATGTGGCCGAAGAGACCGCCGCCGCCACCGAAGAAGCGGTGGAGGCGGTCAGCGAGGACGAGGAGAAGAAGGAGGACTAGAGTTCGCCCTCCTCTTTTCCCGCAAGGCGCCTCCGGGGCCGGCAGGTTTGGATCCAGCCGGCCCGACCGAAACCGCCTGTGGGGCTCGTCCTGATATTCGATCCCCTTTCCCGATTTCGGGGGAGGGGATTGTTTTTGTTTGTTTTGGGTGGGAGGCGGGCCCGTATCGTGGCTAGAAAGGTGAATAACGGTGAGGCTTATTCAGTCTGATTACGATGCTCTCAAGCTCATTGAGAGAATAATTGGTCAAGAATTGCTTGAAATGGAGGAGAGCCTTAGGTCAAAAGAAATAGGGTATGTCACCAATGCCAGTGGCTATATTGTCGCTATTTCTCTTTATGGCGGAAGACTGTCCAACAAGATTAATGAATTGACATTGAAGGAAATTATTGGTCCTCTTTCCGGTCTGACCGAGTTGACGTCTCTTGACGTGTCCATGAATGACTTGACTTCTCTTGAGGGTCTTTCCTGCCTGACCCGGTTGACGTCTCTTGACGTGTCTATGAATGACTTGACTTCTCTTGAGGGCCTTTCCTGTCTGACCCAGTTGACGTCTCTTGACGTGTCTGAGAATGTCTTGACTTCTCTTGAGGGTCTTTCCTGCCTGACCGAGTTGACGTCTCTTGACGTGTCCTGGAATGACTTGCCTTCTCTTGAATCTCTTTCCGGCCTGACCAAGCTGACGTCCCTTAGGGTGCCCGGGAATCGCTTGACTTCTCTTGATCCTCTTTCCGGCCTGACTCAGCTGACGGATCTTAGGGTGGCCGATAATTACTTGCCTTCTCTTGAGTCTCTTTCCTGTCTGACCCAGTTGACATCTCTTGACGTTTCTGAGAATGGCTTGACTTCTCTTGATCCTCTTTCCGGTCTGACCCAGCTGACGTCTCTTGACGTGTCCAGGAATAGCTTGACTTCTCTTGAGGGTCTTTCCTGCCTGACCGAGCTGACGTCTCTTGACGTGTCTGTGAATGAATTGTCTTCTCTTGAGGGCCTTTCCTGCCTGACCGAGTTGACATCTCTTGACGCGTCTGTGAATGACTTGACTTCTCTTGAGGGTCTTTCTTGCCTGACCGCGTTGACGTCTCTTGATGTGTCCGGGAATGTCTTGACTTCTCTTGATCCTCTTTCCGGCCTGACCCAGCTGACCTATCTTAACGTGTCCTACAACAAAGTTGCGATCTTGCCTATTTGGCTTATTGAATTTGAATTGAACCGCCCCGGGTTCTCCGGAGCCTCAGTTATGTGAGTCCAGCCACCTCAGCCGGAACCTCTTGTCTCTGATTGTACTGCATTTCAAACTCAGATGGTGGAATATTTCCAATCGGTTCAAGTAACCTTTCATTGTTGAACCAATCCACCCAATCCAACGTCTCGAATTCCACCTGATCCAGGCTCTTCCAGGGGCCTTTCCGGTGGATCACCTCGGCCTTGTAGAGCCCGTTGATGGTCTCGGCCAGAGCATTGTCATAGGAGTCTCCAACGCTTCCCACAGAGGGCCGAATACCAACATCTACCAGGCGCTCA
>PDQT01000146.1 GCA_002747875.1 bacterium DOLZORAL124_64_63
GTAGCGGATACGGAACGGCACGCTGGGGGTCTGGCCATGGTCCGAAAGCAGGACCACCTCATAGCGGATGGGCGATCCCCGCTGCGCCCGCCGGGTCAGCTGCCGCAGGCGGCGGTCGAAGGCGGCCAGGCTTTGCTGGGCCTCACGCGTTTCCGGGCCGGAATAGTGGGCCACATCGTCATAGCCCACGAAGTTGCTGTAGATGATGGGAACGCCGCGCACCATGTCTTGCTTCAGCCAGAAAAAGCTGAGGTTGCGCAGGAAGGCATTGGCCACCGAGCGCTGGGCGATGCGTTTGAAGCTCCACTTCAGGCGCGGGCGCGAACGGTCCAGCTGACCGACCACCGCCAGGAAAAGACCGGCAAAGAAATCGTAGGCCGTGTCCAGGACGGCCTTGGTGTAGGCGTAGGGGCTGAGGAAGAAAAGGTTGAAATCCGCCTGCTCGCCTTTGCGGCGTTTGCTGGTGTCCTCTCCCACGGCGCTGACGGTCATCAGCCGCTTGGCCGCGCCGCCGGACATGAAGCTGTTGATGCAGGAGCCCCCCGCCAGCAGGGGCGTGCCCCGCGAGGCGGCGCGCTCCTCCAGGATGCGCAGATCATCGGGACGAGAGACCACACGCATCTTCTGGGCCTGACGATCGAACCAGCGGTACCCCGGCACGTTCCAACGCTCGCCGTACAGCATGCCCGCCTGCACCGCCGGCGTGTTGCTGGGCACCCCGCAGTGCCAACCGTGCAGCTGGTGGGATTTGCGCGCCAGCAGGGCGGAAATGGTCGGCATCCGCCCTCTTTGCAGAGCCGTCTCCAGGTGGTCCTTGGCCAGGCCGTCGATCTGCAGGATGAGCAGACCGCGCAAGGGCTTGCGGGAAAGCCGAGGCCCGAAACGTCGGCCATAGCGATGGATGATGGACTGGAAGAAAGGGTAGGCCTCATCCAGGCCCAGCCAGGCGGTGATGCCCGTCGAGATCGCCGTCATCACGAAGATCCCCAGCAGGGCGTCGCCGTAGTTCTCGATGATGAAGGCGGGCTGGGTCTTGGCCGCCAGGTACAGGATCAGGCCGTTGAAAAGGAGGCTGGGCAAGCCCAGGGTCAGGCCGTTCAAAGGGAGGGTGGCCAACACCAGCAGAGGCCGCAGCACGATGAGCCCCACGGCGAAGATGACCGGCACCGCCAGCACGGCCAGCCAACTGCCGGGCCGGCTGGTGTCCAGCCGGAAACCGGGCAGCAGGCTGGTGGCCAGCATCAGGGTCAGGACGGCCACCACCCAGACCAGGACGTAGCGTCCCAGGATGCTCAACAGCTTTTTCGCGGCGGCCTCCCCTGCCGGCGGCCGCCGCCGCGCCGTCACGCGCTAGCTGTTGGCCGCGTTCCTCATGCGGTTGATGGTGCGTCGGGCTCCCACCAGTTCCATCACATCGAAGATGCCGGCGCTGCGCGTCTGGCCCGTCAGGGCCACCCGGGACGGATGGATCAACGCCCCCGCCTTGACGCCCATCTCCTCGGCCAGGCCGCGCACCACGGCCTCGAAGGCCTCCGCGGGCTGGGCCTGATCCAGGTCCAGCTCACTCTCCAGAGCCGCCGCCAGCTTCACCAGGATAGCACGCGCGGCCTCGGGAGCCACGTGTTCATTCCAGGCTTCGTCGTCCACGAAGTGTTCCTCGGTGTAGAAGAAACCGATCTGGTCGGGCAGGGTCTTCAGATTGCTGAAGCGGTTGCCCAAGGTCTTGAGCACGCGGGCCAGGTAGGCGTCGCCGTCATCGGCCCCGTGGATTTTCCACTCCGGGTCCAGCTCCCAGCCGCTGCGCGCCAGGATGGGGCGGGCCAGTTCCAGGCGCTCCGCGGGCGTCATGCGCTTGATCTGCTCGGCGTTGATGTGGGCCAGCTTGTCATAGTCGAAGCTGGCCGGGCTCTTGTTGATCTTCTTGAGGCTGAATTTGTTGACGATGAAGTCGCGGGTCATCACCTCGTCGGCGTTGCCGCCGGGCGACCAGCCCAGCAAGGCCAGATAGTTGAACATGCTCTGGGGCAGGACGCCGGACTTCTCGAACTCCTCCACGCTGGTGGCCCCGTGGCGCTTGCTGAGGCGCTTCTTGTCCGGGCCCAGGATCATGGGCATGTGCCCGAACTTGGGCGGCTTCCAGCCCAGGGCGTTGTAGATCAGGATCTGGAAGGGCGTGTTGCTGACGTGGTCGTCGCCCCGCAGAACGTGGCTGATGCCCATCTCGTGATCGTCCACCACGCAGGCGAACTGGTAGGTGGGAAAACCGTCGGCCTTGACGATGACCCGGTCCACCAGCAACTCGTTCTGGAACTCCAGCTTGTCCAGCACGATGTCGTACCAGAAGGTCTCCCCCTCATCGGGCGTGCGCAAACGCCAGGCAAAGGGCTTGCCGGCGGCCTCGTGGGCGGCCACCGTGTCGGCATCCAGATGGCGGCAACAACCGTCATAGCCTTCCCAGACACCGCCATCGGCCTCGATCTCCTGCTGGCGCGCCTCCAGGTCAGCGGGCGTGCAGAAGCACTTGTAGGCGTGCCCGCCGGCCGCCAGGGCGTCCAGATGGCGGCGGTAGATATCCAGGCGCTCGCTCTGCTTGTAGGGGCCGAAGTCGCCGCCCTTGCCGGGGCCCTCGTCCCAATCCATGCCCAGCCACCGCATGCCGCTCAGGATGGCGGCGTAGCTTTCTTCGGTGCTGCGCTCCTGGTCCGTGTCCTCGATGCGCAGGACGAAGGTGCCGCCGCGGTTGCGGGCGTACAGCCAGTTGAACAGGGCGGTGCGGGCACCGCCTATGTGCAGGAATCCGGTGGGGCTGGGCGCAAAGCGGACGCGCACGGGAGCAGGCTGGTTCATGACGACCTTTCTTCAGGTTTTCCGCTTGAGGACTTCTTCCTCAAGGTCTTTTGGCGGGATGCCGGCTCTGGACGGCAGCCCCGATCGGTTCGCCAAGTACGACCGGATCAAGGCTTTTGGCAAGTTCTTCCAGATCCATGCCGTAAATCTTCCCGGCGGCTCGATCCGGCTCCACGCCCTCGCGGACCAGGGTCAGGAACTCGCGCAACTTCTTGACACCGCCCCGATTCTCGACCAGTTCCCAGGCCATCAGGAAGGCGCTGTAGCCGGCGCGGCGGTACATTTCGCGGTCCTTGGGGGCATCCGGATCCGGCTCGCCGGCCAGGATGAAATCCGTGATGGCGGGGCTGAAGAGCAGCGATTCCTCCCCGCGGAACTCGGCCATATAGTTGACCAGGTGCACCCCGTTCTCGGCAAAATACTCCACCAGACCGTAGTGCAGCCAAGGCGGCAGATCAGACGGCAAGCGCGCGCTCAGCAGCCAGTCGGCCACCAGAGCAAAAGCCGCGTGGCCGTCCAGGGTCCGCGCCTGCAAGATGCCGTAGGGCTCGATGATAACCCGGTTGCCCTCCAGCTTGTGCAACCGCCAGACATCCTGGCCGGTGGCTTCCCGGTAGTCGGGGATGTTGTCCGGACTGAAGACGTGCAAGGTGTCGACGGCGCCCAGGCCCGTCAGGGCCGCGAAACGCCGCTCCGCCAGGTCCAGGGTTTCCAGCAGCAGCAGAAAGTCGCACGGCTTGTAGGCCCGGTTCTGGTGGGTGACGAAGCAGCGCCAGGCCAGACGCCCCGGCTCGATGACCAGACCGGCGCGAGGCTTGACGACCTTCTTGTCACAGAAGGCGCGCGGCCCGTAGGTCTGGCCGTCCTCGTCGCTCAGGACCTGCCAGTCCGGCCACCAGTAGGCGTGCATGTGATCAGGGAAACCGGCGGACTCCAGTTCCTCGGGCAGGCAGCGCGGGTACGTGGCCTCCGGTTTCAGCTCGGGCAACTGGTTGGGGTGGGTGGGCAGTTGGGCCAAGGCCCCGGTCGCCATCGCCGGCAGCCCCAACGCCAAAGCCAACACCAACGCCAACAACGGCCCCGCAATCCACAAACGCCCCATCTAGTTCCCTTCCTTCAGCGCCTTGGCGTCTTTGTAATAACTCTGGGCGTTCTTCTTGTCGCCCAGAGCATCATAAACCAGACCGATGTTGTTCAGCACGTTGACGGTTTCCTTCTGCTCCAGAGCCATGTCGTAGGTCTCCAGGGCCTCATCATACAGCCCCTGGTAATAATAGCTGAGGCCCATGCTGTAATAAGCGCGGTAGCTGGGCCCCTCCAGTTCGATCAATTTCTGGAAACTGTCGACAGCTTTGTCATAGCGCTTGGCGTCCATGTAGGTCAGCGCCAGGTTGTAACGCGCCTTCACATAGCCCGGTTCCTCCACCAGAGCCTTCTCGTAGAACATGATGGCCTTGGTCGGCTGTTTGCCCTTCTGGGCGCAACGCGCGATATGGAACAGCAGCTTGGGGTCCGGATGCAGATCGTAGGCCTTCTCGTAGGATGTGGCCGCCTCGCGATACCGGCGCGTCTGTTGCAGGCACTGGGCCAAGGCCAGCCGACCCTGGAAAAATTCCGGCAGTTCCTCCACCACGGTGCGCAGGGAGGGGATAGCCGCGTGGAACTTCTTGTCCCGCATCAGGCTGACGGCATAATTATAAACAACTTCCGGCTTGGTGCTGCTGATCGAGACGCCGTCTTTCAGATACTGGCGCGCCTCCGCATCGCGTCCCTCGCGCATCAACAGATTGCCGATGACCACGCGCAGATCGGGGAAATCGGGATCGATGTCGTAGGCCTTCTTGTAGGCCTTGATGGCGTCGGGCAGGCGCAGGGTCTGCTCGTACACCTTGGCCGTGGCCACCCAGGTTCCGGCCTTGTCCGGATGGTCGTCTCGGGCCAGGCGCGCGGCCACGCGGGCTTCCATGCTCTGGTCGTTCTTCAGGTAGACATCCACCAGGCGGGGCAGCAGATCGTCCCGCTGCGGCGTCAGCTTGTAGGCTTCGGCGTAAAGATCGCCCGCCTCGGTCAGCAGATCGGACTGCTCCAGGAGCTTGGCGTTCTCGACCATCAGCACCACCCGGTTGTTCACGATCTGCCGCGCTTCCTGATACCCCTCATCCGTCTCTTCCTTGGCGAAGCGCATCAGCTGCACGGCCGGCTTGGTGTATTTTTCCAGCAGCTGGCGCACGGCCTCCTCGTTGCCGGCATCGGATTCCAGCTTGTTCAGGGCCAAAGCCAGGCGCAAACCTTCGGGGCCGGGGTTCTCGCC
Organism: bacterium DOLZORAL124_64_63; assembly: GCA_002747875.1. GTDB lineage: Bacteria > Krumholzibacteriota > Krumholzibacteriia > LZORAL124-64-63 > LZORAL124-64-63 > LZORAL124-64-63. The sequence continues at coordinate 5,159 of PDQT01000146.1, forward strand.
AAACACGTCCAGCCCTTCCTGGAAGGTCACCCGGGCGTCCTCGGTCATGCCCGCCTGCATCTGGGCACCGCCGATCAGGCGCCAGAAATCCTTGCCGCCCATGGTGTCGAAGCGGCGGTAGGCCTGGAATTCGCTGACGGCCAGTTCGTAGTCCCCCAGCTTGCTGAAGGCCAGGCCCAGGTTGCGGTGGAAGTCGCCCACCGAAGGATCGGCCTGCACGGCGTGGATGAAGGCGTCTCGGGCCTGGTTCAGGTTGCCCTCCTGGGCGCGCAGCACCCCCAGGTCATTCCAGCTCTTGGCGTCGGTGGGGTTGGCCTGCACCTTGGCTTCCAGTTTCGCCATTTTCTCCTGGGGGGTTTCTTCAGCCGCCAAGGCGGGCGCCGCGCCCCAAGAGGCGGCCATCAGCAAAAAGGTCATCAGCAAAAAGGCCGGCGGGAGAACGGCGGCCGGCGGGACCGACCTGAGCCCGGAAAAGGCCTTGGTGCCGCGGAAGAAAAGGGACGCACGGGATCGCATGCCGGTCCTTTCGAAATCGGGAGCGGGGAACGTGTACGGTGCCCCATGATATGGAGGGTCGGCTTCCATGTCCAGAATCCGCCGACCGCTCCTCATCTCCGAAAATACCCTATACCCCCGCGACGGCTTGACGTTCCCGGGGGATTCCCTTGATTTATGGCCATGATACGCTTCCTCATCCTGGGGGCCGGCGGCGCCGTGCCCACCCCCACCCACTGCCCTGCGGCCTACTGGATCGATCTGGATGGGCTTGGCATCCTCATGGACCCCGGTCCCGGCGCCATCGTGCGCTTGGTGAAATCCGGACGGGCCGATGCCGGCGTGGACGCCATCGGCACGGTGCTCCTGAGCCATCTGCACCCGGACCACAGCGCGGATCTGGTGCCGTTGCTTTTCGCCGCCCACAGCCCCGCCTGCCAAAACCCGGACCCATTGCGCGTTTTCGGCCCTGTGGGGCTGAAGGATCTGCTGGCCCGACTGCGCGGTATTTACGGTTCCTGGCTGGACCCCCGCAGCCGCCCCCTGGAGGTCACCGAGTGGGACCTGGACGGCCCGCCCCTGAGCTTGCCGGGCGGCGGCCGCGTCACTCCGTTCCCCACCCGGCATCCCCAGGACCGGCTGTCGCGGCAAACCCTGGGCTATGTGCTGGAGGACGGCGCGGGAAAAAAAATCGTCTATTCCGGGGACACCGAGCCCTGCGCGGCGTTGAAAGACGCGGCCCACGGCGCCGACCTGCTGGTGGTGGAGTGCTCCACCCCCGATGAGCTGGCCACCGCCGGCCACATGTATCCCACGGCCGTGGCCCGGCTCTGCCGTGAGGCCCGCCCCGAGCGGGTCGTCCTGACCCATCAATACCCCGCCGCGGCCCGGACCGACCTGGTCGCGGCCCTGCGGCCCCATTACGAAGGCGCCGTCCATCAGGCGCGCGATGGTGACGAATTCAGCCTGGGCTTGCCGGCCTGATCGTCGCCCGAAAGGAACCCCATGAAGACCTCGGCCCACCTGCTGCAGCCCGCCCCCTCGCGCCCCGCGTTCCTTTTTCTGGCTTCGTTGTCCCTGGTTCTGCTGGCTGTGACGGTGTGGCCCTTGGCCGGCCGGGCCCAGGACGGCACCCCGCAGCCAAGCCCCCGGATCCAGGAAGGCCGCGGCGAGTTCGAGATGGTCCTGATCCATGGGCTGGGCAGCGACAAACAGGTATGGGATGGGGTGGCGCCCTATCTGCAGGGCACCTTCAAGGTGGCCCGCTTCGAGTTGGGCGGACATGGCCAGACCCCTCCCATGGCCGATCCCACCATAGAGAAGGAAGCCGCCCGCCTGGAGGCCTTCATCCGGGAGCAGGGTTTCGCCTACCCCACCCTGGTGGGGCACGGCATGGGGGGCATGATCGCCCTGCAGTACGCCATCAACCATCCCGCGGACGTGCACCGTTTGATCATGATCGACGCCGGCCCCAAGCAGCTGGCCACCACCAAGCAGAAGGAGCAGGTGGCCAAGGCCCTGCTGACGGATTACGACTACTTCGTGGCCGCGCGCTACTCGGCCATGAGCCCCAAGCCCGACGTCACCGAGCAGATCGTGGACAGGGCCCTGCGCACGGACCAGCGCAGCTTCACCAGCCTGTTGATGAGCAGCTTCGATTTCGATGTAACCGACCGTCTGCACAGCCTGACCGTGCCCTTGCTGGTCATCGGCAGCGAGTTGCTTTTCCCCACCGCGGAATCCTCCCGCGGGGTGCTGGAACAGATCGGGTACGGCAAGGCCCGCGCCCTGAGCTTCAAGCGCATCGGCCGAACGGGGCACTACGTGATGCTGGAGCGCCCCGTCTACTCCGCCAGCGTGCTGCTGGCTTTCGGCGTGACGGCCGAGCACGTCTTCGAGTTGGAGTGAGGGCGAACGCGCGCGGGATCAGCCGCCCAGCAGCTTGAGGTCGTTGTCCACCATCATGGTCACCAGCTCTTCGAAACCGAGGGTGGGCTCCCAGCCCAGCACCCGGCGCGCCTTGCTGCTGTCGCCGATGAGCTGGTCCACTTCGGCCGGCCGCATGAAGCGCGGATCCTGCACCACGTGGTCCTCGTAACGAAGGCCCACATGGCCGAAAGCGATTTCCAGGAATTGCCGCACCGAGTGGGTCTGCCCTGTGGCGATGACGTAGTCGTCCGCCTGGTCCTGCTGCAGCATCAGGTGCATGGCCCGCACGTAATCTCCGGCATAGCCCCAGTCCCGCTGCGCGTCCAGGGTGCCCAGAGCCAGTTCCTTGGCCAGGCCCAGCTTGATCCGCGCCACGCCGTCGGTAATTTTGCGCGTGACGAACTCGCGGCCCCGGCGCGGGCTCTCGTGGTTGAAGAGGATGCCGCTGACGGCGAATAGCCCGTAGCTTTCCCGGTAGTTGACGGTGATGTGGTGTCCGTAGGTCTTGGCCACGGCGTAGGGGCTGCGCGGGTGGAAGGGTGTCAGCTCGTTCTGAGGCACCTCGCGCACCTTACCGAACATCTCGCTGCTGCTGGCCTGGTAGAATTTGGCCTCCGGGCAGATCTGGCGCATGGATTCCAGCAGGCGCGCCACGCCCAGGCCGGTGAACTCGCCCGTGAGGGTGGGCTGGCTCCAGCTGGTGGGCACGAAGCTCTGGGCGGCCAAATTGTAGATCTCCTCGGGACGGGATTCCTTGAGGGCCCCATCCAGGGAGGCCTGATCCAGCAGGTCGGCCTGGACGAACTCCATATCCGCCTTCAGGTGGTCGATGCGCTCCAGGTTCTCGGTGCTGCTGCGCCGCACCATGCCGAACACCCTGTAGCCCTGGGCCAGCAGATGCTCCGCCAAGTAGGAACCGTCCTGGCCGGTGATACCCGTGATCAGCGCCGTCTTCGCCATTGCTCACCATTCCGTTCAAGAAAATCCAGCCGTTCAAAAAACCAAGCGGCCCCAGGGGACCAGGGAAATCGGAATCGCGAGGTCTCCGCCTTCGCCGCTTTCTAGAATCTAAACGTCTTGGCGGCAAGGGACAAGAGAGGGATCCCCTTTGATGTTGAGGTGGGTGGTGGCGATTCCCCTGATCCGGCATCAAAGAAAAAGAAAAACCTCGTTGGCCCTGTAGAATCAGGAAGTTAAGCTACGTTTACCACAACCAAAGCTTAACCAACGAGGTTAGACGAATCATGGCACAAGGTATTTTGCCTTTCCAGTACAAAAAAGAGCGATGCCGCATCGGAGTCACGGGTCTGGCTGGGCTTCCTCTTTACCTGGAGCTCGCTAGCGCGACCAAGCTACAGCAACTTGTAGAACGTTATTTTGGCCATCTCGGCCCACTGCAGGGATGGAGTACCGTCCAACATATTTTCGCGCTGGTAATGCTGAACCTTGCCGGCGGCGACTGCGTGGATGATCTGGAACGATTAAACGGTGACGCTGGATTCAGTACGATTCTACGGCAAGCCGAGACGTTTCGTTGCAAACGCTGCGGCAAGAGCGAAG
>PDQT01000331.1 GCA_002747875.1 bacterium DOLZORAL124_64_63
TGCGCTCGGCTTCCACCGCGAAAACCGTCAAGCCGTCCACACAGCAGTCGGCGCAGCCGCGCCCGCAACGCAAGGGAGGCTCCTGGCGGGATTCCAGATCGCCCGCGGCGGCATCCACCTGGGCATGGAACTGCCGGAGCGCGGCAAGCGCCCCGGCAACAGGATCGGCAAAAGAGTCGGCGGCCATCTCAGCGGGTAAAGACGGTGCCGCCGGATTCCAGGGTATCCCCCGCGGCGGGGTCCAGCAGCCACTGGATGCGGCGCACGCCCTCGCGCACATCCTCGATGGCCCCGCAGTAGCTGAGGCGCAGATAGCCCTCCATGCCGAACTCCACACCGGGCACCGTCACCACCAGGATCTTCTCCAGCAGGTGAGCCGCCAGGCGGGTGCTGTCCCGGTCGAAGGCGCGGAAATCGCAGAAACAGTAGAAGGTGCCCTGTGGAGGCTGGACATCCAGGCCCGGAATCTGGCGCAGGAGACGGACCATTTCGTCCCGGTTGATCTCCAGTTCTCCGGCCAGCTTGCGCACCGAGCCCTGGTGGCCGTGGATGGCCGCCACCGCGGCGTGCTGGCTGAGGCTGCAAGGGTTACCGGACTGGTGGGACTGGATGTTGTTCATGACCTTGATCAGGTCCTTCGGACCCACGGCCCAACCGATGCGGAACCCCGTCATGGCGTACTGCTTGGACACCCCGTTCAAGACCAACAGCATGCTCTCGTCCACGCTTTTGTCCGTGCACTCGTAACAGCTGATGGCCTCCAGCCCGTCGTAGACCAGACGATGGTAGATATCGTCCATCAGCACCCGGATGCCCTGCTGCTCACAATGGGCGATGACGCCCGCCAGGAAATCCCGCGTGAAGAACTGTCCGCTGGGGTTGTTGGGGCTGTTGAGCAGGACGGCTCGGGTGCGGGGGCCCATGGCGGCTATCATCTCCTGCACCGTGGGCTGAAAAGAGCCGTCCGCGGCGTGCACCACCACCGGCTTGCCGCCGGCCAAGCGCACCATTTCCGGGTAGCTGACCCAGTAGGGCGCGGGGAAGACGATCTCGTCTCCCTGATCCACCAGCGCCAGCAGGGCCACCATGATGGCCTGCTTGGCGCCCGCCGAGGCCATGACGTTGGCCCGCTCCACCTGGCGTCCGTAGAAGCGCTTGGTGTAGTCGATGATGGCGTCTTTCATGGCCGGGGTGCCGGAGGCGGGCGTGTAGCGGATTCTTCCCTTTTCCAGCATCTCGATGGCCGCCTGCACGGCGGTGTCCGGAGCCAGGCTCTCGGGCTCGCCGCCTCCGAGGTGGATAACGGGCTTGCCCGCGGCGCGCAGAGCCCCGGCCTTGGCGTTCAGCTTCAAGGTGGCGGAGGCGCCAATGGACTGAGCAATCTTGCTGAAAGGCATGGCAGATTCCTTTGGTCGACAATCCTTGGGGCTACCAGCCCAAATCTAATCGCCGCCCTGACGGGATGCCATTTGAATTTGTGTGTAAAACGCGATTATTCCACCGGTTTTTGGATCTCGCCGGCCCTGTCGTCCCGGGCCTGTCCCGTACCCAGGAACAAGCCCAGCAGGACCCGGGGTTCGGCCGCGGGATCGGCCTGGGTCCGAGGCTGCGGAGCGCACAGATCAGGCAGGGCCTGCAACGCCACGCTGTAACGGCAAGCCGGATTCCACAAACACCAGCCACGGCCCCCTTCCAGGCGCGCGGCCTGGATCTGGGAACCGACATAGTCGGCATCGAATCGGCTGACCCGGTAGGGGAAGGCCTGCAACCAGGGACGTATTTCCGCACGGCCGGCGCACAGCGTGGCGAAACGGCGTGTCCCTTCGCCGATGAAGTATTCGGGATCATCGCCCGGGCGCGTGCGGCCCTCGAACCCCGGGCTGAAATGGGATGGATAGATCATGGGGCAGATGACATCCACGTATTCGGCAAAGGTGGGCACATGCTGGCCGGTGAGCGCCAGATCTTCGGTTCGCCCCCAGGCCATGATGCCGTACAGGTCCGCGCTGATCTTCACACCCAGCGGCTGTAGCAGATCCCGCGCCTCGGCCAGGAAATCGGTGATGGCGGCACGGCGACCGGCGGCCACGGTCTGGATATCCACCCGGGCGGTGTCGGACCAGTCCTCACGCCATCCGTTGGTCGGGAAACGCACGTAATCGAACTGGATCTCGTCCACCCCGGCCCGGGCCAATTCCTGGGCCAGGGCCAAATTGTAGGCGCGCACCTCCGGTTGGCGCGGATCCATCCAGATGCAGCCGCGCTCGCCCCAGGGTCGGCCGGCGCGGTCATGCAGGGCCAGATCCGGGCGCTCCCGACCCAATTCCCCGTCCAGAAACAGAGCCAGGCGAGCCACCACGTAAAGGTCACGGCGCCGGCAACGTTTCAGCATCTCGTCCAGGCTGCTGATCACCGGCGCGCTCCGGCCTCGGCCGCAGCGCGCCAGGGAATGCCGGCTGGCGAAGGAAACCCCGCCATCGATATCCTTGGCGTCAAAGACCACCGCGTTCCCGCCGGCCGCAATGAAACGGTCCACCCGGCGCCAGACTGAGTTGACACCGCAGGCCGGGCCGGTCAGGTAGATGCCGCGTAACTCGGCGCCGTCGGCCACCTTGGTCAGGACCTGAGGACAGTCCTGGATGGGCAGCACGGGGATGCGCAGTTGTTGCCCCACCAGCAGCAAGTTGCTTTCCAGATTGTTGACCCGGCGGATGTCGGTCATCAGATCGCCCAGGGCGTAGTGATGGGTGCGTTCCCGGTACCGACCGCAAATCTTGATCAGGCTGTCGCCGGTCTCGACGGTGTAGAGCAGGGTGTCGGGCGGGGAAACGTTGTCCGCGCCGGTCGCGCAAGCCGGGGCAGGCCCAATCAGCAGAGGCAGCAGAACCATCAGGATCATCAGAGCCATCAGCCTGATCATGTGCTCCGCCGTTGCATTCTGCATACTGCTCACCTGCCCGGTCTTGCGTAAAACGAGAAAAACGGGATATTTTCCGGAACTGTCGGGTATTGTGCAAAATATGGGCCCCTCACCGGTACTGCTGTGGCCCGGCCGGGACGTATGGTTGCCAAATGGGCAATAACGGCAATAGCGGCAATAGAAGCGGCTCAAATTTTCAGGAGGATGCTATGACTAGATGGATTCTACCGCTCTTGATTCTGACCTTGGGTGGACTTTTTACAGCCTGCGGCGGTAAGGAAAAAGCCGAACCGGCCCCTGAAACGACCACCACCCAGAACACCGACAACGCGGCGACGGAGACCAAGCCGGTGCTGCACATCCTGGCCTTTGACGGTGTCCAGGACTTCCACTATCTGGTGCATTACCGGAACGCCGAGGACTCGGCCATCCTCTACACCCCGGACGAGGTCCACACCCTGAAACCCGCCCGATCCGCCTCGGGCGCGAAATACCAGGGCGAGCGCTTCATGGTTTGGACCAAGGGTCAGGGCGACATCATTTTGTTCGAAGTGGACGGTAAGGAAGTGGGTCCCTGCAAAGTTTCCGGGCTGCAAGCCATCCTGGAGCAGGCCTGGCAGGCCGGCGGGCGCTTCTGGGCCGCGGGCAACGAGCCCTCATGGAATCTGGTCATCAGCGAAGAGAAGGTGCTTCTGCTGACGGACTTGGGCGAGACCCGTCAGGAATTCCCCGGGCTGGCCGCCGCCGACCTGGACCCCTACGCCCCCGCCGGCCGGCACGTTCTGAAAAGCGGCGACCATACCCTGGAAATCGAAATCCAGGAAGGCCTCTGCGGCGACAGCATGAGCGGAGCGCCCTTCCCCGCGTCGGTGACCCTGAAACTGGACGGCGTGGAGATGCGCGGCTGCGGCACCGGATTGTTCTAACCCGTTGTTCTAACCCGGAGTCATCAGCCGGCGCGGGACAGAGAGGCGATCCTACTCCAGTTCTATCGCGATGGGGCAGTGATCGGATCCGAAAACATCGGCCAGGATACTGGCGGAAACGAGCCGCAGCCGCAACACGGACGAGATGCAGAAGTAGTCGATGCGCCAGCCCACGTTCCGCTCACGCACGCCCGGCCGGTTGCTCCACCAGGTGTAGTGGCCGCCTCCGGTTTCGAACTCCCGGAAAGTGTCGATGAAGCCGGCTTTGACGATCTTGTCGAAGCCGGCTCTTTCTTCGTCCGTGAAACCGGCGTTCTTCCGGTTGCTTTTCGGATTGGCCAGATCGATTTCCTTGTGCGAGACGTTCAGGTCCCCGCAGAAGACCACCGGCTTCTTCTTCTCCAACTTGCGCACGAATTTCAGGAAGGTGGGGTCCCACTCCTTTTGGCGGTACGGCAGACGCGCCAGTTCACGCTGGGCGTTGGGCGTGTAGACCGTGACCAGGAAAATGTCCTCCAGTTCCGCCGTCATGACGCGGCCCTCGGTATCCAATTCCGGCACCCCCATGCCGGGGAAAACGGCACGGGGTAATTCCCGCACCAGCATGGCCGTGCCGCTGTAGCCCTTGCGCAGCGCCGGGTTCCAGAGCATGGAGTAGCCCGGAACATCCAGCTCCACCTGCTCGGGCAAAGCGCGCACCTCCTGCAGACAGATGATATCCGCGCCGCTGTTGGCGGCAAAATCAGTGAAGCCTTTCTTGAGGCAGGCGCGCAGGCCGTTCACATTCCAGGAAATCAGTTTCATTCAGCTATCTCCATTCTGGTCGGTGATGTCATGCCCCTCAGCAATGACGGCACGCATTCCTGACCCGGGCGGCAACTCATCGGATCCGCCCGCCACACGGGGTGACCCACGGGAGCATAACCGCGGTCGACGGCGATGGCCACACCGTTGGCCCGGAGCTGGCTCTGGAGCGGCCCCGGTGAGGCCATCCGGATTGTCCACACGGAAACCATGACGACCAAGGCCCTGGCTCAGAACTTTCCAGGAAAGCCCCGCGGCCTACCGTCGGGGAAACGACAGGGCTTTCTCTAGCGGAAATCGGTTTCCGATCAATCCAGGACAATCCTTTTTGGGCAACCATCGAACCGACAAAGATTTAACAGGATTTGTTGATATTGCCATCCTATAGCAGAACGGATGTCCGCCCTCTCTATCCCGAAACTGCGAGACTTTTGTATGTAATTTTTTGTCTCCAACTCAAAAAAAACTAGATACAACCCCCGAGACGCGGAGGCTTCCTGAAGTGTCCGCTCAAGGGGGGAAGACGGTAATTCTCAATCGCCTGCAGAACAAACCCATAACCCGAACCGAGAGGTGTGTCATGAAATTCATGTCCTTTTTCGTTCTCGTTTTCGTCCTTTTCTGGGGAAGCGCCATAGCCGCAGATCCCCAGGTCCAGAATGCCACCAAGGTCGACTCCGAACAGCAAGCGTCCTCGCCCGTGCTGGAGATCAACCAAGCAGAGTTGGAGGCCGGGGTCACCCTTGACGAAAATGGCACCGATGAGGCCCTGCTGCCCCAGCCCGCGCTCTCGCCCATGATGATCGAGATCAAGACCGCCCTGGAGACCAACCACAACCAGGTGCGGGCGCTGGCTGAACGCGCCGCCCAAGCGCCCGATTACGAGGCCCGTCGTGCCCTGAACCAGGAAGCGTCCCAGTTGAAGCAGCAGCTGGAGCTGGATATCCTGGCCATCCAGGCCCGTTACGCCCGCCAAGACGGCAACGAGGAATTGGCCCTGAAAATCGAGGACTCCATCGAGAAGATTTTGAACCCGCCCATGCCCGAGGCCCCCACGGAAACCCGTCCGGAGCCCCAGAACCGCTAACCCGGAGGTCAGCAAAATGTGCAGATCGTTACGAATCCTGCTGTTGCTGATGCTGCTCTGCGGTTTCAGCACCCAAGCCCTAGCCACCATCATGCCCGCTGTGGAGGTGAAGCTGGTCTCGCCCTTCACGGCGCTGCAGCCCGGGGACACCTATGACGGCAAGCTGGAGATCCACTGCGGCGAACCGGGCACCCTGTCCCAGTTCAAACTCGAAGGCGATAACTGGTCCGCCAGCCTGGCCGCCGGGCCCGCCACCCGCACCATGCAAAAGGGCGATGTGATGGTGGTCGAGTTCACCGTCGACCGCGCCGCCCCGGAATCTCCCCTGAAGTTCAGCGTGGACTTCGAGGGGCGCACCATTCTCTTCGACATCGACCTGAGCGAGCGCAACGTGCGCCACATGACCGAAGGCTGGGCCACCAAAGCCGTACCCGACTTCATGGCTCTGCCGAGTGACAAAAGCCGATCCGAAACCTACGACATCCTGACCGCGCCGACGCCGGTCTATGTCAAGGATCAGGACGGCCCCGAGGAGCGGGACGCGGACGCCGACGGCAGCCGCATCACCATCCATATTTCCGGCCGTTTCGGCTGCACCCAGCCCGGTGGCGGGTTCTTCCCCGCCCATTCCATTCTGGTGGAAGTGTGGGATCTCGACACCGGTGGCAGCGATGACCTGCTGGGTACCACTTACACCAACTACAACGGCTATTACGACCTGGATGTGGACAGCTTCGACGCCGGGATCTTCGACACGCCCGACATCTACCTGCGCTACATCATGACCAACAGCCGGATTCGGGTCTACGAGCCCAACAGCGGCAACAACCATGTATTCGCCACCAGTGTGACATACAACTACGCAGGCACCAATCTGGACTACGGCACCCTGCAGCCCGCTAATCCGGACGCGCAAACCATCGTCTACTTCCACTCCCAGGGTAGCCGGTCCTGGGTCCACGACTACAACCTGGGTTATGACGTGCCCGCATGCCGCATCGAGTTCCCCAGCGCCGCCTGGCCCAATTGCAGCACTAATGGCCGTATTCAGATGCGCCAGGACTTTGCCTGGAAAGACGGAGTCTTGTGGCACGAGTACGGCCACTGGTTCGACCACGAAATGGCCAGTTGGGAACCCTTTGATTACTGCAACGGCGTGTGCGACTCCAACCCGCCCGATAATTGCGGCCACTGCTTCTGGTGCCAGGAGAGCGAGACCATCGCCTGGCTGGAAGGGTGGGCTCAGATCCACTCCTTGGCCATCAGCCAATGGACTCCGGGTTATTACGGGCATAATGCCCTATATCCCAAAGAGGCCGAAAGCCTGGGCACCTGTGGCGGGGCCTATGATGTGCCCCGGCTGACGGAGGGCTTCATCGCCGCCCTGGGCCTGGACGTCATGGACAGCGCCCAGGACAGCCATGGCGTCTACGGCAGCTACACCGATGCCCTGGCCGTGGGTGACGCCTCCCTGTTCGAGGTCTGTGCCCAGGACAACCCGACCGGCAGCATCGACTTCATCAACAAGTACATCGCGCGGTACCCCGCCTACCGGGAGGGCTTCTGGGAGACGGCGGCCAACTGCGGTTTCCAGATGGACAACACCGCGCCCCTGATGGTCACCAACCTAAGTAGCACCAGCCATACCGCCGGCGTGTCCTCCCCGGATCCCACGGTGACCTTCACCTGGACCCGGGCCTACGACAACCTGTCCGGCATTCAGGGTTACGGTCTGTATATCTCCTCCCCAAGCCCAGGGTTGCCGGCGGATACTCAGGACATCGGCGATGTGACTTCGTACACCACCGAAGCCCTCAGTCCCGGCACCTACTACTTCAACATCAGGTCGGTGGACAACGCGGGCAACTGGGATGGGGACTACGCCCACTGGGGCCCCATCGTGATCCGCGAGGCCGAGCCCGCTGATCTGACGCCGTATCTGCCCCCGGGCTGGGACTACGAGCTTGTCCCGTGCGATGATGACGACTCCATCACCTCTTCGGCCGAGGTTCCGGACTACCTGCCCGGCAACACCACGCTCACCTATTGGAACATGCGTGGTATCAATCAAGGCGATGTGCCCACCAGCGTGCCCTTCAATGGGGCCCTGAACGTGGACGGCGAGCACGTCCAGAGCGTCAACTGGGGGACCGTCAATGCGGGCCAGCAGTACCAGGCCCTGAACATCGGGCCGATCATGGTGCCGGGTGGCCGCCACAGTTTCACCTGCCGCCACGACTCTGAAGACAATATCCCGGAAACCGATGAGAACAACAACGTCTTCGGGCGGCAGTTCATCTGGACGCCGCTTACCGTTGCCGTGAACTCCACCAGGGGCCGCCCGGCCCCCCCGACGCAAACCGGCGGTTGGAACGAAGTGACCAGTGGAACCAAATGGTACAACTCCGACGGTTTGCGCATGTTCACCAATGAAGGCTGGTGGCACGCCATGGCCGTTTGGGCCAATGACAACCAGCTTGATGTGGACGCTCGTCTGCACGCCGCCAGCCAGGGCGCCGAAAACGGCTTCGCCAATTACCTCGGCTACAGCTCCAATTGGGCCGGCGAGTTGGACATCGTGGTGGCCAACCGCAACATGAACAATGCCGCCAGTTGGGACGTCGGCGTCCTGGCCTACGGCAACCCCGGCAGCTACAAGGCATACCATGCCAGAAGCTCTCATGTATCCTTCGGGGACAGCCTGACGGTGGCCCTGAGTGATGGTGAGCCCATGTTGCTGCGCGAATTCTACCTGTACGACAGCCAACATGGCCCCGTCAGCGTGACCGCCCAGTGCTCCACTGGGGGAGCATTGCACCTGGTGGTCATGCACCGCAATTACGCCACAGGCACAGCCACAAGCGGGAACATCGTGGGATCCGCCCACTCCCTGGACGGCAGTCTGATACGCGTTTCCGGCGACCTGACGGAGACCGGCTGGTACGGTATCCTGGTCTACGGAGATCCCACCGACGGCTTCCCCGCGCGGGATATCACCATCGAGGTGGGCACCACGCCGCCCGACCTGGCGGTGCGCCTCCCCAGCCCTTGGTGGTACGCGCCTATCGTTCCGCGCCCGGCGTGGGACGGGTCTCCCACAGTCTGCCTGCTCCCGGACACACTGTATGCCGCACCCAACCCCACATACCTGAACGTGGCCGCCATCAACAACGGCCCGGTCTCCTCTCCCCTGCCCTCGCGCGTATACCGGGACGGCTCTTACGCCGGGTACGTCAACTGGGGCACGCTTGCTCCCGGGACGCAGGTAACCTACAACTGGGACCATGAGTTCATCTGGACTTCGGGCCGGCATACGCTGTCCTACCGGGTGGATGCCCTGCAGGAAATCGAAGAGACCAACGAGAACAACAACATCTACGGCGAGCAGTACGTCTGGGGTCCCTCCGAGATGCTCCCCGGCGCCTTTACCGTACGCCCGGCTCCGCCGGCACCCTACAACGGATACGGTGATGTGTCCGGCAGCAACAACCCGTTCTTTGCCAACTGTGACGGGCTGCGTCTGGCCGGCACGGGCACCGGTTATTGGAAAGCCATGGCGATCCGTCCGGAGGGCACCTCGGATTTCGATCTGCGCGTGCACGATCCCGCCGTCGGCAGTCAAGACGGGTACAAGACCGCCCTCTTCGGTTCCTACGGCTCGGGTCAAGTGACGGAATACATCCTGATGAACTACAACGCCATGAGCCTCCAGGATTTCGATGTGGGCGTGACTCGCTGGGACGGCAACGACTCCTACAGGGCCCACGCCGCCAAAAGCTCCTACTACGGCAATCCGGATCCCTCCTACACGGGCCTGTCCATCATGGCCAACCGGCTCGTCGCCATGTACGAGTTCTCCCTCGATGACGGTGACTGGAGCATCGAGTTGGAAAATCTTTCCGGCGATGATCTGGGACTGGCCATCCATAAGGATGGCGAGCCCTTCCACAATCGGTACACCGCTTACGGTGTTGCCAACACCAACGGAGCGGGCGGGGATGAGACCTTGGTCTTGCCCATGGTGGAGAACGATTACTACTGCGTGGTGGTCTACCGTGCCGACGACAGCACCGACCGCGCGGACTTCAACCTCCACTTCAACGCCGGTCTGAGCCCCGTCGGGGATGACGGCATACCCCAGGTCACCCGCCTGGTGGGCGCCTACCCCAACCCCTTCAATCCCCAGACGCAGATCGATTTCGATCTCTCGCGGACGGATCACGCCCAGGTGGTGATCTACGACGCGCAGGGTCGGGTTATCCGGCATCTGGTGGATGAGACGCTGCGGGCGGGCCATCACTCGGCGGTCTGGATGGGTAAAGACGACAGCGGCCGCCAAGTGGCCAGCGGTGTGTACTTTGCCCGGCTGGAGTCACGCAGTGGCAGCGGCTTGACGAAGCTGGTCCTAGTTAAGTGACCGAACAGCCAAGCCAGAAGAAGGGCCCCGGGAGGAATCCCGGGGCCTTTTGCGAAAAAATCAGGGAGTGACGAACTGGATTTCGGAAGGGTAGACGCTGGCCCCCGGGGTCAAAAAATACTGGACCCAGTCCCGCCGAAGATCCCGCATCACCGACACGAGGAAATAGCGGGTGTCCGGTCCGGCCGGGGCCAAAATGATCGGATAATCCAGTTCCCACATCTCCGGCTCTTCACCCTCGTCGTTGCGCAGAAAAGCCTCAGGCGCGGCGGGGTCATCGTGACGATAATAGTACCAACGTCCTTCCAACTCTTCGGACACGACCAATCCCGGCTCGAAAGGCGCGTTGTAGTCCTGAAGGGCAAAGGATTCCACCAGGAAATAGGTCCAGTCCGGGTGGAAGGGGATGGTTTGCGGGACGGGAGGCTGCGCGGGCACCAGCGGATATTCGTGGGCGACCACGGCGGGATCTTCCAAATCGGCAGACCTGGCATCCGCCTTCTCCAGGGCCACAACCAGACGGCTGTTTTCCGTGTTGTTGGTGTTGACCTGGGTGCTGCCCAGGCGACGGGAGTGGCGCACCGTCAGATTGCGGGTCACGTCCACCGCGCGGTCCCGGGTTTCCATGGTGGCGCGGAAACGCACCGCGCAGGAGAAACGATCCACCAGGGCCTCTTCTTCGGGCGAAAGGGGCACGGACGGGTCACGGGACGCCAGCCAGGTTTCGACACCGGCGCGGGTAGGAGGATCGCCGGCGTCCGGGCCCACCACCAGCTGCGCCAGGGCCACCAGCACCGGATCCGTCAGGACATCCGGAACGGCCGAGCTGACACGGGCCACCGAATCGGGCACCGTCCAGGTGAACCACTGCCGCAGCATGGTTCCCGAGTAAGCGCTCTGGGCATTCTGGCCCACGGGCAGGACCTGCCGCTCGATCTCATCCGCCTCATAGAGGCCGTTGTCATAATCCAGGGCCACCTGCCAATGAATGTCCACCGACTTGCCGGGCGGCACGTGCGCGTGCAGGGTCACCTGCACGGTTTCCCCAGGAGAGGCTTCCGGCGGCTCCAGGGTGATGGCGTAGGGCCGGATCTTGTCTTCCAGCCCCAGGTGCATTTCCTCATCGGGGAAGCTGTCCGAGCAGGCCGTCAGCAGCAGCGGCGTCAGCGGCAGCAGCAACGCGAACAGGGCCGGCCGCATCTTGCTTCTCATGATCACCTCCTAGAAATCTACCCGCGCGCCCAGAGCCGGCATGAAGATCCAGCCGTATTCCCCGCGCCGGGAGTAGTCGTAGTTGTAGGTGTAGCCCTCGGGACTGTTGTACAGGAAGTAGTTGGCGTTCTGCAGATCCAGATAGAAGGACCACACCTTGTTGCCGCGCGCGAAGCGCTTGTCCACCCGCAGGTCCGTGCGGAAGTAGGGTGAGACGCGCTCCGCGTTGTGGGCCCCCAGCACGGGCACGTAATCGCCGGTGTCGGCATCGAATTCGTACCGGTTGCCGGTGTAGCCCAGGATGGGGGTGACGGGCACGCCGGAAACGAACTGGACCCGTGAGCCCAGGAACCAACCGCCGCCCAGATCCCAGGAGCCGACGGCCTGCAGGTGATGGGTCTGGTCCATCTCGTAGGGCAGCCACTGGTCCGCGTGCCAGTCCCCGCCGTTGCCCGGGTCGCGGGCATAGCGGCGTTGGCTACTGCCCAAACTGTAGGAAACCCAGCCGAAGAAACCGTCACCCGCCTCCTTGCGCAGCATCAATTCCACGCCGTGCATGCGGGCCTCGGAGTCGGCCAGGAAGTTCAGATCGGCGCTGTCGGTCAGGGCCGGCACGCGCTCCTGTATGTTGTGGTAGCCCTCGATCTTGAGGGTCAGGCCATCGTTCAGCCGCCATTCATGGCCCAGGGTGATGTGCCGCGCCGTGGTGGGTGGCAGATCCGGATTCCCATACACCGGATCGGTGGCCTGGCCGGTGGGGCGCGGATCCTGATTGTAGGACCCGACCGCGGCGGTGAAGCGCCGGCCCGGTTTGTAGTCCCAGGAGGCTTGGGCGCGCAGGCTGGGTTCGCCTTTTGCCAGATGGTGGTAGTGGTCGTAACGCACGCCCGGCTTGAGCGTCAGCCCCGGGCGAATTTCCCAGGCCAGAGCCGCATAGACGCCCACATCGGAGAATTTCTTGTCCTCCAAGCGGGATTCTTCGTAACCGTTCACCTCCACCGTGTAGGTGAAGGGCGCGAAGATGGCGTCGACACCCACATGGGAAACCAGGTCCCGGCGCAAGATTATCTCCAGGTCATTGCGCAGGCTGTACATGGGGCCGCGGCCATCGAAACGGAAATCGCCCGCCAAGTGGGCGGAGTTGCGGTCATGCCCCACGGACAAGCGCAGATGGTTGTGCCACCGTTCGCCCAGAAAGGCGTCCCAGCCCAGGATGAAGCGGCGGAAGACCACATCCAGCCCCACCGCGTTGGTGGCCTCGCTGACCGCGGGGCTGCCGCTGCTTTCTTCAGGGAAGACCAGATCCATGCGGTCCTGACCGGCAAAGGCCGTCAGGAAGAAACGGTGGGCGCCCCCCGCGTCGTAATCCAGGCGCAGCACCCCGTCCCAGTAGTAGGGCGCGATGGCCAGGCTGATGCTGTCGTTGTTTCTGAGGGCCAGATCCGCCAACTCGCCGATGAAGCTGCGGCGGGCGTTGATCAGCAGGCTGACATCCTGGCCCAAAGGGCCTTCGGTGTGGAAGCCGGCGTCCAGAAAACCGGTGTCCAGAACGGTGCGCCAGCGGTCCCGTCGGCCACCGCGCCCCTCCAGGGTCACCACACCGCCGACGCAGCCGCCGTACTGGGCCCCGAAGCCGCCGGGCCGCAATTCGATGCCGCCCAGTCCCAGGCTGTTGTAGGTGCTCTTGACTCCGCCGAAGTGGAACAGATTGGGGATGTCCACCCCATCGAGAATGAAGCGGGTGTCGTAGTTGCCGCTGCCGCGCACGATGATGGCGCCGGGATCGGTGATGGCCGGCCGCGCCACCCCGGGCAGGGATTGCAGGCTCTTGACGGCGTCGCCCCCGAAACCGGGCAGCATCTCCATTTCCCGGCCGGACAGTTCGTGCCGTGTGACCTGCTCGGGCATGGCCTGGGGGGCCAGGATCGTCAGGACCTCGGTGCGGCTGTCGGGCTGGGGATTGGTGGTCGAGTCCGAAGCCGCGCTACGCGCAGCCGGCGGGCCGGCGTCCTGGGCGCGCGAGGCGCCCGCCAGCAGCAGGCAGAACAGAATCAGCCATCGCTTCATGGTCGGAACTCCGGTGACGGAGATATTCACTGTGCCGCGGAAATTGTCGGCGTTCAAGGCTGATAAATCCGATCAGCCCGAACGCCTCATGAAGAAACGACGGCGGTTGGGGAAAATCAACCCGTGGCGCTCTTCTTCAGCGATGAGCTGGTCGGACATGGTGGTATTCTCTCAGGGTGTGGGATGAGGGCCGGTTTCGCCGGAACCACTATCGATCACATCAGCTGCCCATTGACTTTTGGTTTTTCCCGCCCCATCTTCCCCCCCTGACGCAGGGTGCCCCCGAGGGCTTGATAGGGAATTCCGTGAAAATCGGAAGCGGTCCCGCCGCTGTCATCCCCCGTTCCGCTGTCGGAACAACATGCCACAACCTGGAAGCCACTGGCGACTGATGACGTCGGGAAGGCGGTTGTGGCGGGGAGAGCCAGAAGACCTGCCCGGGCGTTTATCCGTAAGGCTGCGGAGTACAGCCAGAGAGCGGAACAGTGAGGTCCGGTGCCGACCGACCAGGCACCGCAGCATGCCATCATGCCGCGTCCCCGCGGTCTGGTGTGGGCCGGCGTGGGCCCTGCTCCCCCCTGTCTTCTTTCTCTGCAGCTTGCCCTGATGACGATTGGCCGCCTTGTCGCTGTCGCGACGGGCAGAGGAGATAACCCTTTGAGCACCACAACCGATCTGCTGGGCGCCCTGTGGCAGCCGGGAACAACCTCGACCCTGGTGTTCCTGTCGCTGGTCGCCTTTTCCGGCATCCTGCTGGGCAAGATCCGCTTCATGAATATCAAGCTGGGCATCGCCGGTGTGCTGTTCACCGGATTGTTCGTCGCCCATCTCGGGGCCGAGGTCGATCCCAAGCTGCTGCACTTTCTCAAGGAATTCGGGCTGATTCTCTTCGTCTACGCCATCGGCATCGAGATCGGGCCCCGCTTCATCACCTCGTTCCGGAACGACGGCTTGCGGCTCAATCTGCTGGCCGCCTTGATCTGCCTGCTCGGTCTGGGCGTGACCATCCTGATCAAGACGGTGTTCCATCTGGAGCCCCATGTGGCGGTCGGTATCCTGTGCGGCGCCGTGACCAACACCCCGGGGCTGGGTTCGGCCCAATCGTTGGTGTCCAAACCGGACGTCACCGGCATGGCCTATGCCATGGCTTACCCTCTGGGCATCCTGGGTATCATCGGCGTGATGCTGCTGCTGCGGCTGGTCTTCCGGGTCGATATCGAAGCCGATGCCGGCGAATACGCCCGCAACACGGGCGATGCCGCCGGAAAGTTGACCACCATCAATCTGGCGGTGACCAACCCCAATCTTTGCGGCAAGACCGTGTCCAATCTGGAAGAAAGCCTCGACAAGCAATTCGTCTTGTCGCGCATCGTCCGCGACGGGGAATCCATCGTCCCGCAGGCCAATTTGGCGCTGGCGGAGGGCGATCTTCTGTACGGCCTGGCCGACCCCGAACACTTCGCCAATCTCGAGATCATGGTGGGCAAGGTCACTCCCAGTGAGGAGACCTTCTTCTCGGGCCATCTGAGCATGCGCCACGTGATCATCACCAACTGGGAAGTCATCGGCAAAACCTTGCGACAACTCAATCTGTCGGCTTCGTATCCGGCCAACATCACCCGGATCTGGCGGGGTCAGACCCAGCTGCAGGTCATGGGGGACAGCACGCTGGAATTCGGCGACACCGTCCGCGTGGTGGCGGCCAAGGACCGCATGGCGGACATCGCCGACTTCCTGGGCAACTCCATCCGGGATCTGGCCCAGCCCCACATCATCCCTCTGTTTGTCGGGATCTTCCTGGGCGTGGTGCTGGGCAGTATCCCCATCTTCGTGCCCGGGCTGCCGTCACCGGCCAAGCTGGGCCTGGCCGGGGGGCCGCTCATCGTCGCCCTTTTCCTGGGGCACAAGGGCCGCGTCGGCCACATGAGTTTCTACATGACGCCGGGGGCCAATTTCTTTGTCCGGGAACTGGGGATCGTGATCTTCCTGGCCTGCGTGGGGTTGGGTTCGGGTAAGCATTT
>PDQT01000083.1 GCA_002747875.1 bacterium DOLZORAL124_64_63
GCGGGGTCGGGGGTCACATCGCTCAGGTCCGGGGTGGGATCGAAACGGATGACCCAGTTGCGCAGGGTGTCCGCGTCGCTGACCACCATGTGGCCTTCCCTGTCGTTGGCCAAGCCCGCGGGCACGTGCACGAAGCGGGCGCTGGCCCCGCCGGAGCGGGTCAGAATGCCGAAGGGCACCGGGCCGCCGGTCGGATCGAAGGCGTAGCGGTGCACGACGGCGCTGTCCGGATCGGAGATGTACAAGAAGGTGTCCCCGCCGGGCGCCAGTTCGATGCCCCGGTCATTGGTGACCATGGCCGCGGCCGAAAGGACCTCCGGCAAGGGCGCGGATCCCAGGGGAGCCAGATCCGCCAGATTGTACCAGCTGAGGCCGGCGCCCGCCCGATCGAAGACGAAGACCACGCCCAGATCGGTGTCGCCGCACAGGGCCGTCGCGTCGCTGAAACCGGACACGGGAGGCACGTTTTCCAGGGCGTTGAGACCCTGATCCAGCTTGCTGAGGGTGGTGGTTTGCAGCAGGAAAACACCGCCCTGCAACACCTTCAGCCCCCGGGGCGCGTCCACCGCGAATCTGCCGGCGTCCACGTAGGCGGCCACCGAGAACAGGCCCCGGGCCTGAGGGAGGGCGATCTTTTCCCCGCAGCCGGCCAGGCCCAGCAACACCAGCAAGGGCGCCAGGGGAAGAATGCGGAACACGGTGTTCTTCATCGGGTCGACCTCCGGCGCCAGGCGTCATCGGGCTTGCGCTTGTGCAGCGGGGACAGGTTCACCGAAACATGGTGGATGGCCCCGAAGCTGCCGTTGTCGCTGTAGGCGTAATCCACCCGGATCAGGAACTGCTTGCGCTTCAGCTCCAGGCCGAAGCCGGCGGCGAAACCGCCTTCGTCCCGGCTGGTCTCGTAACCGGCGCGCAGAAAGAGCATGCGGCGCAGACCCAACTCCGTACCCACCCGGAAACTTTCGGAATAATCCGAGGGGTGGTTGAAGTCCGCGGTGGTCAGCAGCGTCAGCTTGCGGGCCAGACGCCAGGTGCGGGCCGCCCCGAAGGTGCCCACCGTGGGCGCGGGGAAGGCCTGGAATTCCTGGGCGGCCACGTAGCCGTCGGCCAGCGGGGGCGGCGTGCCGCCGGGGCGCAGATCGCTGCCGAAATTCCGCACCGAAAACCCGATGCGCGTGTCGCCCAGACCAACGAAGTACAGGATCCCCAGATCCGCCAGCAGGGCCTTGGTCTGGAATTCGTCCAGGTTTTCCTGGTAGTACTTGACCGTCATCCCGATGGAGAACCGGTCGGTCATGGCCCGGGCCAGGGAAGCTCCCAGGTAGAACTGGTTGGCGTTGAAGTAGTCGCCGGTGCCTTCCTGGTGGAATTCGTCCGTGCGCAGGATGTCGCCCGACAGCAGCGTGCCCAGGGACAGGGCGTAACCGAAATTCTGGCGGCGATGGTGCCAGCCCAGGTACTCCAGGTCCATATCCGCGGTGTACTCGCTGTGGCTGGCGAAGTAGTTGGTCCGGCCGGGCGTGCGCATGATCCCCGCCGGATTCCAGAACGCGGCCGCGCCGTCCGTGGCGCAGGCCACATAGGCCTTGCCCAGGGCCACCGCCCGGGCGCCCACGGGGATACGCAGGAACTGGCCCGAAGCCGTGCCCACGTTGTCCCCGCCGTACAGCCGTAGCAGACTCGCCCGCGCCGGAGCCCCCACCAGCAGAAGCAGGCCGGTCACCAGCAAGACGTTTCGCAAGCTCCTTACCATGAGTAGCTCACCCCCCAGAGAATGCTGCGCGGGTTCTCGATGTAGCTGGGGTTGACGACACCCTTGACGTAGTCCTCGCTGTCGGTGGAGGCGAAGTAGGGCAGCTCCCAGGGATTGTCCGGCTCCGGATAGTCCCAGCGGTCCACCCAGGCGGGGTTCTCATCGCCCCGGGCGTAGCCGTTGCCGGTGTAGGCGTTGATCCGCCGGTAATTCTTGTGGTTGAACAGATTCCGCACTTCGAGAGAGAAGGTCAGCTTCTCTCCCTTGCGGAACTTCCAGTGCTTGCTGAAGCGGATGTTCACGGTGCTCTTGTAGGGGCCCAGGCCGCTGTTGACGGCACCCCGCTCGATCTCCTGATTGCCCAGGTAGGTGCGGGGGGTGTAGCGCTGCCCGGCCTCGAAACGGGCCAGCACGTTGACGCTCCAGTTGGCGGGCAGGCGCCGGCCGAAAAGATAGGGCCGGTCCTCGTCGAAGACGCTGAAGTCCAGATTGAAGCTGGCCGCCCAGGGCTTGTCCCAGATAAGCGGCGTGCGGGCCAAGCCGCCGATGCTGGCGGTCGGCGTGTAGGCGTCGTTGTAGACGGCCAGCAGGTAGGCCTCATCGGCGTCGCTGTTGGTGCCGGTGGTGCGCTGCAGCTCCAGGCTGCCCGAACCGCTCAGCCAGCGGGTGGTGCGCTTGGTCACCGTCAGTTCCACCCCCAGGCTGCGGGCCGAATCGCCGTTGAAGTAGCGCACCGGGCTGATGGTCACGTTGCCGGTGTCGTTGGGGTCAGGCGTGCTCTCGGCGCCGATGGTCACCGGCGCCAGGGCCACGCTCTTGGCATAGTCGTAGATGTCCCGGTTGAAGAAGGTCATCCCCAGGCTCCACAGGCCGCCGAACTCGTGCTGCAGGCCCGTCTCGTACTCGATGGTCACCTTCGGATCCAGGTTGGGGTTGCCCAGCAGCTGCACCTCGGTGGCGGTCTGGGCCTCCAGCTGGGGGTACACGTAGGCGAAGCGCGGCCACTGGTTGAAGTGCCCGTAGTTGAAGAAGAACTTGTCGCGCTCGGTCACCGGAAAGCTGAGGCCCAGGCGCGGCGACAGGCGGGCCTTCCAGTTGCGTCCCAGCAGACGGTAGGTGCCCTCATCGAACTCGGTTTTCATGTTCCCGGTGACGAAGAGGTAGTCGTCGGGATTCTCCATCACCGCTTCCACCTCGCGGCCGGGCGCCCACCAGTCGGCGCGGATGCCCGCGTTGATGATGAGCCCGGCGTACTCGATGGTGTCCTGGAAGAAGGCCGCCCCGGTGACAGGATGGGCCTGGAAGATGTCTTCCTTCACCCCCAGCTTGCCCGCCGGCGGGGCGCCCAGGTTGTTCTGCAGGTCGATGAGCTGCATCTCGGTGAAGCTCAACTCGAAGCCCGTCTTGAATTCGTTGCGGCCCAGCCCCATGAAGCTGTAGGCGCCCTTCAGGGTGTAGCTTTCGGTGTAGTGGTCGTGCCAGCGGTCGGCGCTGCCGGGCAGCTGGTTTTCGGGTGTGGAGGCGTAGGGGGCCGGCTGGCTGGGGTTCAAGGGATTCCAGCCGTAGGCCGGCTCGTAGGTGGTGAAGTCGTCGTTGCCGTTGACGTTGGCGTGCATGCGGTTAAAGTTGCGGCCCAGCGTCAGCTCGTACCAGGAGTTCTCGTTCAACACCTGCCGGTAATAAAGCTGGGACAGGATGTTCTCCGTGGTGAAGACCAGATACTTGTCCAGGTTGTCCATGTAGGGCCGGGCGTAGCCCTCGCCGGGCAGATTGAAGCCCTGGCTGATACCCACCTGCCGGCTGGTGTTGAAGTTCAGCTTGTGGTCCGGTGTGATGTGCCAGGTCCACTTGGCCAGCCCGTTCCAGTTGTTGTTCTGGCGGGGCGACCACACGTCGTCCTCGTACATGGGGCTGTGCAGACGATTCTGCCGGCTGTAGATGGGCAGGTAGCCGTCGCGGATATCCATGCTGCCGCTGGCCAGGAAGTACTGCTTGCCCGGCAGGTCCACGCCCAGCCGGCGCAGGGTGGTGCTCAGGGGATCGGGTCCGCTGAAGCTCAGCTTGAAGATGTCCACGTTCTGCGGCTCGGTGAAGGTGCTGAAGTCCTTGTAGCCCCGGTAGTCGTTCTTGGGGATGGGGCGCCAGCCGTAGTCGCGCTTGAGGGAGACGCGGCCCTCGAACCGGTCGCTGCCCTCCTTGGTGCTGACCTTCACCACCCCGCTGACGGCTTGGCCGTACTCGGCGTTGAAGCCGCCGGTCAGGACCTCGATCTCGTTGATGATGCTGGGATCGATCTGGTAGCCGTAGCCGCCGCCGGCCAGCGGGTCGCTGACGTTCATGCCGTCCACCACGAAGCTGGTGTCGTCGGTGCGGCCGCCGCGGATGTGGATGCTGTTGTCCTGGATGGTCACCCCCGGAGCCATGGCCACCATGTCCACCACCTGATCCAGGGGCATGGCCTCCATCTGCTTGCTGGTCAGGTAATGGGCGCTGCCCGTCTTTTCCACCTCGATGAGGGCGCGCTCGGCCGTGACCTCGAAAGGATCCAGCAGAATGGCGCGGGCGATGAGATGGAAGTCCAGATCCAGGATCTGGCCCGGAGCCAGGGTGACGGTCTGGCCGGCCAGATCGTAGCTGATGTAGGAGGCCTTGACGGTGTAGGTCCCGGCGGGCAGGCCGCGCAGGATGTAGAAACCGTCTGTCAGGGCCATGGTGCCGATGTTGGTGCCGCTGATGTAGACGTTGGTATAGGGCATGCTCTCGCCCGTTTCCTCGTCGAAGATACGGCCCTTGATGGTCACGGTGGTGTCCAGCGGATGGTCGGCGGCCGGCTCTCGATCGGCCGCAGCGGGACCGGACATTTGGCCGGCGGCATCGCCATACCAGCCCCCCAGAACCAGAAGAATCATGACGGCCAGGATACCGGAGAAACGCGTCATGGGAGCGTGACCCCCATTTCCTGCTCCAGAACCTGGGTCAGCACGTCCATCACCTGCGCGTGGTCGAAGTATTCCAACGAGACGCTGAAGGTCACCACGCCGGCCAGAGGATCGGTGTCCCGCGCGGGGCGGCGCACCCCCACCACCGGATCAAAGGGCGGGCGCACGCTGTAGCAGCGCATGCACTCTTCCATCCTGTAAAGCTCCTCGGTGCCCGTCAGCGGGATCATGCCCCGGCCGGCGCCGAAGTTGTTGTTGCCCGTCATGCCGGGCAGGTAGGAGCCGCCTCCCTGGGGCAAGGCCGCGTGACCGGAGAAGCCGTTGATCTGACCCTGGGGAGCGCTTTCCGCGGCGTTGATGCCCAGGATGTTGCCGATGAAAACGCTACCGAGACCATTGGCCCCGGCGGCGCAGACCCGAGGGCTGATCAGCAGCAACCGTCCCGGCGACTGCTCCCCTTGGGGCTGGACGTATTGCCAGAGGACTCCGTCGCGCACGGTCGCCGTCCGGGCCACATCACTGGCATCGCCGCTGCCGGAAACCCAGACCACCGCCTCGAACTTGCGCATGTTTTCCAGCAGAACGAAGGCGTGGTCGGGGAAGCCGTACACGAACCGGTACTCGTCCCAGTTCCGCTCACCGAAAAGACCATCCATGAAACCGTTGTAAAGTTCCAGCCCCAGGGTGCTGCCGTTTTCCTGCACCATGAGCACCGAGCTGCGCGGTTCGCGCACCTCCCAGCTGTATTGGAAGCGCGGGTCGCCGCCGGCCTCGTCCTGCACCGAGACGGTCAGGGTGCGCGCGCCCGGCTGGGCGTCGGCGATGAAGATCTCGAACTCGTGGCTGCCGTCGCCCTCGCCGAAGGGCATGGTCACCCAGCCCAGCTCCGGATCGGCGGCCGGATCGCCGATCTCGAACACGGTGTCCGGATCGCCACCGTCCACCAGGGTGTAACGGTAGTAGTCGTTCATGGTGTCCAGGCCGTCCAGATCGTAGGCCGTGAAGCGGAAGGTGTTGGGGCCCCAGTTCCAGTAGATGGTGTCCACCACCGCGACGCCGTCGTAGATGAGCTCCCGTTGCAGGTTGCGCAGGGGCTCGTAGTCGCTCTGGAAGGCGACCACGGGCGGGAAGTTGCGCATGGGCACATGCTGCACCACGGTGTCGCTCATGGCGCCCCGGTTGTCCCGGCAGGCGATCAGGAAGGTGGCGCTGGCCTCGCCGGTGGTGGGGTCCGGCACGAAGGTCATGGTCGTGTCCGTGACGGTGGTGGTGTCCCAGGGCGCGGGGTTGTCGCCGTCGGTGCGGATGGAGACGTGGAACTCGGTGACCCAGCCGTCGCGGTCGGTGCCGCTCCAGTGGAAGGTGCGCTGGAAGTAGCTGGTGTCGTTCAACTCGCCGCCCGCCGGCGGCTGGGCCATGAAGCGGGCCACGGGCCGCGCGTTTTCCAGGCTCTGGGGGTCGAAGGGCTCGTTGGCCGAGCAACCGGCCAGCCACAGGGCGCCCCCCAGAAGCCCCGACCACACGCACAGCAGGACGGCCAGGATGGGTTTTCCGTACCGTTTTCTCATTTGATGATCACCAGCTTCCCGCGCTGCACCTCATCCGTGTCCAGATCGGTGACCGCGTAGATGTACAGGCCCGTGGCGGTGGCCCGCCCGTGATCGGTCAGGGTGTCCCAAGAGGCCATGCCCAGTTCCTGATCCTCGTGGTGGATGGTCCTGACCACCTCGCCCCCCAGGGTGAAGATCTGGATCTTGCAACGGGCCGGCAGCCGCGTGAACCAGATCTTGCGCCCTATCTCCAGTTCGCCCGCGCGCGCGTCGAACAGGCTGGCCGCGCGGTACGGGTTGGGGAAGACCCCCACGCCCTGACCGTGGCCGTCGCCGCTGGGGCTGGGGCCGGGATAGACCAGCCGGGAGTTCTCGTTGAAGCCGCTCTGGAATTCGGGCAGGCTCTCCAACTCGTTGGGGGCGCTGTAGCTGACCACGGAGTACCAGTAGGGGAAACCGTCCAGCAGGTCGGTATCCACGAACTGGCGCTTGCCCTCGGCATTCAACGGGGGCAGGCCGGTGTCGAAGCCGATGCCGTCGACGATGTCGAACTGCGCCACCATCTCCGCCAGCTGGTAAGGATCTTCCGAGATGTTCAGCCCCTGGTAGCGGAAAATGCGGTAGCCCTGGAAGTCTTCCTGGCCGGTGGCGTTGCTGATGTGGTGCTCCGGAGAGCGACGCGGGTCCTCCCCGCCCAGCACGTTGCCGTCGGCGTCCAGGCTGTCCCCGGGGGCCCAGCTGATGACCACCCCGTCCTCGGCGAAGCCGAATTCCAGGCGCGGGGAAGGGGGACCGGAGGGGATGCTGAAGCCGTCATCGAAGGCCACCTGGGCGATTTTGCTGTTGGCCAGCAGGCTCAGGGAATCGGCTCCGGCCACGACGGCGAAGGTGATGCCCAGGGTGTCGTTCGGCGCCAGGCGGGGGAAGGGCCCCGTGCTCAGCAGGCTGATCCAGTTGCTGGCGAAGCTGAAGTCGCCGTTCTCCGTCACCCCCACGTCGAACTGGCCGTTGCCCATGAGCTGGTACTTGCCGGGCAGCATCTCGTCGGGGTTCTCGTCGTCCTCGTATTCGTCGTCGTTGAGGGGCACGTGGCGAAAGCCCCACAGGTTGTAGGAGACGGGCCGCACCCCGGCCTCGGGCTGGGGTTCTTCCGAGGTGCCCAGCAGGCGGGTGCCGATCCAGCTGGTGGCCAGGCCGCCTTCGCCGTCGTCATCGTATTCGTAGGTCATCCAGATGTCGGGATCGTCGGGCACGGTGTGCTCCTCGGGCACCCAGCCCTGGGCACCGAAAGCGCCGTCGTAGTCGTCGTAGAAGTTCCAGCCGACGGGGGCCTGGGGATCGTAGGGATCGGTCTGCTCGGTGTTGCCCACGGTGTTGTCGAACCACATGCCCAGGTAGATGTCGCGCAGCTCTTCGTTGCTGATGTTGATGATGCGGTAGTCCAGAATGACGAAGTCGTCGGCGTAGGGGTTGGACCAGGCCAGAGCCCGCAGGTTGACCTTCAGGCCCAGGGGCACGTGGCCCCCGCCTTCGGGGTTGGCGTAGTCGTTGAAGTTGCACTCGATGTGCTGGGTGGCCAAGGCGTCCAGGCTGAAGTTGTCGAAGTTCTGGCTGTTGGAGATGATCCGCATGGCGTCTTCCTGGCACATGCCGATCAGGTCGAACTCGCGGGTCTCGTTGCCCTCGCCGATGCCGTTGGCGTCCTGGCTGCCGGTGCTGACGCGTTTCTGGCCGTCGGCCATGACCGCGCCCACCCACAGACCGCCGCTGTAGACGTGTTCCACGTTGCTGTGCAGGGGATACTCGCCCGAGGGGATACGGGTGTCGAAAGAGGTGCCCACGTAGCCCAGGTTGGTGACGTTCAGGCCGAGCAGCCCCACATTGGTGTACACGTCCAGGCGGGCGGGCGGCTGCTCGCAATCATCGTCGGCCGGTGCGGGCCCACCCGGGGCCAGGATCAGAACCAAAGCCCCAAGCAGACAGAGGAACGGATTTTTCAAGGGATCGGCTCCCATTCCGGTTCAAAGGTGCAAAACAGGCCGCGCAAGCGGCCTTGGCCCGGGTTGTTCATGCAAGGAGCGACGCGGTGGGCACGGCTCGACCACGTGACAATCCTTCATGAATAATCCGCACGCAACAAGAATATCCCATTGCAGACCATATTCAAGGCACTTGTTCAGGGCGACCGCGCTCCTGTCGGCTCCTGTGGGCGGCGCCGATCACCCCACCGGATGCTCCCGCCCGCAGCGCGGGCAGCGCAATTTCGGCAGCGGGAATCCGGGCGGCGTCTTGAGCGTCGCCCCGCAGGGGCATCCGATACGACCGTAGCCTTCCTGCTGATACATGTAGTCATCCACCGCGCGGGCCCGCTCCCGCGGCGGGACCCTGTCCCCCGTTTCGGCGCTGGCCGAACGGTGTCCCTGCCGCGCACCCGCCCCCGCCAGGGCCGATTTCGGCAACACGCCGCCGCCCCCGTGGACCCGGGCGTAGGCCCGCTCGTAATCCCCGAAACCGCTGCCGGCCATGCTGCGCAGGATGCGCACCCGCTCCTGGATGGGCGGGTGGGTGCTGGTGCCGTTGGCCGCCATCCTGCCGTCCCGCGCCAGGGGATTGATGATGTACATGGGGGCCGTCGCCTTGTTGGCCGAGGCCAGCTTGCCCGGCGCCCGGCTGATCTTCTCCAGGGCCGACGCCAGACCTTCGGGGTACCGGGTGAAGGAGGCGGCGGAGGCATCGGCCAGGTATTCCCGCTTGCGCGAAACGGCGAAGTAGATGAGCTGGGCGAAGATGGGCGCCAGGATCATCAGGGCGATGGCCACGATCATGATGATGGCGTTGCCGCCGCCCTCGCCGTCGCTGCGCCGCGAGCGCCGCCCGCCGCCGAACCACATGCTGCGCAACCCGATTTCAGAAAGCATGACGATGGCCCCGGCCAGCACCCCGGCGTACAGCATCAGCAGCACGTCGCGGTTGCGCACGTGGGCCAATTCGTGGGCGATGACCCCCTGCAGTTCGTCCCGGTTCAGCACCTTCAGCAGACCGCTGGTCACGGCCACGGCGGCGGTCTCGGTCTTGCGCCCGGTGGCGAAGGCGTTGGGCGCGGGGTCGTCGATGACGTACACGTCCGGCATCTTCGCCAGACCCGCGGCCAACGTCATCTCCTCCACCACGTTGTGCAGGACGGGCAGGTCCTCCTTGCCCACCTTGCGCGCGCCGGCCATCCCCAGGTAAATGCTGTCACCCTGGAAGTAGGCCACCAGGGTCATGATCAGCCAGATGACCAGGGCGAGGCCCAACCCCAGCCCCCCCTGCCCCCGGCCCAGAAAGGCTTCGCCACCGAAGTAGCCCACGGCCCCCAGCAGCAGAGCCATCAGGACAACCAGGAAAGCGCTCTTGCGCTTGTTCGCGGCGATCTGCTCCCACATGTCAGCTGAAATCCACCTTGGGGGCCTCGCGCTGGGCTTCGTCCGTGACCTCGAAGAACTTCTCTTCCTGGAAGTTGAACATGCCCGCGATGATGTTGCCGGGGAACATCTGCACCTTGTTGTTCAGGGCCATGACCTGCTCGTTGTAGAACTGGCGGGCGAAACTGATCTTGTTCTCGGTGCTGGTCAGCTCCTCCTGCAGGGCCAGGAAGTTGGTGCTGGCCTTCAGATCGGGATAGGCCTCGCTGACGGCGAACAGGCGGCCCAAGGCCCCGGTCAACCCGGCCTCGGCGGCCATACGCTCTTCCATGCCGCCGGCGCTTTGCACGGCGCTGCGGGCCCGGGTGACGGCCTCCAGCGTCTCCCGCTCGTGGTTCATGTAGCCCTTGACGGTCTCCATGAGGTTGGGAATCAGATCGAAGCGGCGCTTGAGCTGCACATCCACCTGGGCCCAGGCTTCCTTGACCCGGTTGCGCAGGCCCACCAGAGAGTTGTACACGCCCACGACCCAGCCCACGACCACGATGATCAGGCCCAGAATAACCAGCAATGGAATCAACATGTTTTCACCTTTCTAGTCCGGAACATTTCTAGTCCGGAAACATTTCGCAGAGGAAGTCGCGGATCTCGGGCTTCAGACGCCAGCCGCTCTCCTCCAGATCGCGCGTCAGTTCAGCCGTTTCCTGGTCATCGAACCAGAGGCCGCAACCGGCCGGGCAGGCATCGATCAGTACC
Source organism: bacterium DOLZORAL124_64_63 (assembly GCA_002747875.1). Taxonomy (GTDB): domain Bacteria; phylum Krumholzibacteriota; class Krumholzibacteriia; order LZORAL124-64-63; family LZORAL124-64-63; genus LZORAL124-64-63. The sequence goes on from PDQT01000083.1 coordinate 10,403, forward strand.
CGCCGGCCCGGCCCGATATTCACCTTGTCCATGCGCTCGCGGCAGGTGGGGCACTTGCGGGAGGCCTCGTCGGTGGTGGCGGGCTCCAGGCCGATGGGCGCGGCATCCTCCAGCAGGAGGCGCAGCTCGTCGGCATCGAACCAGACACCCCGGCAGGCCGGGCACAGGTCCAGTTCGATGCGCTGATATTCCACCACGAACATCATCTCGCGGCAGGCCGGGCATTTCATGGCGGGCATCCCTTTCGCTTGTACGGTCGACGTGACAAATCCTCGCCCATCAGGTACGATTCCGCCATGGAAAAAACACGCCCCCAACAGGAAAACCGCCGCCGCCCCCCGTCCCGGGGCAAGCCGCGTGGAAAGCGGCAATGCCCGCGAGGTACGCGGGACCGGGATCCATGCTGAAGAAGACCAGTCTGCTGCTGCGGGAGGCCGGCTTCACCGGGCCCGGCCTGCTGGTGGACGAGGCCCAGGCCCGACGCAACATCGCGACCATGGCCGCCAAGGCCCGGGCCGCCGGGGTCCGCTTCCGCCCCCACTTCAAAACCCATCAGAGCCCCGAGGTGGGCCGATGGTTCGCCGACGAAGGCGTCACCGCCATCACCGTCAGCAGCCTGGAGATGGCCCGGCACTTCGCCGACCACGGCTGGCGGGACATCACCCTGGCCCTGCTTGTCAACCCCCTGCAGTGGCCCGCGATCAAACGGTTGGCCCTTTCCCTGGACGCCCGGGGAGGACGCCTGGGCATCCTGCTGGACAGCCCGGCGGTGGCCCGCCAACTCCGCAAGGAATTCCCCTGCCCCCTGGATATCTGGCTGAAGGTGGACACCGGCTACGGCCGCACCGGCGTGGCCTGGGACGACCGGGACACCCTGCGCCGTCTCCTGGCCGCGTTGGAGCCTGCCGGTGATATCCGGGGGTTGTTGACCCACAGCGGCCACGCGTACGGAGCCGCAACAGCCGCCGGGCGGCGCCGGATCTGGCACCGGACACTGGAGCGCATGACAGCCGCGCGCGAGGTCTTGGTCCAGGGCGAAGATCGAGATCGGAAGCCGGTTCGGGATTTGGAGAGCTGTCGGGACTTGAAGATCTGTCAGAATTTGGAGATCTCCGTGGGCGACACCCCCTGCTGCGCCACCATGGAGCGCCTCGACGGGCCGGACGAGGTGCGGCCGGGCAATTTCGTCTTTTTCGACCTGATGCAGTGGCGCCAAGGGGTGTGCCGCGCCCGGGAACTGGCCTGCGGACTGGTTTGCCCGATCATCGGGATCTATCCCCGGTCGCACCGCTTGGTCATCCACGGAGGGGCCGTCCACCTGTCCCGTGAAAGCCTCGCTACCGGCAGCGGGGACCCGGTTTTCGGCTATGCGGGCCGGCTGGACGGCAACCGGCAGGTTCTGGAAGACGCCCCGGTGACGTCCCTCTCCCAGGAGCATGGCGTTCTCCAGATTGCCCCCCGGCTTTTCCCCGCGCTGACCGCCGATTTGGACGTGGGGGATCTGCTTCTCATCTGGCCGGTTCATTCCTGCCTATCCTGCAATTTGATGGCGGATTATAGAAGTCTGGCAGGTGCCCCCATCGCCAAATTCCCCTGACGAGACAAGAGGCCCGGCGGGCACAAAAAAAATGCTCCTTCATTGAACAGTCTCTCAAAATGTGGTATAATCTTTACTTCCTGAAAAAACGGACGCCGGACCCCTTTTTCCACATTTCATCGTCCGGACGATTCTCTCACCATCGCAAGGAGAACAAACGCAATGAAGCTCATGACCAGTATTCTCGTTATCGCCCTCTTCGCCACCGGCGCCATGGCGGAGACCGCCAACTTCGGTTGGGAAGACGGCTCCAGCACGGCCCTCGGCACCTACGGCAATGTGGGTGTCGTGGAGAACGTAAGCACCATGGCCAACTCCGGCACCTACAGCCTGCACATGACCGAAGACCCGCTCGACGGCACCCCCCAGGTCTTCGTGGCCTGGATCACCGACCTGATGGAAGGCGATGTCGTTAGCGCCAGCTTCTATTCCTACGACGACACCCCCGGCAGCGCTCCCAGCAGCCGTATCTGGGGCCACTACACCGAGAACGGTGACATCGCGGTCTACCAAGGTTCCGCCGGCGGCAACAACACCTACACCTCCGGCATCGGCTGGGAAGAGCAGACCCACAGCTGGACCGTGTCCGCCGGCAAGGAAGCCCTGTGCATCGAGTTCCGCATGTACAGCGCCGAGGGCCTGGTCGACTACTACGTGGATGACATCACCGTCACCGCCCCCGACCACGCCACCATCTACCTGCCCAACACGGAGCCCGTGAACACCTCCGCCAACAGCCTGGGCAGCGTCAAGGCCCTGTTCCGGTAATTCATCCGTTTCCCACAACGGTGGAAAGACCCGCGCCCTGCCGTTCTCGCGGCAGGGCGCATGGGCACCATTCACGAAAACCCTGGACTAATCGTCCACGTGGGCGGTGGCCCGACCGCTCCAGTAATAGATGGCCTCGGCGAATTGCTGCGCCGTGTAGGACGCGTACGTGCCGCCGGGTTTTTCCAGGAAGTTGCGGGCCATGGTCAACGGGTCCATGGGCTCGGTCTCATCCTGCCCCGCCAGCAGGCAGACCACCTCCCAGTCGTAATCGCCGCTGCACGCGCCCCCGTTCTCCTGTAACGTGGCTCGGGAGTACAGCACCACGGACGCAAAGCGGGGCGCCTCTCGCCGGCCTTCGGCCGTGACGCGGATGAAGGCGTCCTCCCCGGCCTGGCGGCAATCCAGATGGGCGTGCAGCACGGTGTTCTCGTCCACTTTGACGGTGTTGCCGACAAATCCCGCCGGCGGCACCGGGACCACAACGACCTGGCTCAGATCATGACGGCCGGCGCCGGGTTTGCGAGCGGCCCAGTTCTTGCGTACGAGGTCCAACAGCTGGGCGTGGCTGCCTTCGTACCAGGTGTGTTTGCCGTGCGGCCGGTGCCGCGCGGCGGCAAAATCGCTCCACCCCAGCTTGAGGGTGGCGGCATCATCATTTTTCAAGACGTTCCCCGTTTCCTGGTGTATTTTGCACCCGATGCGCACCGACGTCACACCGCGAACCAACTCGAGGAGATATAATGAACTACCCCGTCAACGACAAACAACTGATCCGTGACTGCGAGATCGGCGAAGGCACCAAGATCTGGAATTTCGTCAACATGTACGAATGCAAGATCGGCAAGGATTGCATGGTGGGCCACTTCGTGGAAATCCAGGAAGGCGTGACCATCGGCGACCGCACCCGGATCCAAAGCCACACCTTCATCTGCGACATGGTGTCCATCGGTGACGATGTCTTCGTGGGCCACGGCGTGATGTTCATCAACGACACCATGCCGCCCCAGCCCGAAAAGGAGAAGTGGCTGCCGACGATCATCTGTGACGGCGCCAGCCTGGGCAGCAACAGCACCATCCTGCCGGTGCGCGTGGGCAAGGACGCCGTGGTCGGCGCCGGCGCCACCGTGACCAAGGACGTGCCCGACGGGGCCATCGTGGCCGGCTGCCCGGCCCGGATCCTGCGTTACAAGGAAGGCTACGGACCGAAGAGCTGATGCCCCTCAGACCCATCCCGTCCCTGCTGGCGGCCGCCGTTGTTCTGGCGGCCGCTTTCCCTGGCGGCGCCGTGGATGGCGTCACCCATCGTAGGGCTATGGCCGCCAACACCCCCGCGGACTCTCTGCTGAACGGAGCCGAGGCCATGGTCGTCCGCAGCCAGGCCGCCCCTCCCCCCGCGGAAGCCGTCACCCGCGTGCCCGCGCCTCTGGTGGAGATGCGCGATGCCGGCACGCTGGCCGACCTGGGCGTGCTGCTGCCCTCGGTGCGGGTGACCGCCAACAGCCGCGGCGAAAGCGCCTTCAGCGTGCGCGGCGCCCCGGAGCGCCACAGCCAGGCCTTCCTGGACGGCATCCCCCTGAACCAGGCCTGGGATGAGCGCGTGGACCTGCAGTCCGTGCCCATCGTGGGCATCGGCCGACTGGTAGGAAGACGCGGCCTGCCCTCGCTGCTGGCCGGCCCGGGCACCCTGAGCGGCAGCGTGCGCATCCTGGCCCCGCGTCTGCCCATGGGGCGGGCGCGCACCCATCTGCGTCTGGCGGGTGGGCCCCGGGGCCTGTGGCGCGGCGGCCTGACGCATCAGCGCCGTAGCGGCCCCTGGAATCTGCTGGGTGCCTTCGGCGCCGCCCATCGTGACCATTGGCCTCTGCCCGCGGGAGAAGGAAGGCGCCGCAACAGCGACGCGGCCCACAGCAGCCTGCTGTTGCGCGGCAGCCGGGCGCTGGACGCCGGCGGCCGCCTGAATTTGCTGATCGTCGCCTGGCGGAGTTCCCGGGGCGTGCCCGCCGAAAGGCACCTGGGCCGGGATGCCCGTTTCTGGCGCTACCCCGTGCGCGGGCGCGCCTTGCTGGGCGGCTCGCTCTTCGTGCCGGGAGAGGCATGGGATGTGGCCGCCATGGTCGCCGGGGATCTGGCCGCGCAGGAAATCGATCCGCGCGGCCCCCACCGCTGGGGCACCCCCCGTCGGCCGGGCGACGATTACGCCAAAAACTGGGACCGCACCGGACACGCCATGGCCGGCCTGACCCGGCACCTGCCCGGAGACGCGCGCCTGACCCTGCAGGGCAACGCCCGCTACACCCGGCATCGGGAAATCCTGACCGAGGGCGGCCCCACCCTGGCCTACACCCAGTGGCTGACAGCCCTCGTCCTGGAAGGGGAAAAACACTGGGCCGCGGGTTGGGGCCTGCGCGCGGGGCTGGGTTACGACCAGGCCGCCACCCCCGAGGCGGGCGACAAGCCACGGGCCGCGAGCTTTGCCGCCGAAGCCTGGAATCTGCGTCTCAGCCGTCAGTTCCACCCCCAGGGCCGCGCCTACGCCACCATCAGCCGCCGCAGCCGCTTCCCCGGTCTGCGCGAACTGTACAGCGGCGCCCTCGGCCGCTTCGTGACCAACCCCGATCTGAAGCCGGAGCGACAAGACCTGTTGGAAGCGGGCCTGGAACTGGACCCCGGGCCCTGGCGTCTGACCGCCGCGGCGTTCCTGCAGAACCTGCACGACGGTATCGAGAAGGTGGCCCTGCCCGGCGCCGGGCGACCGTTCATGCGCGTGAACCGCACCCGCATCCGCGTGTCCGGGGTCGAGCTGAGCGGCACCTGGCGCGCCCGCCATGATCTGGCGTTCAGCGCCCAGCACACCATCCTGCAAGCCAAGCTGGAACAGGACGGCCGATTCACCCGCTGGGCCGAAGACCGCCCCCAATATCTGGGCCGCCTGGCCGTGGACTACCACCCCGACCTCGGGTTTGGCCTGCTGCTGGAGGCCGCCTTCACGGGCCCCCGCTGGAGCGCCGACGCCACCGATCCGCAAGACGGTCTGCGCCGCCTCCCCGCGGGTATCGTCTGGAATGGGCGTTTAAGATATTCGTGGATGGTTGGGCGACACGAGGTGGAGGCCCACCTGCGCGCGGACAACCTGCTGGATACCTGGGTGGATGATCAGGTGGGACTGCCCGGGCCCGGACGCCTCATTTCCGCCGGCGTGCGGGCCCGATTATAGATACGCCTGAATCATCCGCCGGCCATCAGACCCGCAGGAACTTGCTGGCGCTCACGTTGCAGATGGGGCAGTTCTTCGGCGGGGTGCCGAATTCGATATGTCCGCAGACGGGGCACAGGTAGAATTCGGTTTCCGTAAGGTCCTCGCCCCGCTCGGCCGCCTCCAGGGCCAAGGCGTACAGCTTGGCATGCACTTCCTCGGCCGCCACGGCGTACCCGAACATGCGCTTGGCCTTGTGGCCTTCCTTCCGCGCCTGCCCCAGCATGGGCGGATACATGGTCTCGAACTCGAAGGTTTCGCCGCCGATGGCTTCCTTCAGGTTGGCCACGGTGTCACCCACGCCGTCCAGGGATTTGAGGTGCCCGGCGGCGTGGATGCGCTCGGCCTGGGCGGTGGTGCGGAAGAGGCGGGCGATGTTGGGCTTGCCCTCTTTCTCCGCCGCCTCGGCAAAGCTGGTGTACTTCTGGAACGCCTGGCTTTCGCCGGCGAAGGCTTCCTTCAGATTCTCTTGCGTGCTGGTCATCGTTCTCTCCCTTGCTAACCGACCAAGCGGCTAACCGACCAAACGGCTAACCGACCAAGCGGCACCCCATGGCGATACTCAGAAATTTGGATTCCTCATCATCGGCGCGGCTGGTCAGCACGCACGGCGCGCTGGTGCCCACCACGGCTGCGGCCAGGCGGGCGTTGGCCAACTGCGTGCCGCATTTGTAGAAGACGTTGCCGCTTTCGATGTTGGGGAACACCAGAATGTCGGCGGCGCCCTCGACCGGAGACTGCAATCCCTTGATCTTGCAGGCCTCCGGACTGATGGCCACGTCCAGAGCCAGCGGGCCGTCCACCACACAGCCCGTGATCTGCCCGGCCTCGTTACGGCGCTTCAGTTCCGCCGCGTCCTCGGTGGCCGGCATGCGCGGGCTGACCTTCTCCGTGGCCGCCAGAACGGCCACCTTGGGCGTCTCGATGCCGAAGCTGTGGGCTGCCTGCACGCAATAGTTCAGGATCTGCGCCTTGGTCTCCAGATCGGGCGCGGGGATGATGGCCACATCCGAGGCGAAGACCAGCTTGTCATGGCGCTTCATGTATTCGGGCAGTTCCATGACCGTGATGTGCGACAGCACGTTGCCCGGAGGCAGCAGCCCCTCTTCTTTGTTCAGGATCAGCTTCATGTAGCTGCTGGTGGGGATCAGACCTTTCATCAGCACATCGGCCTCGCCGGCGCGCACCATCCGCACCGCCTCGGCGCCCGCCTCCAGCACATCGGGAATATCCACCACCGTGAACAGGTCCGCGTCCAGACCGTACTCGCCGCAGAGGTCGCTGATCAGCTTGCCGTCGCCAACCAGGGTCACGTCGGCAATATCCTCGGCCGCGGCGCGGGCCGCCGCGGCGATGGTGTTGGGATCATGGCCGGCGGCCACGGCCACCCGGCGAGAAGGCTGATTCTTCAGTTCCTGAACCAGTTGATCAAGGTTCCTGATGGGGGCCATGAGACCTGTCCTTTCTAGCTGGGATC
>PDQT01000084.1 GCA_002747875.1 bacterium DOLZORAL124_64_63
CCATGAGACCTGTCCTTTCTAGCTGGGATCGTAGTCACGGGGTTCTTCCTTGCCGTCCAGGACACGCAGAGCGCCCTTGACCAACGCGTACATCTCGTTCTCGCCCGGGTAGGCGGTCACGCCACAGCCCAGGCCCTTGACCGCCGCGGTGATGTCCGCCACGAAGCGCTCGCTGCGCGCCAGACCGCCCGTCAGCAGAACCTGGTCCACGGGCTCGCCGTCGAAGGCGGGCAACAAGCCGGTGATGCTCTTGGCGATCTGGTAGACCATCGCCTCGAAAACCCGCACGGCCTCGGGCTCTTCCGCGAGGACACGACGCTCCACCTCGCGGAAATCCGCGGTGCCCAGCAGGTCGATCAGGCCGCCGCGCCCCTTGTTCAGCTTCAGCATCTCGTCCTGGGTGTACTTGCCGCTGAAGCACAGGCGGATCAGATCGCCGGTGGGCTCGCTGCCGCTGCGTTGCGGGCTGAAGGGGCCTTCCCCATCCAGACCGTTGTTCACGTCGATGTACCGCCCCTTGGCGTGAGCGCCCACGGTGATGCCGCCACCCATATGGCAGACCACCAGGTTCAGGTACTCGTAGAAGGTCTCGTGCTCTTCCGCGTAGCGGTGGGCGGTGGCGATCTGGTTCAGGGCGTGGCTGATGACCCTGCGCCGGATGTCCTTCATGCCGGTGATCTTGACGCGTTCGGGAACCTCGTCCACCACAACGGGATCCACGATGAAAGCGGGTTTGGTGGTGCCCTCCACCATCTCCCGGGCGATGAGCGCGCCCAGGTTGGAGGCGTGGTCGCTGCCGGTGCCGCTCAGCAGGTCGTTCCTCATGCGATCGCTGACGCTGTAGGTGCCGTGCTCGATGGGCTGCAGCAGACCGCCGCGTCCGCTGACGGCATCCAGATCCTTGGGGCTGATGCCGTGATCGGCCAGCGCCTCCAGGATGATGTCCTTGCGCATCTCGTACTGTTCGACAATGCGGCGGCCCTCGTAGGGCGCCAGGCTTTCGGCGCTGTGCTGGATCTCCTTGCTGAACCGTTCCTGGTCACCCTCGTAGACGGCGATCTTGGTGGACGTGCTGCCCGGGTTGATGGCCAGCACCCGATGGCGCGGGAAGAAGGTGTCCTTGGGCGTGCGGCTCCACCGGCCGAAGCGGTGCATGCGCAGCACGCTGGCCTTGACCGCCAGCATGGCGTCATCCGCGGTGCAGTCCATGGGCAGGTCCACGCCCTGGAACCCCACGCCGAACATGACGCTGAATTTCTTGGCGTCGGGATACCGCGTGGCGTAGAGGTGGAACAGCAGGTTGCCCGTGTCCAGGTTCGGGGCGATGATCACGTTGGTGCCGCCCACGAAATCGCGGTCCTGGCCGCGGCGGTACAGGTAGGCGCTGCGACGGCTGAGGGCCACGCTGATCTTGACCTCGCCCTCGATCTGGATGCTCTCGTAGCGCCGACCGTGCTGGACGCGTTCGGCCAACACCTCGGGTATCAGTTCGCAGGCCTTGCGCACGCGCTCGGGGCTGGGCCCCTCGTCCGAGCCGCGGTTGGAGTAGCTGACCATGGTGCCGTTGATCACCGGCAGCACATCCTCCGGGATAAGATCCCGCGCCACCGCGCAGGTCCCCACCGCCACGTTGGCCAGGACTTCCGGGTTCATGGTGCCGTTGGCGCCCACGTCGCCCACAACCAGGATGTTGTGGGGGAAGATACCTTCCGGATGGCTGTCCGGCAGGATGAACACGCCCGCCTCGGAGAGGATTTCCTGCTTGGCCAGCAGCCGGATCATGGGCCGGAAATAATCGCGCGGCTCATGGGCGATGCCGCCGACCACCATATCCGCGTGCCCCTGCCTGACGGCCATGATGCCGAAACGGATGGGATCGCTGGCCAGCTGCCGCGCCTCATCCATGCTCTTGGCCCGGCTGATGTGCGTGGGCAATTCGGTGAAGGCCCGGGCGAACTCGTCCAGCAGGTCGGTGCGCTTGGCCGGATCGCAGAAATGGCCGGCGGCAAGGGTGAACTCGATGCGGGAGGGATCCACATGGCCCAGTTCCCGCTGAACCACATCCTTGACGGCTTCTTCGCCGGCCAGAAAAACCGGCCGCACGAAGCGGGGCAGGTGGCAGGCCGCCTCGATGATGCGCGCGTCCGTGGCCTCGGCGAAGATCACGGCCGGCTTGTTCTTCATCAACTCCAGGATCTGTCTGTCCAGTGACGCATCGATATCGTACATTGTTCCCTCCCGGACTGATCCGGATAAACAGGCCATTGCCCCCTTTCACGGGGGGATCATCACTCTATCGACGGCTAAGGTGGTCCGTCGATTCACCGGACGCAAGGACCCTGCCCATGAACACCTTCGACCGCCCCCAGCCGGGCCCTCAGCTGCCCGCCCTGATCGCCACAAGCCTGGGCATGATCGAAGATTGTGGTGGCAGCACGGACGGCCCGTGGCTGTTGGTGGACAGTGCCGCGCAAGCCCTCTGGCTGGTCCGGGCAGGCCGTCCGGAACGGGGCTGGACCGTCTCCACCTCGAGTCGGGGCCTGGACAACCGGGACGGCAGCGGCGGGACCCCGCCCGGAGTGCACCGGGTGGCGCGCAA
>PDQT01000206.1 GCA_002747875.1 bacterium DOLZORAL124_64_63
ACACGCGCGCGAAAAAGGTCAAGGCCCTGACGGATCTGGACGGCAACATGGTGGGCATGGCCTACGCCGGCGGCACCCTGGCCTATCTGGAAAGCGCTCTGGACAAGCCCGGCAGCCTGTTCGTGGGCAAGCCCGGCCGGAAGATGCGCGAGGTGGCCAGCGTCAACGACGCCGTGGCTGAATACCACCTGCAGCCCGCCAAACTGATGCGCCTGGAGGGGCATGACGGCGGCTTCGTCGAAGGCTTCCTCTTCCTGCCGCCCGGCGCGCGGAAGGGCGACAAGCTGCCCGGCATCTTCGAGATGCACGGCGGCCCCTACTACCGTTACGGCAACGCCTGGACCTCTCGCTATCCGTGGCAGGTGCTCAGCCGGCAGGGCTTCGCTGTCTTCATCCTGAATCCGCGCGGCGGCACCGGCTACGGCGCCCGGTTCCTGCGCGGCGTGCACCGCAACTTCGGCACCGACGACTTCCAGGATATCATGCGCGCCGTGGACGCGCTGGTGGCCGAGGGCTTCATGGATCCCGATCGCCTGGGCTTCACGGGCTACAGCTACGGCGGTCTGATGACCAACGTGGTGGTCAGCCGCACCGAGCGTTTCAAGGCGGCGGTCAGCATTGCCGGCATCTGGAACTACGTGTCGGCCATGGGGCAGAACAACCCGCAGCTCTTCATCGATAGCTACGACCGGCCCTGGGACGCGGACCTGCAGCGCATGTGGGAACACAGCCCCGCCTCGCGCGCCAACAGAATCACCACGCCCACGCTGATCATGCACGGCACGGAGGACCACCCGGTGGACCCGCGGCAGAGCATCGAGATGTTCAGCTACCTGCAGATGAACGGCGTGCCCAGTCGTCTGGTGCTGTACCCGGGCGAGGGGCACGGCATCAACACGCCCAGCCACATGATCGACTACCAGACGCGTGAGCTGCAGTGGTTCCGGCACTATGTGCTGGGCGATGAGGAGGCGGAGGGGGCGGAGCCGCCCGTGCCCGTGGAGTAGCGGCGAGAAAGGGGGAAACCGCCCGGATTTTTCGGTGCGGTTTCCCGCCGGATCGGGTAGGCTGGGCCAAGAGTGCGCTATTGTCCATGCTCCGTCCATGCTCCCTGCCAGACCCCGCCAAATCGGGTCAGAGAGGAACGCTCATGCTCGAACGCCTCTTCAAGCTCAAACAGCACGACACCACCCCCGGCCGTGAACTGGCCGCGGGCGTGACCACCTTCCTGACCATGGGGTACATCATCTTCGTGAACCCCAACATCCTGAGCGCCACGGGTATGGACAAGGGGGCCCTGATCACGGTGACCATTCTGGCATCGGCCCTGGGCACCATCCTGGCCGGCCTGTGGGCCAACGTGCCGTTCGCCATGGCGCCGGGCATGGGGCTGAACGCCTTCTTCGCCTACACCCTGGTGCTGGGCGGGGGTGTCACCTGGCAGACGGCGTTGGGTGTGGTCCTGGTCTCGGGCGTGATGTTTTTCCTGCTGACGGTGTTGGGCGTGCGGCGCTACGTGATCGCGGCCATTCCCCTGGAGATGCGGCTGGCCATCGCGGCGGGCATCGGGCTCTTCATCACGTTCATCGGCATGCAGAGCCTGGGGCTGATCGTCAAGAACGATGCGGTGCTGGTGGGCCTGGGCACGCTGGAGCGGCCGGTCCTGCTGGGGCTGGCCGGTCTGCTGCTGATCACCGTGCTGGAGATCCGCAAAGTGCGGGGGTCCATCCTCATGGGCATCGTCCTGACCACCGTGTTGGGTGTTCTGTTCAAGGACGTGGCCCTGCCGGCGTCCCTGGTGGGGACCCCGCCCAGCCCCGCGCCCATCCTGCTGAAGATGGATGTGCTGGGCGCGCTGAAGTGGGGCATGTGGGGCGCCATCTTCTCCTTCATGTTCGTGGATCTTTTCGATTCGGTGGGGACCATCGTGGCCTGCAGCTACGAGGCGGGCATGGTGCAGGAAGACGGCCGCATCGAGAAGATCGATCGCGTGCTGGAGGCCGACGCCGTGGCCACCATCGCCGGAGCGCTGATGGGCACCAGCACCACCACCACGTACATCGAGTCGGGCGCGGGCATCGCCGCGGGCGGACGCACGGGCTTGGCCAACATGGCCACGGGTCTGCTGTTCCTGGTGGCGCTCTTCTTGACGCCGCTGATCGGTATCGTGCCCGGCTTCGCCACGGCCCCGGCGCTGATCATCGTGGGCGTGCACATGTTCCGCAACGTGAAGAATATTGATTTCCGGAAGCTGGAGATCGGCATTCCCGCCTTCCTGACCATCATCCTGATGCCCCTGACCTACAGCATCAGCATGGGGCTGGCCTTCGGCTTCGTGGCCTACATCGTGACGACCATAGCGGCCGGCCACGGGCGGGGCATGCACCCTTTCCTGTGGGTCATCGGCGCGCTTTCGGCACTGGATATCGTGTTGACGGGGATGGGCTAGGCGCCGCCCGGTTCGCTGGAACCATGCCCGGGTTCGTGGTCTGCGGGGCGGATAGCGTCAACCCCTGCGCCATAAAAAGGCCGGCGGCCCCCCCCTCCTTAGGAACCGCCGGTTTGGCAAGATATGCCGCTTTGGATCAGGAGGCTTCCTCGATCATCCGGTTCCACACTTCCCGCTGGGGGAAGGGGATGGTGATGCCGTTGGCGTCGAAGGCTTCCTTGATGCTCTGCGTCACGTCGAAGTGGATATCCCAGTAGTGGTCGGGATGGCACCAGGGACGAACGACCAGGTTCACCGAAGAGTCCGCCATCTCGGCCACGGCCACCTGGGGCGCGGGGTCCTGCAGCACATGCGGGTGGTTTTCCAGAATCTCCATGCACAATTTCTTGGCCAGGTTCATGTCATCGCCATAGCTGATGCCGGCCGTCAGATCCACACGGCGCAGACCGTTGCCGTTGACGTTGTTGATCACGTCGCTGGTCAGCTTGCCGTTGGGAATGATGATCCGCTGGTTGTCCAGGGTGTTCATCACCGTCACGAACAGGCCAATTTCCTCCACCTCTCCCAGGTAGCCGCAGGTCTTCACCAGATCCCCCACCTTGATGGGCTTGAAGATGATGATCATGACGCCCGCCGCGAAGTTGCTGAGGCTGCCCTGGAGGGCGAAACCGATGGCGAAGCCGGCGGCGCCGAGAATGGCCACGAAGCTGGTGGTTTCTATCCCGAACTTGGCCAAGGCGGCGATCACGGCAAAGACCAGCACGGCAATGCGGGTCAGGTTGACAAGGAAGTGGCGCAAGCTAAGCTCCACCTTGCCGCGCTCCAGGGCTTTACCCACCAGCTTGCCGATGACACCGGCCAGGATCCGACCGATGATGAGAATGAGCACCGCACCGATGACGCGCATGCCGTACGTGGTGATAAGGGGGATGGCGCTGTCTAGGGCCCGCTGGACGGTTTCCTGATTCATGATGATCTCCTGAGGAAGGGACAAAAAGGACACTTCGGATCTCTAGACCCGAAGCGCCCTTTTTTTGTCACATCATGTCGGCCCTGCGGCGGGATCAGCCCATCATCAACGCCGCCCCCGGCCCCAGCGGCAGCCCCAGCGTCAGCCACACGATCAGCAGCACCGTCCACACGCAGAAGAAGGTGATGGAGTAGGGCAACATGGTGGCCACCACGGTGCCGATGCCGGCGTCGTCCACGTACTTCTTCATGAACGCCACGATCAGCGGGAAGTAGCTCATCAACGGCGAGATGACATTGGTCACGCTGTCTCCCACGCGGTATGTGGCCTGCACCAATTCCGGCGAGTAGCCCAGCAGCATGAACATGGGAATGAACACCGGCGCCATGATGGCCCACTTGGCAGAGGCCGAGCCCATGGCCAGGTTGATGACCGCCGACAGCAGGACGAAGCTGATGACCAGCGGGATGTTGCCCAGCCCGGCGGCCTGCAGGGCGGCGGCTCCTTTGATGGCGAAGATCAGCCCCAGGTTGGTCCATTTGAAGAAGGCCACGAACTGGGCCGCGAAGAAGCAGAGCACGATATAGATGCCCAGGGTCTCCATGCTCTTGCCCATGCCGCCGACCACCTCGGCATCGTTCTTCACGGTGCGCGCGCCGATGCCGTAGGCCACGCCCACGAACGCCGCCCCGAAGAAGATGAACGCCACGATGCCCTGGGTGAAGGGGCTGCGCAGCAGGTCGCCCGTCTGGGGATCGCGCAGGAAACCGTCCGCCGGCACCGTGCCCCACAGCAGGAAGGCGCTGAACACCAGGCTGGCGCCCAGAGCGTAGAGCAGGCCGCGCTTCTCGTCGGAAGTGATGGCGCCCATCTCTTCCTCTTCTTCAGCGCCCTTGTAGGCCCCCAGCCGCGGCACCACGATCTTCTCCGTGACCCAGGTGCCCGCCGCGCTGATGAAGAAGGTGCTGACGATCATGAAGTACCAGTTGCAGGTGGGGTTCACGATGTAGGCGGGATCGATGATGCGGGCCGCCTCTTCGGACAGACCGCTCAGCAGAGGGTCGATGGTGCCCAGCAACAGGTTGGCGCTGTACCCGCCTGAAACCCCGGCAAAGGCCGCGGCCATACCCGCCAGCGGATGCCGCCCCACGGTCTGGAAGATGATGGCCGCCAGCGGCACCAGCAGCACGTAACCCACCTCGCTGGCGGTGTTGCTCAGGATGCCGGCAAAGACGATCAGAAAGGTCAGCAGCCCGCGCGGCGCCGACAGGACCAGCAGCCGCAGGGCGGCGCCGATCAGGCCGGTGCGCTCGGCAATGCCGATGCCCATCATGGAGATCAGCACCGTGCCCAGGGGGGCGAAGCTGGTGAAGTTGGTGATCAGCTCCGTCAGGATGCGGTGCAGCCCGTGGATGCTGAGCAGGCTGACGGGGCGGATGATCTCGCCGGTGCCGGGATGCCGGGCTTCGATGCCCAGGCCGGCGAACAGGCCGGACAGGAGCACCACCATCAGGGCCAGGCTGGCGAACAGGGTGGCGGGATGGGGCAAGGCGTTACCGACGCGCTCGATGGCGCCCAGGAAGCTTGCCACACCCCGGCTGGAGGGGGCGGTGTCGGGTGCGCTCATGCTGGATCCTATTCGTATTGCCGGCCGCCCGGCACCGAGGTGAAGACGCGGAAGCTGAAGTTGGGCATACCGTCCAGTTTGCGTATGATCACGGGGGGACCTCCAGGTGTGGTGTTGCTGTTTCTCTGCTAAGATAAGGAGGAAATCGCCTTTCGCCCCTCACCCCGGGTTTTCCTGAATGATCCGGGCCATGGAGAGACTCATGCCGGATGACCTGATCATCAACGGGCAGGTGAGCCTGCCGGATACGGAGCTGGAGATCACCACCAGCCGGTCGTCCGGGCCGGGCGGCCAGCACGTCAACAAGACGGACACCCGCGTCACCGTGCGCTGGAATCTGGAGACCTCGGCCCAACTCAGTCCATCCCAGCGCGACCGGGCGCGCCGCAATCTGGCCAGCCGCCTCACCGCCGACGGAGACCTGCTGGTCCACTGCGACACCCATCGCAGCCAGCGCCGCAACCGCGACGATGCCCGCCAAAGGCTGGCGGCCCTGCTGCGCTCCGCCCTGGTGCCCCCCAAGGTCCGCCGGAAAACCCGCCCCAGCGCGGCATCCCGGCGCAAAAGGCTGGAGAACAAGCGCCGCCGGGGGGATCTCAAGAAGAGCCGGGGGCGGAGGTTCAACGGTTCGGAGCGGGAATGAGGGAGCGGTGCTTTTTTGCGAAACGGGTGCCGGGGAACGAGGGATGCCGGGTACCCGCCGGCGGGTACCTGCCGGTGATCGGATCAGCACCGCGGCCGGCTTTTCGGCAGCATCTCGGTAGCAGATCCGGCAGCAGACCGCTTTATGGTACCCTCGTCCGCATGTATATAGTGGCCTCCTGATCAACAGCGTGTCGGGGGAGGTAATCCCGCAGATGAGGCACCGGAAAACAAAGGACAAGACAATGCCCAAAACGACCCTGAAAAACATCCCCACGGACGCCCCGGCGTCCCTGGCGGCCCTGATCGAACCGCAACCCCACCAGGTTGTCAGCATGTCGCTTGCCGATTCGGAGCACGTCCACATGACGCTGTTCAGCTTCGCGGACGGAGAAACGGTCAGCGAAGAAGAATACCCGGGCGAGACCATGTATTACTTGCTGGAAGGGGAAACCACCATCACCATGGGCAAGCGGGAACACCGACTCCAGGCCGGCGAGGCGCTGGCCGTTCCCGCCCATGTGCTGCACGCGGTGGGCGGCTTGTCTTCCTTCCGGATGCTGCAAATCACCATCAATGAATGAGGAGAAAACGATGGCATCGTTATTCAAGAATATTGAACATTCCCAGGTCTATGATCTGGCGGGTCTTGTGGACTACCAGAAGGGCAAGGTGGCCAGCCTCACCCTGAGTCAGCAAACCGGCGTTGGCGTGACGCTTTTCGCCATCGACGAGGGCGAAGGGCTGAAGACCCATTCGGCACCCGGTGACGCCATGGCCAATATCCTGGACGGCCAGGTGGAGATCACCATCGGCGATGAGAAGCATGTGCTCGAGGCGGGCCAGGCCGTGGTGATGCCCGCCGGCATTCCCCACTCGCTGACGGCCCTCAAACCGTTCAAGATGATGCTGGTGCTGATCAAGGCTCCCAAGGTCCAGAAATTGGATGATATGGGTGCCTGAGAGCGGGATGAACCCGG
>PDQT01000254.1 GCA_002747875.1 bacterium DOLZORAL124_64_63
ATCAAATGGGTGGAACGGAGTGCCAGGTTCGTAGGTTCCTGCCGAGGTCCAGATGACTTTGACTTTTTTGCTGGGATTCAACAGCGGTCCGAACCCTGCCTCTGGATCAAACGAAAACGTCTTGTTGACGCGCACAATATTGTCAATGAATGCCTTGAGGTGCCATGGAACAGAAAAGTTGAACATCGGTGTCGCAATCAGGATGCGATCCGCTGCAAGAATCTGTTCGATGATTTCATCACTATCCGCCAAAAGCGATTGTTGGCTAGCATCCCGTTCGTTTTCGGGTGTCATATTGGCCGTGATCCATTCTTCGGTTGGACCTGCCAGTGGCGTCACCCCCAAGTGACGTGTGACAACATCGGCTGCCGAGTTGTGGGTTTGCCATTGTGACAAAAAATGATCTCCCAGAGCCGACGAAACAGATGCCTCGCGGGGTGAAAACTTGAGATAGAGTAGAGAATTGCCCATTTGGTTACCTTTCTTCCTTGATACAACTGAGGGGGCTGTCCTATATAACTAGCCTATATTTTTCCTAACCCACTGTCTTAGCTGTGTTAACTGGCGTTTTGGGTCAGGTGTGTTGAAACGCCATTCACATTCCTTCAAATATAGCCCGAACTGCTCTTTCGGAACACCGTTGAATTTGCGCATGTGGCGCTTAGCTTGGTCCCAGAGTTGTCATTGATTGAGCCGCGGTCATCATAAAAACCAAAGGGCATCGGGGTTTCTGGAAGGGAATCGCTCAATTTAGGCATTAGTTATGCAACTGTGCATAAAATAAATTTGACTTTCGCGAAATTGATGCTAACCTGTCAACCGATCAACAGGTTTGGATTTTCTGTTCTTTGGCAAAGGAAATCCCATCTCCCTTGCCGTATTCTCGAGGTTGAGACGATGGAAAAGAAGCTATACGAAATGCAGGCGGAACTCTGCAAGACCCTGTCCAACCCCAAGCGGTTGGAAATCCTCGATATCCTGAAGGAACGGGATGAGATTTCCGTCAACCAGTTGGCGGAGATGCTGGAGATTCCCAAGGCGAACACCTCCCAGCATCTGGCGGTCTTGAGGCAGGCCGGCGTGGTCAACACGCGCAAGGACGGCATCAACGTCTATTACAGTCTGCGGTCCGCCAAGATCAGCGAGGCCTGTTCCCTGACCCGACAAATCCTGCTGGAACGGCTGGAGGACCATGTCAATCTCAGCGACATGATCAAGAAGAACGGTCGGTAACCTCTCCTGCCGTTCCGTCCGATTCCAGAACCCGCCACCAGGTTTCCGCCAGGTGGCGGGTTTCTTGTATGGTCAGGTGGTCTCGGCGGATTTGACCCAGCAGCTGGGACTGCAAGCGGCCCAGCAAAGCCTCCAGCGCCAAGGGCTCGCGCTTGTCCAGAAATCCCTCCCGCTCGCAAAACTCTTCCAGCTTGGGGATGACGGCCCTGCGGAAACGGGGCACCCGGCCCTGTCGCAGGTCCTGCAGGAACAGGTGCGCGTCGCCCTGCCGGGCCGCCAGCGCGTCAAGGCAACGGGGCAGGAAACTCTCACTGATCAGCTTGCTGCTTTCCAGTTCATGGGCGGGCAGGGGGCGGCTGCGCCCAATCCGCCACAGGGGCAGAAAGGTCTCCAGGGCGGTGCCCCGGGCGTCGATGCGCGCCAGTTCCGTGGGTTCCATCCGCGCCAGGACAGGCAACTGATCCCGGCGCGCGCGGTACAGACCCAAGGTGGGGGTGGCCGCCAGTAGGAGTCGGTGCAGTTCCTCGGGTTCATCGTGCAGCAGGTACCAGAGGTGGGCCTCGCCGGCGGCGCGCCAGGGGTCCAGAACGGGCACCTGCAGGGCGCGGGCGTAGGCGGTGGCGTCGCGCTGTCCGGGTGCGGGGATGGGGCGGGTCGCCACCACCGGCGGCGGCAGTTCCGCGGCGGCGGCCAATCCGCGCCGGGCCGCCAGGTCGATGACGCGCGCGGCGGGCAGGTCCGCCTCGGCCATGGCCTGCTGCCAGGCGGCGGCATCCGCCGGTTGGCTGGTGAGATAGAACACCTGGCGCTGGTGTGTGTCGGCCCAGCGCGTCAGGTTGCGGGCGATGGCGGCAAAGCGGCCCGGGTCGCTGGCGGTCAGGCTCTCGTCCAGGAAAAGGGGCGGCCGCGCGCCCGCTTCGTTCTCGGTGATGAAGGCCAGCCGGACGGCCAGCAGAAGCTGGGCCCGGGTGCCGTCGGATATCTCGGCCAGACCCAGGTTCACGCCCGCTTGCAGATCGTGGGCCACGAATAGCCCTTGGCGATCGGGGCCGGGCACCACGCGCAGTTCGTAAAGATCGCCGGTGAACTGGCGGAACAGGTGACCCGCCTGCTCCAGTACCCGCGGGCGGGTGGCCCGCTGGTGGGAGCGCTCCACATCCTCCAGCAAGAGGCGCCCCAAGGCGGCGTCCTGCATTTCTCGGCGCAGTTCCGCCAACTCTTCGCGGGCGGCGTCCTCGGCGGCGGTGGCCTCGGCCACCTTGTGGGCCCGACGGGCGTCGTGGATGCGCTGCTCCACCTGGGCAATCTGGACGGTCAGCGCCTCGGACTCGGCGGCCCGCGTCCGCAAATCTTCCAGCAGTTCCGCCAGTTCCTTCTCGTCCTTCCGCTCCGCTGCGGCCGGGTCCAGCCCGGCGGGCGGGTTTTGGAGACGGGTTTCCAGGGTGGCCAGCACGGCGCGCTGCCCGGCCACCGCCTCCTGCGCCTCCTGCCAGGCGGGCCTCTGGCTCACCAGGGATTCCACGGTCACGCGCAGGCCTTCGGCGGGCGCGTTCAGGCGCCGGCGGAGGGCTTCCCAGTCCTCCTGCAGACGCTTCCCCTCCCGCTGCTTCTCCCGCAGAGACGCCTCTTCTCGGCTGACGGCCTGTTGCCTTTCGCGGAGCAGCTCGACCTTGCGGCGCGCCCGCTGCAGGGCGGCCTGGGCCTTGACCAGATCGGGCGGGGCGTCCTCGCCGAAGGGGGCCAGCTCCGCGCCCAGCCGGGCCAGCAGGCGGTCGCGCTCTTCCTGCTGTTGTTGCTCTTCGGCGGCCAGGGCGGCGGCCTCGTCCCGGGCGGCCCGGTAGCGGGGCAGCGCCTGCAGCAGGTTCAGCAGATCGGGGTCTTCCAACTCCAGTTCCAGGCCGTGGTCGCGCCGCAACCGGGCCAGGGCCTCGGCCGCTTCGCCCGTTTCCGTGGTCAGTGTCCGGCGACGGCCTTCCAGGAAGGCGCGCCACTGGTCGCGGGCCGCGGTGGTGCTGAGCAGGGCGATCTGCTCTTCCAGCAGGCGGGCTATTTCCGCGGGGCTTTCATCCTGGTCAAGGCCCAGGCCCGCGGCTTGCGCGGCGGAAAGGATTTCCCCTTGCCTGGCGGCGTGGGCCGACCGGTGCTTGCGCCGTTTCCTCTCCGCCCCGACCAGGTTCCCCAGACCCACCAGCCCCGCCACCGCGAGGATGGGGCCCAGGGGCCAGCGGCCGTCCAGGATTTCCCAAACACCACCGCCCAAGGCGATGAGGGCCACCAGCCCGGAGAGCCAGAAGAGCCAGGGAACAGGGCCGCGGTCCGGCGACGTAAGCAGAAGCAGCGAGCGCAGATGGTCCCGCCGGGCGGCGGCACCCTCGGCCCGCGGATCTGTTTCCCATTCGGGCCATTGCAGCAGGTTGTCCAGGCCCTCTTTGCGACCCTCGCGCTCGGCCAGGCGGGCAAAGGCGCGGGCCAGCTGGTCGTAGGCCTCGGCCGCGGGGGTGCCTATTTCCTGGTCCTGGCCGGGGGCCAGATCACGGCGAGCCTGTTCCAGGCGCGCCTCGGCGCGAACCCGTTCCGCGGCGGTATTCCCGCGCCGCTGCTCCAGGGTGGCCAAGGCTTCGCAGTAGCGGGCCACGCTTTCCAGGTCGGCTTCAGGTCTGTTCTGTTCAAGCATGGCCGCGCGGGCTTGCTGCAGGCGGTCGGCGGCCTCTTCCTGGGCATGGCGGTTGGCGGACTGTTCTTGTTGCAGACGGGCCAGGGTTTGGGCATCGTCGGCGCGGACGCGGTCCATGGCGGCAGGGAACGAGGCCAGCCGGACTTGCAGTTCCCCCATCCGCTCGGCGGCCTCGGCATGCTGGACGAAGTCCCGCCACCAGGGCAGGTGGTCGGCGGCCAGGCGACCGGCGGCGCTTTGTCGGCGCAGCTCCGCCAGCTGCCTCTCTTCGGCGGCCAGGCGGCGTTGTTCCTGTTGCCGTTCCGCCAG
This sequence comes from bacterium DOLZORAL124_64_63, assembly GCA_002747875.1. Lineage (GTDB taxonomy): Bacteria > Krumholzibacteriota > Krumholzibacteriia > LZORAL124-64-63 > LZORAL124-64-63 > LZORAL124-64-63. Next base: position 4,217 of record PDQT01000254.1, read on the forward strand.
CAGGCGACGGGCTTCCTGCCAATTCCGTTGCCGCCGGGTGGCCAGGGCCCTGCGGTCGGGAAAAAGGGTCCTGGCGGTGGCCACCAGATCCACGCCACCGCTGATCTCGCGGTTGATGATGGCCGCCAGCTCCCGTTCAACCTCGCCGCCGGATGGCAGGACCAGATCCAGGATGCCCATCTCGTAGCAGCGTTGCAGGGTCTCGCCGGGCACCGTGGGGGCGGGATGTTCCGCCCCGTCCCGCCACCAGCGCGGGGGACGCCCGTCTTCCCGAGCCGCTTGCCAGACGATGGCCTCGTCCTGGAAGCGGGCCTCCACGGAGAAGGGCGCGCCGGTGGGGATGCCGGGCCAGAAGAGGCTGCGGATGGCCCGCGTCAGGCTGGACTTGCCCGACCCGTTGGGCCCGGTGATGACATTCACGCCGGGGGCCGCCTCCACCTGGAAACCATGGGGGATGCCGGGCAGGCGCCGCGCGTTCAGCTCAATCAGCCGCATGCCCGGCCTCCTTGGTGGCGAGGATCTCTTCCAGGGCCCGGCGTCCGGTCGTCACCAGGCGCTGCCGGATTTCCTCGGGCGCAAGAGCGGACCCCTGTTTCTGGAAGGCGCTCTGTTGGGCCGACGTGCCGATGGCCCCTGTACCGATGGCTCCTGTACCGATGGCTCCTGTACCGATGGCTTCTTGCCCCAGGCGCAGCAGGCGCTCCCGTTCGGCGTCGGCATCCTCGATCCCGGGCACGGGGTCGCCGCCTCCCTCCAGAACCAGGATGCGCCGGGCCAGCAGGCCGGCCGGATCGGGGAAGCGGGCCAGATCCGCCAGGTCCAGGGGCTGGGCCAGGTCTTCGGTGACGCGGTCGATGAAGAGCACCGTGTCGCCGCGGTCCACGACCAGGGAGGGGGCTTCCGCGCGAAGGCGCTCCAGAGCTTGGCGCAGCTGGGGCGCCAGGGGCGTCACGCCCGTCAGGCGCAGCCGGAAGCCCACGGCCAGGGTCCGGTCCAGCGCGGCGCCCAGCTCCTGGCTGTGGTTCTGGACGGCGGCCAGCAACCGGGGCAGGAGCTCTTCCTCCGTGGCCTGTTCCATCTCGCCCACGGGCACGTCCAGATTTTCCCAGCGCAGGGGGGCCAGATTCAGTCGCCGGGCGAGCAGGCCTCCGGCCACGTCCAGCTCCACCAGGACGGGGCCGCGCGCGCCCGTCTCGCCGGGATGCCGGCCCACCACCGACCCCAGGTAGAAGGGATGGCCGTCGGTGCGGGGCGTGTCGGGCCGATGGATATGGCCCAGGAACCAGCCCCGATAACCGGTGCTCAACAGTTCGGCGGTGCGGACCGGAGCGTAACGGCTGGTGGCCTGGTCCAGATCCGCGTGCAGCAGGCCGAAGGTGGGCAACGTGGGATGCGCGGAGGGCGGGGCTTCGGCCAGGGGGCTGGTCTCCACATGGGGGCGGGGAAAGGACCAGCCCACCAGGCGCGCGGCCAGGCCGGCGGGGCCTTGCACGTCAAAGGTGGTCCAGGTGCCGTCCGGGCCCAGCAGGTGCAGGTCTTCCAGGAGGTTGGCCAGCCGGGGCAGAACCGTGGTGTCGTGGTTGCCGGCCACGGCGATCACCGGAATGCCGGCGTTGGTCAGGTTGCGGCAACCTTCTTCCAGGGGGCCGTAGGCCTCGAAAAGATCGTTCCGGCTATCCACCAGATCGCCCGCGAGGGCCACGGCGTGGACCTGGTGCTCCAAGGCCGCCCGCACCACGCGGCGCCAGGCGGCGGCCGGCCCCAAGAGGTGGGGCTCCAAACGCCGGTCCCGCACCAGCTCCGCCGGCAGATGCCGGGGCAGCACTCCAAGGTGCATATCCCCCACGAAGAGGATCTTGAGGGTGGTGTGGGCTTGGGCGCGGGCGTGGGGTGTGGCGGTCAAAAGTTTGGCTCCGGACAAGAAGGACTGAGGGTCATGGCCGCCCATCATAAGCCATGGCCGCTGGCCTGTACAGGTGCGGGGGGAAATCAGACCAACTTGAGAATTTCCATGCTGGCTTCGATGTCTTCCCGGATCTTCGGCACCAGGCGCTGGCAATCGTCCAGGGTAATGCCCAGGGTTTTCAGGGCCGAGGGATCGCAGCCTTCGGGAGGGTAGGCGCCGGGAGCGGCATAACCCAGAGGGTAGCTCATGTAGTCGCCCAGGTGGGCCAAAGCCGCCAGTTGCGGGTACTTGGCGGAGCTGTCGGGGGTGTGGTGGAACTGGACCGCGTCCACCACGCTGGGCGGAAAATTCCAGGCCCGAAAAACGGCTTTGCCGATGATGGCGTGGTTGATCTGGAAAAGCGCCTTCTCGGCCTCGTACCAAGTCAGGTGCTGCTCCTGGGCCACGTTGACCAGCTCGTCGAAATCATTGCTGAAGTAGCGCTTCTCGATGAGTTTGCCCGTGTCGTGCAGCAGGCCCACCACGAAGGCTTCCTCCCGCTGGTTGATCTTGGCCTCCGCCGCCAGGATCTTGCAGATGCTGGCCGTGGCAATGCTGTGGTGCCAGAACTCCGTCATATCGATCTGGCTGTCATCCTCACCGTTGAAGTAGTCGAAGACGCTGATGGCCAGGGCGGCGCTGCGCACGGCCTGGAAGCCCAGGATGACCACGGCCCGGCTGATGGTCGTGATCTGCTTGCTATAGCCGTAAAAGGCGGAATTGACCAGATGCAGGATCTTGGCCGTCAAAGCCTGGTCCTGGGAGATGATCTCGGCGACCTGAGGAACGCCGATCTTGGGGTCCTGCATTTTCTGGAAAAGTTCCTGATAGACGATGGGCAGGGTGGGGATTTCCTGAATGATCCCCTTCAGCTCCCTGGGGTGAACATCGAGCAGAGATTTTTGAGCTACGGTGGCCACGGCAACTCCTTGGATTGAAGGCTACCCCTGCTTCATCGGTCCAGCCCGTTCATGGTTTAGCTATATATCTTATTGCCCACTAGGGGCTTCAACGGGAGAAGCGGAGCCAGGGAGCGTCGGCCTCCCTCGGCCGTACCTCACCGATCACCGCCCGGGACAGGGTCCCTTCAGCCCGCAACAGATCCAGGGCCTCGTCCAGCCTGTCGGCCGGCACGCTGAAAAGCAGGCCGCCGCTGGTCTGGGGGTCGTGCACCAGGCCGATCATGCCGTCTTCCAGATCGGCGGCGAAGTGGATGGCCTGGCCGGTGAAGGAGGCGTTGGAGCGGGTCCCGCCGCAGGTGAAGCCCGCGGCGCAAAGGGCCACGGCGTTCGGCAGCAGGGGCAGGGCGGAGGTCGTGATGCAGAGTTGCGTGCCCGAGCCCCGGGCCATTTCCAGGGCATGCCCGCTGAGCCCGAACCCCGTCACATCGGTGCAGGCGGTGGCCCCCACCTCATGCAGGCGCGCGCCGCAGCGGTTCAGGCCGGTCATGCCGGCCACCAGGGCGTCGTAACCGGCGGCATCCACCTGGTTCTTCTTCAGGGCGGCCACCAGGGCGCCGGTGCCCAGGGGTTTGGTCAGGACCAGACGATCGCCCGGACAGGCGGTGCTGTTGCGCAGGATGCGGTCAGGGTGCACCTGGCCGGTGACGCTGAGCCCGAACTTGATCTCGTCGTCCCGCACGGTGTGCCCGCCGGCCACGGCGCAGCCGGCTTCACGGCAGACTTCGGCGCCACCGGCCAGGATGTCGACCAAGGTCTGGTTGGGCACGCCCACCGGGGGGCACCCCAGCAGGTTCAGGGCCATCAGCGGAGATCCGCCCATGGCGTACACGTCGCTCAGGGAATTGGCGGCGGCCACACGCCCGAAGGTGTGGGCGTCGTCCACCACCGGGGTGATGAAGTCGGCGGTGGAGACAATGGCCCGCTCCGCGTCCTGACGGTACACGGCGGCATCGTCCGCTTTCTCGAAACCGACCAGCAGGTCGGCCGGGTTGGCGGCCTTGATGGGCTCTAGAATCTGGCTCAAGTCCCCCGGACTGAGTTTGGCCGCTCAGCCGGCAGACTTGGCAAAGCGCGTCAGGGCAATGCGTTCTTCGCGGGGCATGGTCTCACCTCCTTCATTCTGGAGAACCAATATATCGGTTCCCGGTCATTCGGCCACTCCCTCGAGAGCGGGCCACCGGCCCATGGGGCTTGCTACTTGCCTTTGGCCTCGATCTTGGCCCAGCTGTCCTTCAGGGTCACGGTGCGGTTGATGACCAGCTTCTCCGGTGCCGAATCCTTCGCGTCCAGGCAGAAGTAGCCGTGGCGCATGAACTGCCAGCGATCCTCCGCCGTCACCTCGCCGATGGCGGGCTCCAGCTTGGCTTCCGTCAGCACTTCCAGGCTGTCGGGGTTCAGGTTTTCCAGGAAATGCCCTTCGGCTTCGGGGAAGGGTTCGCGGAAAAGATTGTCGTACAGGCGCACTTCGGCCTGGACAGCGTGGGGCGCGCTGACCCAGTGCAGGGTGCCGCGCACCTTGCGTCCGTCGGGGCTCTGGCCGCCGCGGCTGGCCGGATCATAGCTGCAGCGCAGTTCCACGACCTCGCCGTTCTCATCCTTGATCACCTCGTCGCAGGTGATGAAGTAGGCGTGCTTGAGACGCACCTCGCTGCCGGGTTTCAGGCGGAAGTACTTGCGCGGCGCTTCCTCGCGGAAGTCTTCTTGCTCGATATACAGCTCGCGGCTGAAGGGCACCATGCGGGTGCCGGCGCTCTCGTCCTCGGGGTTGTTGACGCATTCGATGTCTTCGACTTGGCCTTCCGGGTAGTTGGTCAGCACCACCTTCAGGGGGCGCAGCACGCCCATGTAGCGCGTCGCGGTCTGGTTCAGCTCGTTGCGCAGGGACCACTTCAGCAGATCCAGATCCACGGTGCTGTCCCGCTTGGCCACCCCGATGCGATCGCAGAAGCGCCGGATGCTTTGCGGGGTGTAGCCCAGTCGGCGCAGGCCGCTGATGGTGGGCATGCGGGGATCGTCCCAGCCCGTGACGTGGCCCTCGGTCACCAGCTGCAGCAGCTTGCGCTTGCTCATGACGGTGTAGGTCAGGTTCAGGCGCGCGAATTCGATCTGCCGGGGCTTGTGGGGCACGGGCAGGTTCTCGATGAACCACTCGTACAGGGGCCGGTTCACCTCGAATTCCAGGGTGCAGATGCTGTGGGTGATGCCCTCGATGGCGTCGCTCTGGCCGTGGGCGAAGTCGTACATGGGGTAGATCTTCCAAGCGTCGCCCGTGCGGTGGTGGTGCACCTTGCGGATGCGGTAGATCAGCGGATCGCGCATCTTCATGTTGCTGTGGGCCATATCGATCTTCGCGCGCAGGGTGTAGGCGCCTTCCTCGAAATCGCCGCGGCGCATGCCTTCCAGCAGCTCCAGGCTTTCTTCGGCCGGCCGATCGCGGTCCGGGCTGGGGCGGCCCGGTTCGGTGACGGTGCCCCGGTACTCGCGGATCTGTTCCAGGTTCAGGCTGCAGACATAGGCCTTGCCCGTGCGGATCAGGTGCCGGGCCCATTCATAAAGCTGCTCGAAATAGTCCGAGGCGTAGAACTCCCGGTCCTCCCAGTCGGCACCCAGCCAGCGGATGTCTTCCTTGATGGAGTTCACGTATTCCGTGTCCTCCTTCTCGGGGTTGGTGTCGTCGAAACGCAGGTTGAACCGGCCACCGAATTCATCCGCCACGCCGCTGTTCAGGACGATGCTCTTGGCGTGCCCGATGTGCAGGTAGCCGTTGGGCTCGGGCGGGAAGCGCGTGTGGACCCGGCCATCGTTCTTGCCGGCGGCGAGGTCGTTTTTCACCTGGGTCCGGATGAAGTCCAGGGATTCGGTGTTGTCCGCGTTTTCCACGTTTTCCACGCCGGGGGCGGGGTGGCGCTTTTCGCTCATGTCGGGTACTGCCTTTCAACCGGCCGGGGGGCCAGGGCTTGACTTGGGGGAAGGTGAATAAGCTAAACCGCCCGGGCGTGGATGTAAACTGCGGGATGCAAACTGCCTGTCGGGAAGGGGGGAGCGAGGAGTGCACGCAGAATATCCGAGTTTCGCATCTTGTAAAATACCCTCTGTTCAAGAGGATTATCATATGGTATGATGCGATTCACTTTAATCATCCCAGGCGCGGCGGTTTTTGCCTTGGCAGAATCAAATTTCCAATTTCAGCGCGAATGCGCGGAGATGAACCAACGTGCGCCGTCCGCACCTTGACCCTGGAACTGGACTCGAACCCAAACCCAAACCCAAACTCGAACCCAAACTCAAACCCAAACTCAAACCCCTGGGGGAAACCCATGAATTGTTGTCGTTATCGCCCCGTGTTCCTGCTGGCCCTCTTCGTCCTGATCTTGCCCGCCCTGGCCCTGGCCGGTGATGGTTCCGGCGAAATCCAGAGCCAGCCCACCGTCGACCTGCTTGTCGAAGGCTTCGAAAGCGTCGGGTTCCCGCCCCCGGGCTGGGTGAAAATCCACCTCGGTTCTTCCTACAGCTGGTCCCGGACCGTGTCCTACCAGCACTCCGGCCAGGCCAGTGCCTTCATGCGCAACGGTTCCGCCGGCAACGCCCAGGATGAATACCTGGTCACTCCCGCCCTCGATTTCTCCTACAACCTGATGCCCCGTGTGGGCTGGTACGAGGACGAGAGCAACTGGGCCTCCCGTGGCGGCACCCACTACATCATGGTCAGCACCACCAGCCAGACCGACCCCGACGCCTTCGAGGTCGTCGCCGAGATGACCCCGGAAAACCATACCATCGGCGGCTTCGACGGTGACCAGGTCGAGGTCGACCTGAGCGCCTATGCCGGCGAGCCCACGGTGTACGTGGCCTTCCGTTACGTGGGCGACCATGCGGATATCTGGTTCGTTGACGATGTGAAGGTCTTCGAACTGGTCGGCGCCGGTGGCGACGTGACGCCCACCTCCGTCACCCCCAGCAACGTTTCCTACAATGACGGCGATGTCTTCACGCCCCAGGTTTCCGTCTACAACAACGGCACCGAGACGGCGGATTTCGATGTCATCCTGGAAATCCTCGAGTCCGGCAACGTGGTCTACACCGAAACCCAGGCCATCACCGGTCTGGCTTCCGACGCGACCCAGAGCCTCAGCTTCTCCGATTTCACGGTCAGCTCGGGGCACCTGATCGAGCTGCGCGCGACAACCGACATGGAAGGTGACGAGATTCCCGCCAACGATACCCGCTCCGTCTACAACACGGCCTACTCCCAGCCGCACGTGCCCATGGGGCTGCTGTTCACCAACGCCGGTTGCGGCCCCTGCGTGGCGGCCAACCAGACTCTGGACGCCCTGTACCCGCAGTACGGCAACACCGCCGCCCTGGCGCGCATCCATGTGTCGTGGCCCGGTGCCGACGCCATTTACAGCGCCAACCCCGGCCAGTCTTCGGCCATGACTTCCGAGTACGGCGTCAACGGTGTGCCCTCCATGTTCATGGATGGCGAAGGCATCGGCGCTCCGTCAAGCTACGCCAACGCCTACAACACGGCGCTGCAGTTGAAGAGCCCGCTGAATATCGGCCTGGCCTTCAACGACGAGACCGATGAGCTGACGGTGAATGTGAACATCGTGGAAATGATGATGCCCATCGAGAACTTCAAGCTGTACGCTTTCATCACCGAGGACAACGTCTACTACGCTGGCGGTAACGGTGAGACCCATCACTACCAGGCCATGCGCCATATCTACCCCAACACCACGGGGCTGGATGTGGACACCAGCCTGGGCACGCACAGCTTCACCCTGGACACGCCGCTGACCAACAGCTGGAACTATGACAACCTGCGCGCCACCGTCTATGTGCAGGACAAGGACACCGGCAAGGTGATCCAGGCCGGCACCGACTTCCTGAAGAACATCGACGACGCCCTGTCCGCCGTCGATGGCCAGGTGACCGCCGCGCACCACCTGAAGGCCAACTATCCCAACCCCTTCAACCCCAGCACCAAGATCAGCTTCAGCCTGCCCGCCGCTGAGCACGCCGAGCTGAGCATCTACTCGCTGGACGGCAAGCTGGTCAAGACCCTGGTCAGTGAAATGATGGGCGAGGGTCCCCACGAGGTGATCTGGACGGGTCGCGACGCCAACGGAGCCGCCATGGCTTCGGGCGCCTACTTCTACCGTCTGCGCACCCCCAGCTTCAGCGAGACGCGGGTCATGACCCTGATCAAGTAGTCTGACAAACCATCGGTTCGCTGGAACCGCGCCCAACGGCCCCGGGGTTTTCTCCGGGG